>NZ_QLTA01000008.1:0-15744 GCF_003269065.1 Paracidovorax anthurii
TGACTGATCGCAAGGGAGCGCTTGCGGCCTTCAAGCGCTGCAAGCGCTCGCTGGGGCGGGTGCAAAGTGTGCTGACGGACAGCGGTTACACAGGCGAGCCCTTCGCGCAAGGCGTCAAGGACATCCTGGGTGAGCATGTGACGGTGCAGATCGCCAAGAGAAGCGAGTTGCACACCTTCAAGGTCATGCCCAAGCGCTGGGTGGTTGAGCGCAGCTTTGCTTGGCTGGACAAGAATCGGCGGCTATGGAAGAACTGTGAGCGATGGCTCAACACCAGCTTACAGTTCGTCCACTTGGCGTTTCTGGCTCTGCTACTCAGAAGATCGTAAACACGTTCTAAGTCCTTGTTGAGCAGATCAACTTGGTCTGGCAGCTTGGCACGCAACAACTCTGCATCACGCTTCAACTGCTCAAGCTGTAGTTGAAGCTGCAAGTTCGAGATTTGTTGCTGCACGTCGCCGGTCTCCTTGGCGCGTTTGGCGTTCAGCGCGGCCGTAGGATCTACCCGAACGCCCAGAGAGGCGGCAAATGCGGTGGCTTGCTCAACATCTCTAACGATGTCGGGTTTGAACTGAATCTGATCGACGTTGTCGATGATCTTCTGAATACGCGCCGTCTCCTTGGAGCGCTCGTTGATCAGCATCTCGCGGCTGTAGAGCTTGGCGTCAGAGATTGTGATGGTTCCTGGAGCTCCGACCACAGTGGGATCGTATTTCGCTACTTGGTTGAAGGTACCAAGACACCCGGATACCACCAGCGCGCCGAGCACCGGTGCCACCAAGCTCAAGACTCGATTCATTTTCTTGCTCCCTATGATCAACGGGCGGGGAAGCTCGGCCATGGGTGCTTTTACGCTCTAGGCTGCGAGAGTGCCACCAGTGGCCTCCGCAGTTGGCTCCCCAACCTCTTCTTCTGTCGCAGGTAGTCTAGAAGCAATCCGCTAGCAGGGCAACGATTCAAGGCCAGCGCCGACTAGTAGTTTTATGAGGCGGCGCACCGTGATGAAAAAGTCAACTGCCTACCTGATTGTTCGACATTTGCGGAATGACGATGTTTGGCCGAATTCGCGGCGCCAGTACACCAGCATGAGCATCCGGCCGATAACATGCACACCACCGTCCCCACCCGTGCATCCCTCGCATGCACTCCACAGGCCGTCGCGCAGCACCCGCCCAGGCCATACCCATACCCATACCCCACTGAACCTGGATAGAAGCTCCCTCACCACCACACCCGCCCACATAGTCCTCCAGCCCGGCCCGCAGCCCAAGGGACAATACGGCTCCCCAGCCATCCCGCCACCGCCGTGCATCCCCTCGTTCCCACCACCCCCCGCGCCGCTCCCGCCAGCCCCGCGCCCCCACCCCGCGGCCGGATGCCCCGGCCCCCCCGGCAGGCTGCCTCCCCCCGGCCCGCACACCCATGACCGCCCGCTGCGTCATGGTCCTCGGCACCTCCAGCGGTGCCGGCAAGAGCTGGCTCGCGACGGCGCTGTGCCGGTGGTTCAGCGACCAGGGGCTGCGCGTGGCGCCGTTCAAGGCGCAGAACATGAGCAACAACGCGCGCGTGGTGGCCGCGCCGGGCGGGGGGCAGGGCGAGATCGGCAGCGCGCAGTATTTCCAGGCGCTGGCGGCGCGGGCCGAGCCCGAGGTGCGGATGAATCCGCTGCTGCTCAAGCCCGAGGCCGATACGCGCAGCCAGGTGGTGCTGATGGGGCAGATGAACGAGGCGCTCACGCGCATGCCCTGGCGCGGGCGCAGCGCGCATGTGTGGCCGCACGTGGCCGGCGCGCTGGATGCGCTGCGGGCCGAGAACGACGTGGTGGTGATCGAGGGCGCGGGCTCGCCGGCCGAGATCAACCTGCACGCGAGCGACGTGGTCAACATGCGCGTGGCGCGGCACGCGGGCGCGCACTGCCTGCTGGTGGCCGACATCGACCGGGGCGGGGCGTTCGCGCACCTCTACGGCACCTGGGCGCTGCTGCCGGAGGACGAGCGCGCGCTGATCCAGGGCTTCGTGCTCAACAAGTTCCGGGGCGATGCCGCGCTGCTGGCGCCCGCGCCCGGAATGCTGCGCGAGCGCACGGGCGTGCCCACGGTGGCCACCATCCCGATGCAGTGGCGCCACGGCCTGCCGGAGGAAGACGGCGTGTTCGACGATGCCGCGCACGTGCGCGCGGGTGCGGGCGGGGCGGTGCACACCACGGTGGCGGTGGTGGCGTATCCGCGCATCAGCAACCTCGATGAGTTCCAGCCGCTCAAGGGCGTGCCGGGCCTGCGCCTCGTGTGGGCCCGCAGCCCCGCCGAGGTGGCCGGGGCCGACTGGATCGTGCTGCCCGGCTCCAAGGCCACCGCCGCCGATCTGGCCTGGCTGCGCGCGCAGGGGCTGGATGCGGCCATCGCCGCGCATGCCGCGCGCGGCGGCCGGGTGCTGGGCATCTGCGGCGGGCTGCAGATGCTGGGCGAGGCGCTGATCGACACGCACGGCGTGGACGGCAACGCGCCGGGCCTGGGCCTGCTGCCGCTGGTGACGGCCTTCGCGCCGGCCAAGACGGTGCGGCGCACGCGCGCGGCCTTCGGCGCGCTGGAGGGGGCGTGGAGCGCCCTCTCGGGCACGGCGGTGGGCGGCTACGAGATCCACCACGGCCGCACCGCGCAGCACCCCGCGATGGCCGCCGCGGGCGACGTGGCGCGCGAGGCGATCCCCGGGCTGGCATGGCAGAACGCGCGCGGCAACGTGCTGGGCCTGTACCTGCACGGCCTGTTCGAGGATGCCGCCGCGCTGCGCGCGCTGTTCGGCGCCGATGTGCCCACGCTCGACGCGGTGTTCGACCGGCTGGCGCGCGGCGTGGATGAATGGTTCGACGCGGCGTGGCGCGATGCGCTGCGCCGTGCCTGAGAACGTGCATGCCGCACGTTGTTCGCAATGCGTTTCCTGGAGTTGAAGCAATGACCCCCACCCCCACCCCTTCCGGCGTGCCTGACATCGCGCCCCTGGCGGACGACGCCCTGGCCGAGCGCCTGCAGCACCTGATCGACCACAAGACCAAGCCCCTGGGTGCCCTGGGGCGGCTGGAGGCGCTGGCGGTGCGCATCGGCCGCATCCTGGACACCGAGGCGCCCGAGCTGCGCGCGCCGCAGATGCTGGTGTGCGTGGCCGACCATGGGCTGGCTGCGCGCGGCGTGTCGGCGTTTCCCCGCGAGGTCACGGCGCAGATGGTGGAGAACTTCCTGGCCGGCGGCGCGGCGGTGAGCGTGCTCGCGCGCCAGCACGGGCTGGCGCTCACGGTGGCCGATTGCGGCGTGGCCAGCCCCATCCCCGCGCGCGCGAGCGCCCCGGGCCTGCCGCGCCTGCTGATCCACTGCCGCGTGGCCGCCGGCACGGCCGATGCGTCGGCCGGCCCGGCCATGACGGCGGAGCAATGCGCCCGGGCCGTCGCCCACGGGCGCGCGATCGTGCAGGCCCTGCCGGGCAATGCGCTGCTGCTGGGCGAGATGGGCATCGGCAACACCTCGGTGGCGAGCCTGCTGCTGGCGCGGCTGTGCGGCACCGCGCTGGAGGACTGCACCGGCGCCGGCACGGGGCTGGACGCCGGGGGCGTGGCGCGCAAGCGCGCGGTGCTGGCGCAGGCGCTGGCGGCCAATGCCTCGGCCACCGCGCCGCTCGATGCGCTGGCCGCGCTCGGCGGGCTGGAGGTGGCCACGCTGGTGGGCGCGGTGCTGGAGGCCGCTGCCGGACGGCGCGTGATCGTGGTGGACGGCTTCATCACCAGCGCCGCCGTGCTGGTGGCCAGCCGCCTCGCGCCGGCCGTGCTGGAGTACTGCGTGTTCTCGCACCGCTCGGGCGAGCCGGGGCACGCGCTGATGCTCGATGCGCTCGGGGCCGAGCCGCTGCTGGACCTGGGCCTGCGCCTGGGCGAGGGCTCCGGCGCCGCGCTGGCCTGGCCGCTGCTGGTCTCGGCCTGCGCCATCCTGCGCGAGATGGCGAGCTTCGAGGCGGCGGGGGTGGCGCGCAAGCAGGTGTGACGCCCGTGGGGGCGCGCAAGGCCCCCGGAGCCGGTTCAAGGCTCAAAGGGGCTTCATGTCGCCGGATTTTCTACGTCTTCTGCTATTGAAAACGTAGCAAGCGGGCGATCTTCTCAATCCGCCGGGGCGTTCGCGACGTCCTTCGCGGCCATGTCCTTGAGCAGCGCCAGCAGCGGATCGTTCGGGTCGGGCCGGTGCGTCTCGGGATTCGCGGGGTCCCAGTCGGGGTTGTTGCGGTTCAGCCAGGCCCCGGTGACGATCCCGCGGGCGATCTCCAGGCGCCGCTGCGCGGCGGCCTCGTCGTCCGGGGCGCTGGTGCCGGCGGCCTCGGCCATGTCGGCATCCGCGGCGCGCAGCGTCTGCTCCACCTCGGCCACGGCGTTCTCGAAGTCGCGCAGCACGTAGTGCGCGAGCAGGGCGCGTTCGTCGAAGGCTTCTCCCGGGTTGCCCGGGGGCAGGGCGGGGGCGAGGGGGCGGGCGGTGGTTGCGGGGGTGTCGATGCTCATGGCGGGCGCCTTCCTGGTGGGGGGCTCGGTATCAGAAGTAGTGTTGGTACGGCTGGTAGTGCTGTGCCGTGGCGTAGGGGTTGTAGTGGGCCGCGTAGTGCTGGAACGCCGCCGCGGGGTACTGCGCCGCGTGGTAGATGTTGGCGGCGGTGTGTGCGGCATGGTGCATCGCGTTGCTGGCGCCGTAGGCCGCGGCCGCGATGCCGCCGAAGCCGGCCATCGCCGTATAGGCCGCCTGGTTCAGCTTGTAGTGGCCATACGCCACCGCCTGGTGCGCCAGGTGGTGGGGGCTGAACTGGTGCATCACCGGCAGCACGCTGGCGGCGGCGTTGTACACGCCCGCGGCCATGCCGTAGCGCGCGGCGTGCGGAATGGCATGCATGTGGCTGTTCGCGCTCCCGAAGGAGTAGCGCGCGGCATTCTTGTGGAACTGCTTGTCGTAGCGGTGGGCCTGCGCTTCGTAGTGGAAGCCCATCTTCTTGAGCATGTCGGCCTTGAACCCGCTGACCTTGGCCTGGTACTTGTGGTGCATGCCCTGGGCCGCACCGTGCGCGGCGGCACCCGCGTGGTAGCCCATGCTGGCGAACGTGTTGGACATGATGCCGCGCGAGCGCGTGGGCAGCGCGGAGCGCGGCGACATCGTGGGATCGTGCTGCTGCGGCATGCCGCCGCGCCCGTGCAGCCCGGTGCTGCTGGACAGCGACCGCGAGCGCATGGGCGCGGGGGCGGTGGTGGCGTGCTGCTCCGGCGCCGAGGGTTGCGGCACGCTGTGTGTTCTGTTGAACTTGACCTCGTTCATGGCGACTCCAGTGGTTCGTCCGGCACGGCGCAGGGCCGCGCTCCGATGAAGGAGATGGTGGGCCCGCCGGGCCCCGGAGGGCGCCCGGCATGCGAAGCCGTGGCCGCGCCCGCGAAACCCCGGTGGCCGCGCGGCCCCGCGGGCGAGGGCGCCGGCGGCCCGGCGCGTTGCTCCGCGATGGCGCACGGGCGGCGGCCCGGGCCGGGGTCGGTTCCGCCAGGTTGGTGCGGGCTGCAGGGCGTGCACCGCGCGGTGGCGGATTCTGTATACAAAATGGTGCAAAAACCGTATGCGATGCTGGCATGCGCCTTGCGTACCGGCGGTGCATGGACGCCATCTCCCTTGTTCCGCCAGCTCCCGCCGCCATCGAGATCGTCGCGCTGACCAAGCGCTACGCCCACGGCCAGCCCGCCGTGGATGGCATCGACCTGCGCATCGCGAGCGGCAGCTACTGCTGCCTGCTGGGCCCCTCGGGCTGCGGCAAGAGCACCACGCTGCGCATGATCGCGGGGCACGAGTCGGTGACCAGCGGCGACGTGCTGCTGGACAACCGCAACATCACCGACCTGCCCGCCGCCGCGCGCGGCACGGCGATGATGTTCCAGAGCTTCGCGCTGTTCCCGCACCTCACGGCGCTGGACAACGTGGCCTTCAGCCTCAAGATGAAGGGCGTGGCGCGGGCCGGGCGGCACCGCCGCGCGCAGGACCTGCTGGAGCGCGTGGCCATGGGCCACCTCGCGCAGCGCAAGCCCGGCGAGCTGTCGGGCGGGCAGCAGCAGCGCGTGGCGCTGGCGCGCGCGCTCATCACCGAGCCGCGCGTGCTGCTGCTCGACGAGCCGCTCTCGGCGCTCGATCCGTTCCTGCGCATCCAGATGCGCGCGGAGCTGCGGCGCTGGCAGAAAGAGCTGGGGCTGACCTTCATCCACGTCACGCACTCGCAGGAGGAGGCCATGGCCCTGGCCGACACCATGGTGGTGATGAACCACGGCCGCATCGAGCAGGCCGGCCCGCCGCACGCCGTCTACAACCGCCCGGCCAGCGAGTTCGTGGCGCGCTTCATGGGCGGGCACAACGTGCTCGCCACGCGCGCCGGGCTGGTGGGCGTGCGCACCGACCACATCCGCATCGCGCCGGCAGGCGCCGCGCTGCCGGAGGGCAGCGAGCGCCTGGCGGCGGTGGTGACCGACGTCGAGTACCAGGGCACCTACGTGCTCGTGGGCCTGCGGGACGCCGTGCCGGCCGGCGCCGGCGGCGCCGCAGCCGCTACGGCTGCCACCGGCGCCACCGCGGCGGCGGCGTATTCGGTCATGGTGCCCGAGCCCGCCTTCGCCGCGCAGCCCTGGCGCGTGGGCGACGCCGCGCTGCTGCACTGGACCGCCGACATCGCGCACCCGCTGGGCGGCGCCGCGCTGGCCTGAGCGCCGCCCGCAGGCCCGCCCATCCCCTGGATTCCTTTCCGTGTGTTCCCCCCGTTCCCTGTCCCCAACCTAGGAGCTACTCCCATGTCCGACGTGATTTCCGATTCCCCGTCCCCCGCCCACGGCCTGCAGCGCCGCTCGCTGCTCCAGGGCACGGCCGGCATCCTGGCCGCCGGCATGTTCCCGGCCATCCACGCGCAGGAGAAGATCGTGCTGCGCTACCTGGGCACGGCGGTGAACCAGGACAAGGCCATCGCCGAAAAGTTCAAGGCCGACACGGGCATCGAGATCCAGTACGTGGCCGTGACCACCGACGACGTGACCAAGCGCGCGGTGACGGCGCCCAACAGCTTCGACCTGATCGACACCGAATACTTCTCGCTCAGGAAGATCGTGCCCACCGGCAACCTCAAGGGCATCGACACGAAGCGCATCAAGCACGCCGACAAGATCACCCCGCTCTTCACCCAGGGCATGGTGGCCGGCAAGGCCGTGGGCGACCAGGGCACGGCGCCCAAGAAGGTGATGTTCCTGGAGGGCGAGAAGAGCAAGGTCTTCGCGAAGTCGCCCACGCAGTTCATGTCGCTGATCCCCACCGTGTACAACGCCGACACGCTGGGCATCCGGCCCGACCTCATCAAGCGCCCGATCTCGTCGTGGGCCGAGCTGCTCAACCCCGAGTTCAAGGGCAAGGCCGCGATCCTGAACATCCCCTCGATCGGCATCATGGACGCGGCCATGGTGGTGGAGGCCATGGGCCTCTACAAGTACCCCGACAAGGGCAACATGACGAAGAAGGAGATCGACCTCACGATCAAGACGCTCATCGAGGCGAAGAAGGCCGGCCAGTTCCGCGCGCTGTGGAAGGACTTCAACGAGAGCGTGAACCTGATGGCCTCCGGCGAGGTGGTGATCCAGTCGATGTGGAGCCCCGCCGTCACGGCCGTGCGCACCAAGGGCATCGCCTGCAACTTCCAGCCGCTCAAGGAGGGCTACCGTGCCTGGGCCGCGGGCTTCGGCGTGCCGGCCACGCTCTCGGGCCGCAAGCTCGACGGCGCCTACGAGTTCATCAACTGGTTCCTCGACGGCTGGGCCGGCGCCTACCTCAACCGCCAGGGCTACTACAGCGCCGTGCTGGAGACCGCGAAGGCGAAGATGGAAGCCTACGAGTGGGCCTACTGGATGGAAGGCAAGCCCGCCGAGAAGGACATCCTGAGCCCGCAGGGCCAGGTGCTGGCCAAGGCCGGATCGGTGCGCGACGGCGGCAGCTACGAAGCGCGCATGGGCGGCATCGCCTGCTGGAATGCGCTGATGGACGAGAACAACTACATGGTCCAGAAATGGAATGAGTTCGTCGCGGCATGAGGGGGCATCCCCCCGAGCGGCTGCGCCGCTCCCCCCTTCTCTCGCAGTGCTGCGCACTGCGGGAAGGGGGGCCACGCCGGCGGCCCGGCAAAGCCTGCTCCGCGGCGTGTGCTGGCGTGGCCTGCTCCGCGGCCTTTTGAGGGGTGAGGCCGTGCCGGTTCAAGGCGCCGGGGTCTGGCCGGCGGTGTCGGTGCCCCCTTGTTGATGTCAGGTGTCGTGTATGAGCACTTCCGTCTCTTTTCCCCCTGCCGGTGCGCCGGCGAAGCAGGGCATTGCCGCCTGGTGGCAGGCGGCGCCGCTCACGCTGGTGTTCGTGCTGTTCTTTCTCGTGCCGCTGGGGCTCATCCTGATGGTGAGCTTCTGGGATTTCAGCGAATACGAGTTGCTGCCCGGGTTCACGTTCAAGAACTATGTGTCGATCTTCGAGGGCTGCGGCAGCGGGGGGGATCTGTGCGTCACGTTCAGGACGTATCTGTCCACGCTCAAGTTCAGCCTGCTGGTGTGGGGCGTCACGCTGGTGCTGGGGTTCGCGGTGGCGTATTTCCTGGCGTTCCACGTGCGCTCGCCGGGGATGCAGACGCTGCTGTTCGTGCTGTGCACCATCCCGTTCTGGACGTCGAACGTGATCCGCATGATCTCCTGGGTGCCGCTGCTGGGGCGCAACGGGCTGGTGAACCAGACGCTCGCGCAGATGCACCTGATCGATTCGCCCATCGAGTGGCTGCTGTTCTCGGATTTCTCGGTGGTGCTGGCCTTCGTGCACCTCTACACCATGTTCATGATCGTGCCCATCTTCAACAGCATGATGCGCATCGACCGGGGCCTGATCGAGGCCGCGAGCGACGCGGGCGCGAGCGGCTGGCAGACGCTGTGGAACGTGATCGTGCCGCTCTCGCGCACGGGCATCGTCATCGGATCGATCTTCGTGCTCACCATCGTGATGGGCGATTTCGTCACCATCGGCGTGATGGGCGGCCAGCAGATCGCCTCGGTGGGCAAGATCATCCAGGTGCAGACCTCGTACCTGCAGTTCCCGCTGGCGGCGGCCAATGCCGTGATCCTGCTGGCGATCGTGCTGATGGTCATCTGGGGCCTGACGCGCCTCGTCGATCTGCGCAAGGAGTTGTGATGGCCCGCCCCCGAGAACCCCGTCCCGCCAGCTTCTGGCCGCTGGCCTGCGTCTTCGGCCTGTTCGTGCTCTTCATGTACGGGCCGATGTTCGTCATCTTCATCCTGAGCTTCCAGGGCCCCGAGGGCGGGCTCACCTTCCCGCTGCGCGGGCTGTCGCTGCACTGGTTCCGCCAGCTCGCCGAGGGCCTGGGCGTGGTGGACATCGGCGCCGCGCTGCGCCGCTCGCTGGGGCTGGGCCTGGCGGTGATGGCCTGCACCGTGGCGTTCTCGGTGCTGGCGGGGCTGGCCTTCCGCAAGCGGCTCGCGGGCGGCAACGCGCTGTTCTTCGTGGTGGTGGCGAGCCTGATCATGCCCTCGATCATCGTGTCGCTGGGCATCGGGCTGGAGTTCCGCCTGATCGACACGGGCGCGAAGGCGCTGCTGGAGCGCCTGGGCTGGCAGGAGGCGCTGGAGGGCTACGGCACGTCGCTCGGGCTCTTCACCTCGGCGCTGGGCGCGCACCTCACGTGGACGCTGCCCTTCGGCCTGCTGATCATGTTCGCCGTGTTCAACCGCTTCAACCCGGCCTACGAAGAGGCCGCGCGCGACCTGGGCGCCACGCCGTGGCAGGCCTTCCGGCACGTGGTGCTGCCGCTCATCGCGCCCTCGGTGGTGGGCATCGGCATGTTCGGCTTCACGCTGAGCTGGGACGAGATCGCGCGCACTTCGCAGGCCATCGGCGACGTGAACACGCTGCCGCTGGAGCTGCAGGGGCTGACCTCCACGGTGACCACGCCGGCCATCTACGCGCTGGGCACGGTGACCACCGTGGTGTCGTTCGCCGTGATGGGCTGCGCGCTGGCGCTGGCGTGGCTGCTGGGGCGCCGCAAGGGGGGCGCGCGATGAGCGGCGCGGCGCCTTCGCGGCGCGCGGCGCGCGGGGCGGAGGCCGCGCTGGAAGAAGGCGCCGAAGGCCTGAGCGACCACGAGATGTACGAGCGCATGATCTCCGCCATCCTCGACCACCGCCTGCCGCCCGGCACCAAGCTGGTGGAGGACAAGCTGGCCCTGGCCTTCGGCGTCTCGCGCACGCGCGTGCGGCCCGTGCTGGTGCGGCTGGCCGGCGAGCAGGTGGTCACGCTCACGCCCCGGCGCGGCGCCTCCATCGCCCAGCCCACGGTGGAGGAGGCGCGCGAGGTGTTCGAGGCGCGGCGCCTCATCGAGCCGCGCCTCGTCGCGCTCTTCGTGCAGCGCGCCACGGCGCAGGACGTGGCCCGCCTCGTGGACACGGTGGCGCAGGAAGAGGCCGCCCGCCGGGCCGGCGACATGCGCCGCGCCATCCGGCTTTCGGGCGACTTCCACCTGCACATCGCCGAGGCCGCCGGCCACCAGACGCTCGGGCGCATCCTGCGCGAGCTGGTGTCGCGCACCTCGCTCATCCTCATGGCCTACAGCCCCAGCCACGCGCAGGCGCGCGAGGAGGCCACCGCCTGCGGCTGCCGCGAGCACCGCGCGCTGATCGATGCCATCCGCCTGCGCGATGCCGATGAGGCCGGGCGCCGCATGCTGGACCACCTGGGCCGCATCGAGGCGCAGCTCGCCTTCGACCCGCCGGCGGCCACGGCGCCCGACCTGGTGCAATTGCTCGGGGGCACGGCATGAGCCCGGCCCCGCCGGCACGGCCCGTGCGCGAACTGCTGGTCATCAACCCCAACACCACGGCCGGCGTGAGCGCGCTGCTGCAGCGCCACGTGCAGGCGGCCGTGGGGCCGGGGGTGGCCGTGCGCACGGCCACCGCGCGCTTCGGCGCGCCCTACATCGCCTGCGAGGCCAGTTATGCCGTGGCGGGCCACGCCGCGCTCGACGCCTGGGCCGCCGCGCTCGCGCAGGGGGCGGGGCAGGGCGCGCCCGATGCGGTGCTGATCGGCTGCTTCGGCGACCCGGGCCTGCTCGCGCTGCGCGAATGCAGCCCCGTGCCGGTGACGGGGCTGGCCGAGGCCGCGTTCATCGCCGCCGCGCGCCACGGGCGCTTCGGCATCGTCACGGGCGGCGAGCGCTGGGGGCCCATGCTGCTGCGGCTCGCGCAGGCGCTCGGCCATGCGGAGCGGCTGGCCGGCATCCACACCGTGGCGCCCACGGGCGCGCAGCTTGCGGCCGACCCGGAAGGCGCGCGTGCGCTGCTGGCGCGCGCCTGCCAGGACATGGCGCGCCAGGCGGGCGTGCAGGCCGTGGTGCTGGGCGGTGCGGGCCTGGCCGGCATGGCGCGGGCCGTGCAGCCCGCGGTGGACGTGCCCGTGATCGACAGCGTGGAGGCGGGCGCGCTGTGGGCGCTGCAGGCCCCCGCGCCGGGGGCCGGGCGAGCCCGGCCGGGGTGCGACGTGGCATGGCACGACGTTTCGGAGGCACTGCGAAGGTTGGGCTTGTCGGATGCCTGAGATTGGGGGCTGGCAGTCCGGAAACCGTCGCCCCAGCCCCATGCGGAACAGGAACCATGGGCGGGTCAACGCCGTGGCAGATACCAATGCAGCGGCTCGCAGGGCTTACCCTTGTCTCCCGTGCGAAGGAATGCCTGCAGGCATGCAACATTGCGCTCGACTTGGAAGCGCTTTTGCGGTCCGAGGGTTTTCAAGACCGAGTCGGCGGCCAGGGAGGATTCGTAGAAGCGCACGGCATGCCGCATATCTCCCTGGATTCGTTCGTCGAGGTCGCGCTCGTGAGCACGGGCTTGCGCCAGCATGCGAATCTCCGCATCGGCATACCCTGCCAATGCCTCTGGCGTGGGGTGGCGGATCATGCTTTCGCCCAGAAGCTTGACGGCTGCCGACCAATTCCGGCGCTGCGATTGCTGTTGCCCCTGCCGCAATAGCTGACCGGCCAGTTTTTTGTCCGTCTCATCGCCGGGCTGCTGCAGCTGTTGCACCACCAGGCGCGGATCGCCTGCCTCCTCCTCCGTGAGCAGCTTTGAGGATGCCGGCGCCGCTGCAGCCATGCAGGCGGAAAGGCAGAAACTAGCGAACCACAGTGACCGTGCCCATCGTCGTGCCATCGCCCCTCCTGCAAAGGATGAGATATTTGTACAAGGTCGTCCACTCGCCGGGATCGACCGTGATGCACCCTGCGCTGACCGAGCCTGGGTGCAGATAGCGATCGTTGTTGCCAGGAATGGCGTGACCTTGACCAAGGTAGAACCATGTCTTCGCATAAGGCGATTGATTTGAGTAGATGGCACCCATGCTGTGGGGGAAATCGGGCAGTTGGATCGGATGGGAGCCGAGTCGTATGGGATTGCGCGGATGAGTGATCGCTTTGATCTGGCCTCCCGGAAAGGTCAAACGCTGTTGTCCTAGGCTGAATTGCAAACTTGCCGTTCCCCGCCAGCCGGGATTTCCAGTTTTCAGATAGCCTGACTTGACCGAGAACTTCTTGCCACGTTCAACGCCTTCCTGCACCGTAAATTGATCCCGCGAATCGGCAGATGCATGGAATTCCACTTGCAGCATTTCCGGCAAGGCGATGATGGCTCCCGAGCCTTCTCGCTTGGCGTTGAGCCAACCATCGGAGCCCCCCACTACATATCGTATGTTCGACACTTGTTTCCCTCCTTGTTCTACGAAAACGCGGAATTAAAGCATCGGGTACGGCGCCAACAAGAGGTTCGATACTTACGGTAACGAAGCTTACGGCTCCAGGCTTTTCAGTGGTCGTGGTGCAGGTAGCTGGCCTGCCGCGGCAGCCGCAGGCTCACCAGGAAGGCCACCACCATCATCCCCGTCACGTACCAGAAGAAGGCCGATTCGTGCCCCAGCGACTTCAGTCCCAGCGCCACGTACTCGGCCGAGCCGCCGAAGATCGCGTTGGCCACCGCGTAGGCCAGGCCCACGCCCAGCGCGCGCACCTCGGGCGGGAACATCTCGGCCTTCACGATGCCGCTGATCGAGGTGTAGAAGCTCACGATGGCCAGCGCGAGCGTGATGAGCGCGAAGGCCGCCACCGGGTGCGTCACGTGCTGCAGCGCCGTGAGGATGGGCACCGTGCCCAGCGCGCCCAGCGCGCCGAACAGCAGCATGTTGTTGCGCCGGCCGATGCGGTCCGAGAGCATGCCGAAGAGCGGCTGCATGCACATGTACAGGAACAGCGCGCCGGTCATCACGTAGCTCGTGGTCTTGATGGGCAGGCCCACCGTGTTCACCAGGTACTTCTGCATGTAGGTGGTGAAGGTGTAGAAGATCAGCGAGCCGCCGGCCGTGTAGCCCAGCACCGTGAAGAAGGCCGCCTTGTGGTGGCGGAAGAGGCCGCCCATGGTGCCGGCCTCGGCGTTCTTTTTTGCGGCATCGCTCTGCGTCTCGTGCAGCGTGCGGCGCAGCATCAACGCCACCACGGCCGAGATGGCGCCGATCACGAACGGGATGCGCCAGCCCCAGGCCTTCAGCTCGGCCTCGGAGAGCAGCGTCTCCAGGACCACGATCACCAGCACGGCCAGCAGCTGCCCGCCGATCAGCGTCACGTACTGGAACGACGAGAAGAAGCCGCGCTGGCCGCGCAGCGCCACCTCGCTCATGTAGGTGGCCGTGGTGCCGTATTCGCCGCCCACGGAGAGGCCCTGGAACAGCCGTCACACCAGCAGCAGGAAGGGCGCCCACGCGCCGATGGCCGCATACGTGGGCAGGCAGGCGATGACCAGCGAGCCCGCGCACATCATGGTCACCGAGATCAGCATCGAGGTCTTGCGGCCGTAGCGGTCCGCGATGCGGCCGAACAGCCACCCGCCGATGGGCCGCATCAGAAAGCCCGCCGCGAACACGCCGGCGGTGTTGAGCAGCTGCGCCGTGGGATCGGCCTTGGGGAAGAACGCCGGCGCGAAATACAGCGCCGCGAAGGCATACACGTAGAAGTCGAACCACTCCACGAGGTTGCCCGACGAGGCCGCCATGATCGAGAACACGCGGTGGCGTTTCTCCTCGGGCGTGTAGGGGCGGGGAGCGGGATGCGGCGCGCCGGCCGCGGCGGTGGGAGTCGTGCTCATTGCGGAAGTGCCTTTCTGGCCGTGCGGCACGCCGGGGCGGGCCGCAGGGAGGGGTGTTGTGTATCTGGCTGGCAGCGATTGTGCGCCCGGGTCGCGCCCCGGGGCTGTCAGCCAATCTCCCGCGCACGCGCGCTGCCGCGAGGGCCGTCGGCAGCATGATTGCTTCTATTTTGATAGCAAAGTATGTAATGAATACGGCGGCATGGAGCCTCCCGGGCTTGCAAGGGTCGCCGCAGGGGCGGGAACCAATGCCGCCGGGCCGGCTCCTTTCCATGGCATTCTTTCCCCCCTTCCATCGACAAGGATTCCCCGCATGCAGCCTGACCAGACCCGCGCCGTCATGACCCTGGCCCTGATGGCCGCCTTCGCCGACGAGCACAAGGACGAACGCGAGCGCGAACACATCCGCGCCATGGCCGAATCGCTGGGCGCCGCGAGCGGCACCGACCTCATGAAGACCTACCAGGACGTGCTGCTCGGCCGCGCGCGCCTGGAAGATGCCGTGGCCGCGCTGGACAGCCCCGGGCTGCGCCAGCTGGCCTTCGAGATGGCCGTGGGCGTGTGCGATGCCGACGGCGTGTGCAACGCGCAGGAGAAAGCCTTCCTGGAGCGCCTGCGCGCGGCCCTGGGCATCGCCGCCGCGGAGGCGGGCGCCATCACCGAGCAGGCCGACGCATTGGCCGCGGCCCCCGTGCGCGCCACCCCCGTCGAGGCCGAGGCCGTGCCCCCCGCCGCGCTGGCCGTGGCCGCCGCGCCCGCCGCTGTTGCTGCCAGCGTGGCCACCGCCGGCGCCGCGCGCACCGCCTCCGTGGGCGACGCCGAGATCGATTCCATGGTGCTCAACGCCGCCATCCTCAACGGCGCGCTGGAGCTGCTGCCCCAGTCGCTCGCCTCCATGGCCATCATCCCGCTGCAGACGCGGCTGGTGTACCGCATCGGCAAGGTGTATGGCTACGAGCTGGACAAGGGCCACATCACCGACTTCCTGGCCACCGTGGGCGTGGGCCTCACCTCGCAGTATGTGGAGCAGTTCGGCCGCAAGCTCGTGGGCGGCCTGCTGGGCAAGGTGATGGGCGGCCTGGGCCGCGCCGTGGGCAGCGCCGCCACGGGCTCGGCCTTCTCGTTCGCCACCACCTACGCGCTGGGCAAGGTCGCGCAGCGCTACTACGCCGGCGGCCGCACTCTGGGCACCGACGCCCTCAAGTCCGCCTTCTCGCGCACGGCCGAAGAGGCCAAGGGCCTGCAGCAGCGCTACGCCCCGCAGATCCAGGAGCGCGCCAAGGGGCTGGACGTGGGCAAGCTGCTGCGGGAATTGCGGGCGTGAGGGGGCGGGCGCGCTGACTCCAGGGGGAGAGGCATGCCGATCGGCGTGTCGGCGCGGATGGATGGCTGGAGCGGTTTCGAGCCACGCGCTTGCGTGGGGCGCGACTTGCCCATCAGCCAGGGTGTGCCTTACTTCTCCAGGTTTCAATCCACGCGCCCACACGGGGCGCGACCCG
>NZ_QLTA01000008.1:18734-55438 GCF_003269065.1 Paracidovorax anthurii
GTTTCAATCCACGCGCCCACACGGGGCGCGACCCCCGTCCTTATAACCCCTTGTCCCCCCACCCCTTTTCCCCGCATTCGCGCGAACCCCGCCCCATGCCGGGCCGGTAAGCCACCCGTCCGGCGATGCCCTGAGAAAACCCCTTGCACCGCAAGCACTTGCGCCCGCGCGAACCCCCAAGGCGCGGGCCGATCGCTTCGGGTTCGCGGCGGGGGCGGGGTGCGAGGGGCTGGCGGCGGATCAGGGCGCGGGCGTCTTGGGCTCGTAGCCGCACCACGGCGCCGCCACGCATTCCCAGCAGCGGGGCTTGCGGGCCTGGCACACGTAGCGGCCCAGCAGAATGAGCCAGTGGTGCGAGTCCACGGCGTAGGCCGGGGGCACGCGCTTGAGCAGTTGCATCTCCACCGCGAGCGGGTTCTTGCCCGGCGCGAGGCCGGTGCGGTTGCCCACGCGGAAGATGTGCGTGTCCACCGCCATGGTGGGCTGGCCGAAGGCCACGTTGAGGACCACGTTGGCGGTCTTGCGGCCCACGCCGGGCAGGGCCTCCAGCTCTTCGCGGGTGCGCGGCACCACGCCGCCGTGGCGTTCCACGAGGATGCGGCAGGTCTCCATCAGGTGGCGGGCCTTGCTGCGGTAGAGACCGATGGTCTTGATGTAGCCCTCCAGGCCTTCCAGGCCCAGGGCCAGGATGGCGTGCGGGGTGTTCGCCACGGGAAAGAGCCTGCGCGTGGCCTTGTTCACGCCCACGTCGGTGGCTTGCGCCGAGAGCAGCACGGCGGTCAGCAGCTCGAAGACGGAGGTGTATTCCAGCTCGGTGTTGGGCTGCGGGTTGGCCGCGCGGAGGGCGGCGAAGAAGGGCTCGATCTGTGCGGTCTTCATCATCATGGTCGTGGGGCGGGCGCGCCGGCCTCGGGCGGGCGGCTTCGGTGCCGGGGGGCATTGTCCCGCACGGCGGGCCCCGCCGGCGCGCACCCCCCGCGCTTGCAGGAAACCTGCTCGCGGATTGGCGACAATGCGCGCTGGTCCACCCACCCCTCCACCCCTTCCTTCCATCCCCCGCCTTCCGAGAGCATCGTCCATGCAATTCGCGTCCCGCCTCGCCAACGTCGAAACCTCCGCCATCCGCGAGCTGTTCAAGCTGCTGGGCAAGCCCGGCATCATCAGCTTCGCCGGGGGCTTTCCCGACAGCGCCATGTTCGACGTGGACGGCATCCGCGAGGCGAGCGAGCGCGCGCTGCGCGAGGAGCCCGGCGCCGCGCTGCAGTACGGCGCCACCGAGGGCTACGACCCGCTGCGCGAGCAGATCGCCGCGTTCATGGCGGCCAAGGGCGCGCAGGGCGTGGCGCCCGGGCAGCTCATCGTCACCACGGGCAGCCAGCAGGCGCTGGACCTGCTGGGCAAGACCCTCATCAGCCCGGGCGACAAGGTGATCGTGGAGGGGCCCACCTTCCTCGCCACCATCCAGTGCTTCCGCCTCTACGGCGCCGAGCTGGTGAGCGCGCCCGTGGACGGCCAGGGCGTGGACCCCGAGGCGCTGGAGAAGCTCATCGTGGAGCACCGCCCCAAGTTCGTGTACCTGATCCCCACCTTCGGCAACCCGAGCGGCGCGCTGCTGCCGCTGGAGCGCCGCCGCAAGATCCTGGAGCTGGCCGCGCGCCACGGCACGCTGATCGTGGAGGACGATCCCTATGGCGACCTCTACTTCGGCGAGGCGCCGCCGCCCAGCCTGCTGGCGCTGTCGGCCACGGTGCCCGGCAGCCGCGAGCTGCTGGTGCACTGCGGCAGCCTGAGCAAGGTGCTGAGCCCCGGCCTGCGCGTGGGCTGGCTGATCGCGCCGGCCGAGCTGCTGGCCAAGGCCACGATGTGCAAGCAGTTCAGCGATGCGCACACCAGCACCTTCGCGCAGGCCACGGCCGCGCAATACCTGCGCGCCGGCCGCATGCCGGCCACGCTGGCCAAGGTGCGCGCGGTGTATGCCGAGCGCGCGCTCGCCATGGGCGAGGCGCTGCGCCGCGAACTGGGCGACGCGATCGATTTCGTGCAGCCGCAGGGCGGGCTGTTCGTGTGGGCGCGGCTCACGGGCGCGGGCGGCACGGTGGCCGACGGCAACGTGCTGGCCAAGCAGGCGATCGACAAGGGCGTGGCCTTCGTGCCGGGCACGCCGTTCTTCTGCGCCCACCCCGACCACGCCACGCTGCGCCTGTCGTTCGCCACGGCCGACGTCGGCCGTATCCGCGAGGGCGTGGAGCGCCTGGGTCAGGCGCTGCGCGGCTGATGCGCGCGGCAGGGTCTTGGCCTTGGGGGCGCGCGCGGTTTGCGGTCCAATAGCGGCCATGCCCGATACCCCCACCCCTTCGCAGCGGATCGACGAGCTGGAGATCAAGGCCAGCTACGCCGAGGACCTGCTGGACCAGCTCAACGTCACCGTCTACCGCCAGCAGCAACAGATCGATGTCCTGCAGCGCGCGCTGGCCGCGCTGCGGCAGCAGTTGCCCGAGGCGTCCGGCGCGCCGGCGCGCAACCTGCGCGACGAGATTCCGCCGCATTACTGAGGCCGGCGCGCGCCGCCTCTTCGCTTCCTTCGCCTGAAAGGCTTCGCCCCATGCACTACCGCCGTCTCGGCCGCAGCAACCTGCAAGTCTCCGCCCTGTGCCTGGGCACCATGATGTTTGGCGACCAGACGGGCCGCGAGGAGGCGGCGGCCATCGTGGCCGACGCGCGCGGGCGCGGCGTGAACTTCATCGACACGGCCGACGTGTACACCAAGGGCGCGTCGGAGGCGATGCTGGGCGATCTGCTCGCGGGCCAGCGCCACGACTGGGTGCTGGCCACCAAGCTCGGCAACAAGATGGGCGAGGGCCCGAACCAGGGCCGCTATTCGCGCGCCTGGATGCTGCGCGAGGTCGAGGCCAGCCTGTCGCGGCTGCGCACCGACCACGTGGACATCCTCTACCTGCACCGGGACTACCTGGACATGGACCTGCAGGAGCCGCTTTTCGCGATCGAGGCGCTGCTGCGCGCGGGCAAGATCCGCTACTGGGGCGTGTCCAACTTCCGCGCGTGGCGCATCGCCGAGCTGGTGCACGGCGCGGCGCGCATCGGCATGCCCGGGCCGGTGGTCTGCCAGCCCTACTACAACCTGCTCAACCGCATGCCCGAGGTCGAGATCCTCCCGGCCTGCGAGCACCACGGCATCGGGGTGGTGCCCTACAGCCCCATCGCGCGCGGCGTGCTCACCGGCAAGTACCTGCCGGACCAGGCGCCCGCGGCCGGCACGCGCGCCGGTCGGGGCGACAAGCGCATCGCGGAGACCGAGTTCCGCCGTGAATCGCTGGTGCTGGCCCAGGAGCTCCAGCAGCACGCCAAGGCGCGCGGGGTGACGCTGGCGCAATTCGCCACCGCCTGGGTGCTGGCGCACCGCGCGGTCAGCGCGGTCATCGCCGGTCCGCGCACGTTGCAGCAGTGGCAGGACTACGCCCCTGCGCTGGACTACACGGTCACGCCGGAAGACGAGGCGCTGGTGGACGGGCGGGTGGCGCCGGGCCATCCGTCCACGCCGGGCTATACCGATCCCGCCTATCCGATGCATCCGCGCGTGCAGAAGGGCTGACGCAGCGCTTTTTCCAGTGCCGTTGCCGCTGGTGGCGGTACGGCGCACGGTGCGCCGGGTTCCGTGGCCGCTGCAGGCCGCGCGCAGGCGGCAGGCCCGCCGAAGGGGCCGGTAGGGGCCTTGCGCCGCGCTTCCGCAACGCTTTGCCGCTGCTATGAAAACCATAGTGTGCGAAGGCGAGAGGTTACGATCGGCGCATGCGAAAAACCTATGTGCTCCACATCGAGGGCAAGAACCGCGACCGGCTCCTGGACGCCGCCCGCCACGACATCCACCGCTACCTGCGCCGCGAGCGCCGCCGCACCCTGCCCGAGGGCGTCCGTTTCTGGGACTTCGATTGCCGCTTCGGCGCCACGCAGGACGACGCGCGCAGCATCCTGGAGCAAGAGATCACCGGCCTGATCGACGAAGTGGCGCGCTCGGGCGCCGCGCAGTTCTATGTCGAGATCGTGGCCAAGCCGGGTGAGGGCATGCCGCGCAAGCCGGCGGCGCGCTCGGCGGCTGCTTCGGGCGATGGCCTGGAGGACGAAGGCGGGGAGGACGAAGGCGGGGAGGACGAAGGCGGGGAGGCCGGCGAGGGCGGTGGGGCCGCCGGCGACGGCGCAGACTGAAGCCCGCGGGCCGTGCCACGCGCGGGAGCGTGGCCGGTCAGGTCATTCCAGGCGGCTGCCCTCCGGAGGGCCTTCGGCGGCGCCGGCCTGAGCGGCCGCCGCCGCGCGCAGCTTGTCCTTCTTGCTGGGGCGTTTTCCCTTGATGCCGCCCGTGCCGGGCGGGAGCTTGCCGGGCCGCGGGGCGGCATCCGGTGCGGCACCGGGCGCCTGCCCGCCGCCCGCCGGCAGCGCCACCTCGAAGCCGGCAAGCTGCTCGACCGGCAGCGACTGCAGGCCCTGCCGCCGGGCGATCAGCTGCCAATGCGCTGCGGTGCCGGGCGTGACGAAGCTCACCGCCGCACCGCTGGCGCCCGCCCGGCCCGTGCGGCCGATGCGGTGCACGTAGTCCGCCGCCGCGCGCGGAAGGTCGTAGTTGACCACCGCCGGCAGGCCGGCGATGTCGATGCCGCGCGCCGCGAGGTCGGTGGTCACCACCACTTGCCAGCGCTCGTCCTTGAATTCCTGCAGCACCTGCCGCCGCGTGCCCTGGCTCAGGCCACCATGGAAGGGCGACGCATAGATGCCCGCCTTGTAGAGCTTCTCGGCCACATGTTCGGCGGCGTATTGCGTGGCCACGAACACCAGCACGCGGGTCCAGCCGGCTTCTTCCTTCACGAGGTGCCTGAGCAATTGCGTGCGCCGGTTGTCTTCCACCGCGATGGCGCGCTGGGCGATGTCGGGCGCGGTGCCCGGCGCCTGCGGGACGTCGATGCGCAGCGGGTCGCGCAGCAGGCCTTCGGCCAGCGTGGCCACGCCGTCCGGAAAGGTCGCTGAAAAAAGCAGGTTCTGGCGCTGGGCCGGCAGCAGTGCCAGCACGCGCTGCAGCTCCTCGGCGAACCCCAGGTCCAGCAGCCGGTCCGCCTCGTCCAGCACCAGGGTCCGCACCCACGCCAGCGACAGGGCGTTGTGCTCCACCAGATCCAGCAGCCGACCGGGCGTCGCCACCACCACATCGGCGCCGCCGCGCAGCGCCATCATCTGCGGGTTGATGGAGACGCCGCCATAGGCCAGGGCAATCTTCAGCCGCCGCGCCGGCAGGTGCCGTACCAGGTCGCCCAGCACCCCGGCCACCTGCACGGCCAGCTCGCGCGTGGGCACCAGCACCAGGGCGCGCACGCGGCGGGGCGTGTCGCCCGGCCCGGTCCCGGGTGACTCGGGCAGCAACTGCTGCAGCAGCGGCAGGCCGAACGCCCCCGTTTTGCCCGAGCCGGTCTGCGCGCAGGCCCGCAGGTCGCGCCCCTGCAGCACGGCCGGAATGGCCTCGGCCTGGACCGGCGTGGGCGTGGTGAAGCCCTGGGCAGCGGCGGCTTGGACGAGGGCGGGCGAGAGGCCGAGGGCGGCAAAGGGCATGGCGGGCAAAAGAGGGATGCGGCTCGCGCGCGGTGCGCGCTTTCCCGCTGGAAAGAAAGGCGCGATTGTGCGGTAAGCCCCGGGCCGCCCGGATAATCCGGCCTGCTTCACCCCGAGATCGAGCCTGCCATGCCGTCCATCCCTTCCCACCGGCCTCACCGGAGCCCGCCATGCGCATGAGCCACCCGGGCGGGCTCGTCTACTCGACCGACTCCGGCCGCATGTGCCCGGCATGCCGCAAGCCGGCGGCGCAGTGCGCCTGCGCTGCGCTGCGTGCCTCGGCCGTGCCGGCGGGCGACGGCACCGTGCGCGTCTCGCGCGAAACCAAGGGCCGTGGCGGCAAGGCCGTGACGGTGGTGAAGGGCGCTGCGCTGCCGGCGGCCGAACTGGCGCAGCTGGGCAAACAGCTCAAGGCGGCCTGCGGTTCGGGCGGCACCGTCAAGGACGGCGTGATCGAAGTGCAGGGCGACCATGTGGAGCGCGTGGTGCAGGCGCTCCAATCGCTGGGCCACAAGGCCAAGCGCGCGGGCGGGTGAGGGCGAGCGCATGGACCCCGCGCAGCTGGAGCGCCTTCTTACCGTCACCATGCCCTACGGCAAGCACAAAGGCACGCCGATCGCCGACCTGCCGGGCGATTACCTGAACTGGTTCGCGCGTGAAGGGTTCCCGCCCGGCGACATCGGCCGCCTGCTGGCCCTGATGTTCGAGATCGATCACAACGGGCTCGCGCATCTGCTCGGCCCCCTGCGCGAGGAAGCGCGCCGCCGCTGACCAGCGCCGTGCTCCGAAGACCGGAGACAGGGGCCCGGCGCGGGGTCATGCGCCAGACAGGCTCAGAACGTGTTCACGATCTCGCAGGGGGTTCGCGCCAGACCCCTCTGTCTTCGCTCGCGGGGCCCCGGCTTCCCGTCATGGAACCTAGCATCGCTTTCCATGACGCCTCGCATCTCTTCGTCCCGTCCGTCGTTGCCGGCCCCGGCGGCCGCCGAAACGAGTGGCACCCAGCCTTCCGCCGGGGGGCGCGCAAACCCTTCCCGGCAGCATGCGCCCAGCGTGCCGCTGGCCAACAGGGCGGCCGTGCCGGGCGGTGCGGAAAGAGCCGCGCGCGCGAGGCGGCCGCTGCCCCCGCCATCGCCCAGGACAGCGCCACTGATGGCGGAGATGTCGGCGCTCTCCGCGGTTCGCGAGAAACGGCTGTTCCAGAAATCGGCCTCGCAGCAGTACAAGTTCGCCAAGCGCCTGTCGCCCGCGCAACGGGGCGAGCTGGAGCAGGCACTGCAGGCCGAGATCCAGCGCCCGACCACCGGGGATGTCGAGCGCCGCGCCGCGCTGACGATGTGGATGTCGGTCCAGCAGGCGAGACTGCGCACGCACGACTTGGCGCATCGGCAACAGCACTCCCGTGACCAGGCCGACGCGCTGGAGGTCGGCGTCTGGGGTATCACGCTGCCGCTGGTACCGCTGATGTTGCGGTCGCAGCGGCGCGGCTACTACAACTCGCCGATCCGCCCCGAGTACGCGGCGGCCTTCGATAACTTCATGCGGATGCTGCGGGACCCGGGCATCCCCCCGGAGCTGCGCGAGGTCGTGGCCCAGCAGCTCGATTACCATCGGCGCAGCGAGCGGACCATCGCGCCGCGGCAGGCCGAGCTGCTCCGGGCCCAGGGCGCCATGGGCCTGGCGGCCTCGGGCTACCTGGTCTCCACGGACCGGGATCTCCCGCCGCCCAACGCCACCGAACGGCAGGTCCTCCAGCGCCGGGCGCAGATGAGCGCTGCGGGCCAGATAGCGCCACCCAGTCCTTCGCCCACCCAGGAGGTGCTCACGGATGCCGTTTCCGCGCTGACCGGCACGCATATCGACGGCATCGATCTCACCGGGCTGACCGGCCTGCACACGCAGCAGGTGATCGACCACTTGCAGGATCTGGGCGATCCCGCCAGCCGGCCGCGCACGGCCGCTGCCGAGGCGCTGCGACGCGCAGGGACCGACATGGAGCGGATCGTCAGCAACCTGAGTGCGTTGGTAACCGATGGAGTGCTGTCCCGGCGCACGGTGGCCCGGGCCGCACGGGCGGAACGGGACACCCAGGCCGCACGGGCCGCACAGGCCAGGGCCCCCCGGATGGCGCCGCCCGCCGTGCCTTCGCCAACCCTGGTGCTGCTCACGGAGGCTGCTTCCGCGCTGAACGGCACGCATGCGGATGACCTGGATCTCACGCACCTGGCCGCGGGGCATGCGCAGGAAGTGATCGACCATTTGCATGATCTGGCCGATCCCGCCGGCCAGCGGCAGGAAGCCGCCGTCCGGGCGCTGCAAGACGGGGGGACCGATCTGGAGCAAATCATCGGCAACCTCCATGCGCTGGTGGTTGCGGGAACACTGTCCGCACGCACGACGGCACGGGCCACCCGGTCTGCGCAGGCGGCCGAGGCAGAACGGACTGCCCGCGCCGAACGGGCCAGGGCGGACAGCCAGGAGGCACCGCAGAACGGCTAGCCGATCCGCGTCCGTTCCCTGTGCGGGGCCACGCGGGCGGGCGTGTCCCGGAATCCCTCTCCCGCAGCCTCTTCATCGCCATGGCCTTTCAAGGCCGTGGCCTCACGAAGGTGACGGAGGACGGGCGGTGTTTTTCAGTGCCCGTGCGGCGGTTGCGCGAAATCGGGCAGGCGGCCGAAGGCGCTGCGGAACAGGTTGCGCGCCACGCCGTGTGCGGCCTGCTGCAGCGCGTGGGCGGTGTCCGGCGGGAAGCGCCGCGCCGTGTGCTCGGCCCAGAGCCGCACCCAGGCCGCGAAGTGAGCGGGCGTCACGCCCTCCAGGCCCTGGTGGCGCGCCTGCACGTTGCCGCGGTAGCACCGCGTGCCCAGCGCCACCGTGCTCCAGAAGTCCACCATGCGCGCGAGGTGCGGCTCCCAGCGGTCCCGCAGGGCCCGCTCGAACACGGGCCCGAGCAGCGGATCGGCGCGCACGTCCGCATAGAAGCCGTGGACCAGCGCCGTGATGGCGTCGAGATCCAGGGCGCTGGAGGAAGGGGGGGCGGGTTCGGTGGAATGCATGGCGAAGGTGTCGGCGGACCCGCGCAGTGTAGGGGCGGGGGCCCTCAGAACGTGTTCACGATCTCAATGGCAGCCGCATGCCGTGCCGGCGCAGGGCCCGGACTCCGTGCCGGCGCCGTCGAAGCGCGGGAACAGCACGTTGTTCTCCAGGTGGATGTGCTCGATGAGGTCGTCGCGGAACTGCGCGATGCCGGCATAGAGCGCCCGCCAGGTGTTGCACGCGCCCTCGGGCGGGGTCATCTGGTGGGTCAGGCGGGCGAGGGATTCGAGGGTGTCGCCGTGCCCGGTGTGCTCGGCGCGCATCATCGCGATGGGCGGGCCCGCGAACGCGTGGCCGCCGGCCTGGAGCATCGGGAACAGCACGCGCTCTTCCTTCTGCATGTGCAGCAGCAGGTCTTCCTGCGCCGCTTCGAGCGCGTCCGCGAGGCCGGCCGGCACCTGCGGGTGGTCGCGGTGCACGGCCTCCACGCGGCGCGCCATGCGGACCAGTTCGGGCAACTGGGCGCGGTGCACCTCGTGGTAGCGGGCGATGAGGTGGTCGATCAGCGCGCCGGTGGGCATCTCGGGGTCGGGGCGCGCGCCGGTGCGCCGCAGGGCCGAGAGCTCTTCGATCAGCGCCGGCAGGTCCAGGCCTTTGTCGGCCGCCGCCTGGGCGAGGCTGACCTGCCCGCCGCAGCAGAAATCCAGCTTGAGCCGCCGGAACACCGCCGTGGCCCCGGGCAGCTGCACGGCGATCTGTCCCAGCGGCTGCCGGGCATCGAGGGAGGGCAGGGGATCGGGAAGGCGTGCGTTCATGGCGGGCTCCTTTAAAGATTCATTTGTGATGAATATTTTATGCAATAAGATTCATGCAGAACTCATCTTTCGGATTGATCCAACGCAAACCCCATGCGCCTGACCCAGTGGACCGACTACGCCCTGCGCGTGCTGATGTACTGCGCCGCCTGCGAGGGGCGCGAGCTGCCCGTGACCATCACCGAGGTGGCCGGGCAGCACGGCATCTCGCGCAGCCACCTGATGAAGATCGTGCAGGACCTCTCCGCGCAGGGCCTGCTGGAGACCACGCGCGGGCGGGGCGGCGGCCTGCGGCTGCGCGTGCCGGCCGCGCAGATCCGCCTGGGCGACGTGGTGCGGCGCACCGAGACCGATTTCGACATGGTGGAGTGCTTCGACCCGTCGGTGAACCAGTGCCGCCTGAGCGGCCATTGCCACCTGCGCGGCGTGCTCTCGCAGGCCACGCAGAGCTATCTCGGCGTGCTCGACGGGGTGACGCTGGCCGACCTCGTGGCGCCGCCGCCGGCCGCCGGGGCGGGCGGCGCGGGCCGGCGCCGCATGCTGGCCCTGGTGCCCGGCCTGCCCGCCCCGCAGGCCGCACCCTGAAGCCGGAAGGGCTCCATGTCGCCGTATTGATTGAATAGTTTGCTACTTTTTTGATAGCTTCCGGGGTGCTGGCGCGGGCGGCCTGCCTCCATCTCCCAGCCAGTCGCGCGCGGCGGCCATCACGCAGCGGGTGAGGCGCTCCAGGCCCGCCTGGGCCGAGCGCGGGTGGGCCCAGTGCAGCGCCACGTCCATCCCGGTGCCGGGCAGCATCTCCACGAGCGTTCCGTCGGCAAGCTGCCGCGCGATGAGCACCGTGGGGTGCATGCCCCAGCCGGTGCCCATCTCGCAGCTGCGCAGGAACCCCTGGTTGGACGGCAGGAAGTGGCGCGGCGGGTGCCGGCGCGAGGCCAGGCCCTGGCGCTGCAGCCACTGGTCCTGCAGCCGGTCCTTGCGGCTGTAGACCATCATGGGCGCGGCGGCGACGGCCTCGGGCGTGACGCCGGCGGGCCCGCCGCCGAAGTGCTGCCGCACGAAGCCCGGGCTGGCGGCGGCCACGTAGTGCATGGTGCCCAGGGGCCAGGTGTTGCAGCCCGCGATCGTGCCCGCCGTGGCGGTGACGGCCGCGATCACCTCGCCCTCGCGCAGCCGCTGCGCCGTGTGCTCCTGGTCGTCGATGCGCACGTCCAGCAGCTCGTTGCCGCCCGCCGCGAAGGCGGCCATGGCGTCCATGAACCAGGTGGAGAGGGAGTCGTCGTTCACCGCCAGCTTGAGCGTGGGCGCCGGTGCCTGCGCATCGGGCACCAGCGCGGGATGCACGCGGCGCAGATCGTTCTCCAGCAGGGCCACCTGCTCCAGGTGCAGGCACAAGCGCCGCCCGGCCTCGGTGCCGGTGCAGGGCGTGCCGCGCTGCACGAGCACCTGGCCCGTGCGCTCCTCCAGCTGCTTCACGCGCTGGGAGATGGCCGAGGGCGTGACGTGCAGGCGGCGCGCGGCGCGCTCGAAGCTGCCCTCGCGCACCACGGCCGCGAGGGCTTCCAGGCCGGCGTAGTCGAGCATGAAGGTGTTCTTAATGATGGTTAGTGTTTTTAAGTTTACATAAATATTCCAGGTGACAAGAATCGGCCGCATGTGGGCTCTTCTCTCCTCCTTTTCCTTCGCGTCTCCCTGGCTCTCCGGCGGCGCGTCCGCCGCGTGGGTGGCCGGGTTCACGGTCTGCCTGTCGCTGATCGTCTCCATCGGCGCGCAGAACGCCTATGTGCTGCGGCAGGCGGTGGCGGGCCGGCACGTGCGGGCCTGCGTGGCGCTGTGCGTGCTGATCGATGCGGTGCTGATCGGCGCCGGGGTGGCCGGCATGGCGGGCCTGCTGGAGAGTGCCCCGGGCCTGGGCCGCGCGCTCACCGTGGGGGGCGCCGCCTTCCTGCTGGCCTATGGCCTTTTCGCATGGCACCGCGCCGTGTTCGGCCCGGGCACGGGCCTGCAGGCGGACCGCGAGCGCGCACGCCAGGGGGTGCTCGGGGTGGTCGGCACGCTGGCGGCCATCACGCTGCTCAATCCGCATGTGTACCTGGACACCGTGGTGCTGGTGGGCTCCATCGGCGCGCGGCAGGATGGCATGCTCAAGTGGGTGTTCGTGGCCGGCGCGGCATCGGCCAGCCTGCTGTGGTTCCTGCTGCTGGCGTTCGCGGGGCGGCAGCTGCAGGGCGTCTTCGCGCGGCCGGCGGCGTGGCGGCTGCTGGACGGGTTCACCGGCACGGTGATGCTGGGCCTCGCGTTCTGGCTCTGGTGCGGACTGGAGTGAATGGAGAAGGGTCCCACGCTCCCTCGCTGCGCGGGGTCGCTGCTCCCCAAGGGGACGTTTTTCATCTTGGGGCGGCCTGGCAATGAAAAATGACCCCCACGCTCTCCCGCTTCGCGTGGTCGCTGCCCCCCGAGGGGGTGTTTTTCATCTTGGGGCGGCCCGGCGATGAAAAAAGCGCCGCTGGGCGGCGCTTCGGGAGCGGTGCAGCGCAGGCACGGGGCCTGCGCGGCGGGCATCAGAACGCGGGCACGACGGCGCCCTGGTACTTGTCCTGGATGAATTTCTTCACCTCGGGCGTGTGCAGCGCCTTCACCAGCTTGGCGATCGCGGGGTCATTGGCGCGGTCGGCGCGCGCGGCGATGAAGTTGGCGTAGGGCGAGTCGCTGCCTTCGATGAAGAGGGCGTCCTTGGTGGGGTTGAGCTTGGCCTCGATCGCGTAGTTGGTGTTGATGAGGGCCAGGTCCACGTCCTGCAGCGCGCGCGGCAGCAGGGCGGCTTCCAGTTCGCGGAACTTGAGCTTCTTGGGGTTCTTGACGATGTCGATCGGCGTCGCCGTGATGCTCTTGGGGTCCTTGAGCGCGATCAGGCCCTGCTTCTGCAGCAGGATGAGCGCGCGGCCGGCGTTGGAGGGATCGTTGGGGATGGCGATGGTGGCGCCGTCCTTCAGTTCGCCCACGGCCTTGATCTTCTTGGAGTAGGCGCCGAAGGGCTCCACGTGCACGTTGCCGTTCGGCACGGCGACGATGCTGCTCTTGCGGTCCTTGTTGTAGCTGTCCAGGTAGGGCTGGTGCTGGAAGAAGTTGGCGTCGAGCTGCTTGTCTTCCACCGCCGCGTTGGGCTGGATGTAGTCGCTGAATTCGCGCACCTGCAGGTCCACGCCCTGGGCCTTGAGTTGGGGCTTCACGAAGTTCAGGATCTCGGCGTGCGGCACGGCCGAGGCGGCCACCTTGAGCACGGTGTCGGCGGCGTGGGCGGAGACGGCGAGCGCGGCGATGGCCAGGGCGGAGAGGGCTTGCTTCAGCATCGGAAAACGGCTTTCTTTCTTCGATTGGTTCGGACGGGGACGGAGCGTCGGTCACGGCGGCACTGCCCGCGGGCGGGGTGCCATCCGTGGAAGCGCAGTCTAGGGATTCCCCGGGGGCGCGACCACGTTTTTATTGTCATACCCATATATTGAATCGATCGGGCTGCGCACCCCGGTTTTCAGGAGCTGCCCCGGTTGCGCCGGAGCAAGCGGGCCGTAGGGACGAAGGGGGTGCCGCAGCGCCACTATGTGAGCGGTCCCGTGCGCAGCGTCAGCGCAACGCGGCAGCCGGGCCGGGCATCGCCGATGGTCAGCGCCATGCCGTGCAGGCGGGCCACCGCGGCCACCAGGCTCAGGCCGGGGCCGTGGCCCGGTGTGTTGCGGCTGCGTTCGGACCGATAGAAGCGGCGCAGAACGGCCTCGCGTTCGCTCTCGGGGATGCCCGGACCCGCATCGGTGACCACGGCCTGCAGGTGGTCTGCCTCGTGCACGACCCGCACGGTCACCCCGGTACCGGCGGGCGCGAACTTGATGGCGTTGTCGATGAGGTTGGCGAAGGCGTCGAACAGCAGGTCAGGGTCCCCTTGCAGCGGGGCGCCCGCGCCCTCGAAGCGCAGCGCGATGCCCAGCTCCTGCGCCGCGGGCTCGAACAGGTCCACGGCGTCGGCCGCGATGCGTGCCAGGTCGACGGTCTCGAAGTTCTCGCGCCGCGCGCTGTTCTCGATTTCCGAGATGCGCAGCAGGCCCTTGAACATGCGCAGCAGCAGCCGCGCGTCGCTGGCGGTATCGTCCACCAGGGCGGACAGTTCCTCGCGCGACAGGGCCACCGTCTGCGCCCGCTCCAGCCCGGACAGCATGCGCGTGAGCGGCGTTCGCAGGTCATGGGCCACATCGTCCGTGACGCCCTTGACCTCGCCCATGAGGCGCTGCATGTCGTCCAGCATGGAGTTGACCAGGGCGGCGATGCGGTCCAGGTCGTCGCGCGTATTGCGCACGGGCAGGCGCGCATCCAGGTGGCCCTCCACGATGCGCTGCAGCGAATGGGCCATGGCGTCCAGGCGCCGCTGCGCGCGCGAGCCCAGCACCAGTGCGCCCACCAGTCCCATCCCCAGCACGATGACGATGCCGCCGGCCATGGCGGTGCGGATGCGCTCGTTGAATTCCTTCAGCTCGTGCACATCGTGCCCCAGCAGCAGCACCAGCCCCGAGCCCAGCACGGTGGCCAGGGCCCGGACCGGTATCCGGTGGCCATGGGGGTCGCGCTGCGCGGCATCGAACGGCTGGTCATAGCGCGGGATGGGCTCGGCCAGGTCGAATGCTCCGGCCACCCGCTCGCCGCCGGCGCCGATGAGCATGGCGGGCTCTCGGCGCGAGGGGTCGCGGCGCAACTGGCCTTCCACTTCGCGCAGAAGCACCTCCGGGGGCAGTTGCGACCACCGCTGCGCTTTGGTCTGCAGTTCGAGATCGACCTCATGGGCGAGGTAGAACGAGGTCTTCCAGTACACATAGCCCAGCAGCGCCGCGCTGGACAGCGCGAACACGGCCAGGAAGTAGGTCGCCGTGCGGAAATGGCTGGTGCGCAGGGTGTCAGACAGGGGCGTGGATGGCATAGCCTGCGCCGCGCACGGTCTGGATCATGGGGGCCTCGCCCGGCGCGTCGATCTTGCGCCGAAGCCGGCCGATGTGCACCTCGATCACGTTGGTCCTCTCTTCGTAGCGGTAGTTCCACACCGCCTCGAACAGCATGGTTCGCGTCACAATCTGGCCAGCATGCTTCATCAGGTACACCAGCAGCTCATGTTCGCGGGGCACCAGCTCGATTGGGCGCTCGCCCCGTCGCACGGCGCGGGTGAGCAGGTCCACGTGCAGGTCGCCCACGGCCAGTTGCGTGCCGCGGTCGGCGGCCGGCGCGGCGCTGGTGCGGCGCACCAGCGCCTCCACCCGGGCCACCAGTTCCAGGGCCTCGAAGGGCTTGGTCAGGTAGTCGTCGCCGCCCGCGCGCAGCCCGCGCACCCGTTCGTCCAGGGCCGACAGGGCGCTCAGGATCAGCACCGGCGCATGGCCGCCCGCCGCGCGCAGCGCGGCCAGCAGCGCCAGGCCGTCCAGGGCCGGCAGCATGCGGTCCAGCACGACCACGTCGAAGCCGCCGGCCAGCGCGCGCACCAGGCCCGTGGCACCGTCGCCCGCATGGTCGGTGGCGTGGCCCGCATCGTGCAGCGCCGCAGCGATGGCGGCGGCGGTGCCGGGGTCGTCCTCGACGATCAGCACGCGGCCCATGGCCTGCCTTTCGGGGTGCCTGCATGCGCGTGCTGATCGTCGAGGACGATCGGCACATGGCCGCCTATCTTGTGCGTGCGCTGCGCGAGAGCGGCCGCGTGGCCGACCATGCGGCCGATGGCGCCACGGGGCTGGCCATGGCACGCGAGGGCATTTACGACGCCATCGTCCTGGACCGCATGCTGCCGGCCCTGGACGGCCTGGCGGTGGTGCGCGCGCTGCGCAGCGAGGGACTGCGCCTGCCGGTGCTGATGTTCAGTGCCCTGGGCGCCGTGCAGCACCGGGTGGAAGGGCTCGAAGCCGGCTGCGATGACTACCTGGCCAAGCCCTATGCCTTCGTCGAGGTGCTGGCGCGGCTGGATCGCCTGGTGGCCCGCAGCGAGCCGCGCGAACCCAGTCTGCGGCTGGCGGTGGCGGACCTGGCGCTGGACGTGGGCAGCCGTGGGGTGGTCCGCGCGGGGCAGCGCATCGAGTTGAGCGCGAGCGAGTTCCTGCTGCTGGAGCGGCTCATGCGGCATGCGGGCCAGGTGGTCAGCCGGGCCACGCTGCTCGAAAGCGCCTGGGACTACGATTTCGAGCCCCCCGATCATCTGATCGACAGGCACATGCATCGCCTGCGCAGGAAAGTGGATGGTGGACATGCTCATGCGTTGATCCAGTCGGTTCGGGGCGTGGGCTACCAGATCGCGCCGCCCGGCCCCGGCAACCCCGGGCAAGTTTCTGCCATTGGACCACCGCAGCCGGATCCGTCCAAACCGTGCCAACCTAAAAAATAAGTCATTTTCAAGGAAGACCGGCGTTAAGCCCTGCCTTCTATCGTCCTCTCCATCGACCGTCCACCGGCAATCCGCCGGGGGCGCAACCCGAAGAGGATGGACCTTGAATCTGCATGACCCACGCCACCGGCCCTGGCGGGCCGTGGCCGCTACCCTGGCCGGCTCCCTGATGCTGGGCGCCTGCGCCACGGTGCCCGCGCCGCCGCCGCCTGCTGTCGCGTTGCCGGCCCACTGGTCGGGCACCGGGGATGCCGCCAGCGCATCGGCGCCTTCGCGCTGGTGGCGTGCCTTCGGCAGCACCCCATTGGATGCGTTGGTCACCCGCGGGCTCGACGAGGGCCTGACCGTCCAGATCGCTGTCGCCCGACTGGAGCAGGCCCGTGCCGCAGCGCAGATCAGCGGCGCCGCGCTCTACCCGAGCCTGAGCGCGGGCCTGAACGCCAGCGGGGGCAGCGGCAACAGCAGCCCCAAGCGGTCCCTCTCGGTCACCGGCACCATGGGCGTGGACCTCTGGGGCCTGAACGCCGCCAAGGCCGACTCGGCCGGCTCCACCGCCGAGGCCAGCGGCTTCGATCTGGAAACCGCGCGCCAGACGCTGGCCGCCAATATCACGCTGGCTTACCTGCAGCTGCTGGCGCTGGACGAGCGCATCGACCTCTCGCGCCGCATCGCCAGCGATGCGCAGCAACTGCTCACGCTGGTGGAAAAGCAGGCCAGCCTGGGCGCCGCCTCCACCCTGGATGTGGCGCAGCAGCGCAATACGGTGCAGACCTTTCTCGCAGCCACGCCGCAGCTGCGGATGCAGCGCGACACGCTGCAGGGCCAGTTGGCCGTGCTGGTCAATGCCACGCCGCAGGAGTTCGGCGTGCAGCCCGAGCCCTTCCTGTCCATCGCGGTCCCCCAGGTGCAGGCCATTGCGCCGGCCCAGGCCATCGCCGGCCGGCCCGAGGTGCGCGCGGCCGAGGAGCGCCTGAAGGCGGCCCGCTTCGACGTGGCCGCGGCGCGCGCTGCCTTCCTGCCCTCGGTGTCGATCACCGCCCAGGCCGGAGCGGTGCTCAACCCCACGCAGGCCCTGTGGAGCCTGGGCGGCGTGCTGCTGCAGCCCCTGTTCGATGCAGGGCGCCTGGACGGGCAACTGCGCTCGGACCGCGCGCATGCCGAAGAGCTGGCGGCCACCTACCGGCAGGCCATCCTGCAGGCCCTGCAGGAGGCGCAGGCGCAGCTCGTCGCCGTGCAGCGACTGCAAGAGGCGGAAACCCAGAACCAGGCCGCCGTGCAGTCCGCGCAGGAAGCCCTGCGCCTGTCCCGCATCCGCTACGACCGGGGCGCTTACGACCTGCTGGCGGTGATCATCAACGAACGCACCCTCTACCAGGCGCAGGACACCCTGCTGCAGGCGCGCATGCAGCGCCTGCAGGCCGCGGTGGGCCTGTACCGCGCCTTCGGCGGCCAGTCGGCCCTGCCGCTTCCGTCCCGGCTTTCCATGAAATGAGTGCAGCATGATCCCTGAAACCCCCCACACCCCGCACCGCGCCGGCAAGGCGCGCCGCCTGGCCCCGGTCGCTGCGGCCGCCGCCGCGCTGTGCGCCGTTTTCATCTACGCCACGGCCTCCACGCCGCCCGCCGCCGCCCCGAAAGCTGCGGCAGGAGGCCAGGCCGTGCCGGTGTCGGTGGCCAGTGCGGCGCAGCGGGACTTTCCGCTGTGGACCGAGGCCATCGGCACGGTGACCTCGCTCAACGCGGTGAACGTGCGCTCGCGCGTGGACGGCCAGCTCGAACGCGTGGCCTTCACGGAAGGGCAGATGGTTCACCGGGGCGATCTGCTCGCGCAGATCGACGCGCGTCCGCTGCAGGCGCAGGTGAACCAGAGCAAGGCCCAGCTTGCGCAGGAGGAGGCGCGGCTGGCGAGCAACAAGGTCGATCTGCAGCGTGCGACGGACCTGGCCGCGGCCGGAGCCGGGTCCGCCCAGGCGGTGGACACATTGCGCGCCACCGTGGCCACGCAGGCCGCCGTGGTGCAGGCCGCGCAGGCCGCGCTGGAAAGCGCCCAACTGCAACTGGGCTTCACGCGCATCACCTCGCCCATCGACGGCCGTGTCGGGCAGCGGCTGCAGCCTGCGGGATCGACGGTGCACGCCAACGACGCCACCGGCATCGCCACGGTGACGCAGATGAACCCGATCTGGGTGGCCTTCTCCGTGCCGCAGGACCAGTTGCCCGCCGTGACGGTGCAATCCAGGGCGCGCGCGCTCAAGGTCCAGGCGCTGCTGCGCGACCGCTCCAAGGTGCTGGCCGATGGCGAGCTGGAATTCGTGGACAGCCAGGTCTCGCCGGCCGCAGGGCAGGTGCAGCTCAAGGCGCGCTTTGCCAATGCCGAGCGCTCGCTGTGGCCCGGGCAGCTGGTCTCCATCCGCATGCTGCTGGCCAATGAGGCCGGGGCCACCGTGGTGCCCCAGGAGGCCGTGCAGCAAGGCCCCAAGGGAGCGTTCGTCTACGTGGTGGACGGCGCGCACATGGCCCAGGCTCGCCAGATCGATGCAGGCCCCGCCGCGCAGGGCCTGCAGTGGGTGCGCAAGGGCCTGCAGCCCGGCGAGGTCGTGGTCACGCAGGGCCAGTACCGCATCGCGCCGGGCGTTCCCGTGACCACCGCCGCCGCCGGCCCTGGCGCCACGGCATCGTCCACCTCCGCCGGTAATCCCTGATGAGCAGCATCTCCGCACCCTTCATCCGCAGGCCGGTCGCCACCGCTCTGCTGGCACTCAGCATTCTGCTGGTGGGCCTGCTGGCCTATTTCAACCTGCAGATCTCCGCGCTGCCGCAGGTGGAATTCCCGTCCATCTCGATCTCGGCGAGCCTGCCCGGCGCCAGCGCCGAGACCATGGCCACTTCGGTGGCCACCCCGCTGGAGCGGGCCCTGTCGCAGGTGCCGCAGATCACGGCGATGACCTCGTCGAGCTCGCTGGGCAAGACGCAGATCTCGCTGCAGTTCGACCTCAACCGCAGCATCGACGGCGCCGCGCAGGACGTGGAATCGGCGATCGCGCGGGCCGCCAAGACGCTGCCCAAGGCCATGACCTCGCCGCCTAGCTACAACAAGGTCAACCCGGCGCAGGCGACCGTCATGTCGCTGGCGCTCACCTCGTCCACGCGCACGCTGACCGAGCTCAACCGCTATGCGGACAACTTTCTCGCGCAGAAGCTGTCGATGGTGCCCGGTGTGGGCCTGGTGGACTACCACGGCCAGCAGCGGCCGGCCGTGCGCATCCGGCTGGACCCCGACGCCCTGGCCGCGCGCGGCCTCACGCTGGCCGACGTGCGCTCCATCGTCGGCCTGAGCACGGTGAACGCCCCCAAGGGCAGCATCAACGGGCCGGACAAGACCGTCTCGCTCAACACCACCGACCAACTGCAGCGCGCCGACCAGTTCGATCAATTGGTGGTCGCCTACAAGAGCGGCGCGCCCATCCGCCTGGGCGATCTGGGTACCGTGGTGCACGCGGCCGAGGATGTGCGGCAGGCCGCGGGCATCAAGGGACAGCCCACCGTGATCGTGGACATCCACCCGCAGCCCGGCTTCAACATCGTGGACACGGCGCGCACCATTCGCCAGCAGCTCCCGCAGCTCACGGCGAGCATGCCGCGCGACGTGGCGCTGGAGGTGGTGGGCGAGCGCACGCAGACCATCACCGCCGCCGTGGCGGATGTCAAGTTCACGCTGGTGCTGTCGATCGCGCTGGTGGTGATGGTGATCCTGACCTTCCTGCGCAACCTCACCAGCACCCTGATCGCCAGCATCACCATTCCGCTCGCGCTGCTGGGCACCTTCGCGCTGATGTACCTGCTGGGCTACACGCTGGACAACCTGTCCATCATGGGCCTGAGCATCGCGGTGGGCTTCGTCGTGGACGATGCCATCGTGGTGCTGGAGAACATCGCGCGCCACCGTGAGCAGGGCAAGAGCGCGCTGCAGGCCGCGCTGGACGGTACGCGCGAGGTCGGCTTCACCATCGTGTCGATGACGCTGTCGCTGATCGCGGTGTTCATCCCGCTGCTGCTCATGGGCGGCATGGTGGGGCGTCTGTTCCGCGAGTTCTCGATCACGCTGAGCGTGGCCATCCTGGTCTCGGGCGTGGTCTCGCTGACGCTGGCGCCCATGCTGTGCGCCCGCCTGCCCGGCAACGGCCACCCCTCCGAAGGGCGGCTGAGCGCCTGGGCCGGCCGGGTGTTCGAATGGATCGAGCGCGGCTACGAGCGCGGCCTGGACGTGGCGCTGCGCCACCAGCGCATGGTGCTGGCCCTGGCCGCGGCCACCCTGGCCACCACCGCGGCCCTGTACCTCTGGGTGCCCAAGGGCTTTTTCCCGCTGCAGGACACGGGGCTGCTGAGCGCCACGGTCGAGGGCTCGCCGGACATCTCCTTCGATGCCATGCGCCAGCGCATCTCCCAGGTCAGCGAGGCCCTGCAGAGCGATCCCGACGTGCAGACCGTCTACTGGTGGATCGGGCCCAACCCCACCATCAGCCAGGGCAAGATGATGGTGGCGCTCAAGCCGTTCGATCAGCGCAGCGCCACGGCCGCGCAGATCATGGCGCGCCTGAAGACGCGCGCGCTGGTGGTGCCCGCCGTCAAGACCTCGATGCAGATGATCCAGGACATCCAGATCGGCGGGCGCGCGGCCAAGGCGCAGTACCAGTACACGCTGCAGGCCGGCGACGTGAACGAGCTCGACCACTGGAGCACCCTGCTGCAGGACCGGCTCAAGACGCTGCCGCAACTGGCGGACGTGGGCTCCGACCGCCAGCCCTCGGCGGCCGAGACCACCTTGAAGATCGATCGCGACACCGCATCGCGCCTGGGGGTGTCCATCCAGTCCATCGACGATGCGCTGTACGACGCTTTCGGCCAGCGCCAGGTGGCCACGCTCTACACCCAGCTCGACCAGTACAGCGTGATCCTGGAGGTGGACCCGGCCTGGCAACTCTCCACGGACACCCTGGCCCACCTGTATGTGCATTCCACCAGCGGCCCCGACCTGGTGCCCCTGAGCGCGGTCGCCTCGCTGCAGCACGGGGTGGCGTCGGTGACGATCAACCACCAGGGGCTGTTCCCGTCGATCACGCTGTCCTTCAACCTCGCGCCCGGCGTGGCGTTGGGCGATGCGGTGGCGGCCGTGCAGGCGGCATCCACGGCCATCGGCATGCCCGACACGGTGACCGGCACCTTCCAGGGCACGGCCCAGGCTTTCCAGGATTCGCTGCGCAGCCAGCCCTGGCTGATCCTGGCCGCCATCCTCACGGTCTATGTGGTGCTGGGGGTGCTGTACGAGAGCCCCATCCACCCGCTGACCATCATCTCCACGCTGCCCTCGGCCGCCCTGGGCGCGCTGCTGGCGCTCAAGCTCGCCGGGCTGGACCTGGGCATCCTGGGAATGATCGGCATCATCCTGCTGATCGGCATCGTGAAGAAGAACGCCATCATGATCGTGGATTTCGCGCTGGAGGCCCAGCGCAACGAAGGGCTCACGCCGCAGGAGGCCATCCGGCGCGCCGCCGTGCTGCGCCTGCGGCCCATCCTCATGACCACGCTGGCCGCGCTCTTCGGCGCCGTGCCGCTGGCCCTGGGCCATGGCGCCGGCTCGGAGATGCGCCAGCCGCTCGGGATCGCCATCGTCGGCGGGCTGGCGGTGTCGCAGGTCCTGACGCTCTACACCACGCCCGTGATCTACCTGTGGTTCCAGCGCCTGTCCGACGCATGGGCCCACCGGGGCGGCCGCCATGGGTACGGCGAGCACGGCGGGCACGGCGATGCCGCAGCGCTGCCAGTCCCGTCCGCACCGCGGCAGGCCCATCCATGAGCATGGCCTGCGCTGCGCACGAAACCGGCGTGCCCCGGCTGCGCGCCATGGACCTGCGCTCGGCCCACGGCGGGCCCTGCAGCCTGGACATCGGGCCGGGGGAGTGCGTTGTCGTCACGGGGCCGTCGGGCAGCGGCAAGAGCGTGCTGCTGCGCCTGATCGCCGACCTCGACCCGCACGAGGGCGAGGTGCTGCTGGACGGTCGCCCGCGCTCGTCCTGGACCGCCCCCGCGTGGCGCCGGCAGGTGGTGTACCAGGCGGCCGAGCCGGCCTGGTGGGCGCCGACGGCGGGCGAGCACATGGGGCCGGTGTCCGGCCAGGTTCTGCTGCCTTTGTTGGCGCACCTCGGGCTCGACGGCTCGCTGCTCGCGGCCGATATCACCCGCCTGTCCACCGGCGAGCGCCAGCGCATGGCGCTGGTGCGTTCGCTGGTGCGCCAGCCGCGCGTGCTGCTGCTGGACGAGCCCACCGCCTCCCTGGACGGCGCCAGCACGCTCGCCGTCGAGCAACTGATCGCCCGGCGCCAGCGCGACGATGGGCTTGCCGTGGTGTGGGTCACGCACTCGGAGGCGCAGGCGCAGCGCATGTCCAGTCAGCGGCTGCGCATCCCGGCGCGGGTGCGATCCGCGGCAGGCGGAGAGAGGCCGCTGTGAACGCCGTCTCCCTGCAGGCCGCCGACCTGGCCGTGGCCGCAACGCTGCTGCTGGCCAGCGCCGCCGCTTCATTCGCCCTGCGCCTGCAGCTCCATCGGCCCCTGCTCTGGTCGGCTGCGCGCATGGTGGTGCAATTGCTGCTGGTCGGGCTGCTGCTGCGGGTGGTGCTGCGCTCGGGATCGGCCCTGGGCACGGCGCTCATCGTGCTGGCGATGATGGCCGCCGCCGCGCGCGAGATCGCGGTGCGCCCGTCCGTGCGTCTGGGCGGCCTGGCCAACTACCGTATCGGCGCCATGGTGGTGGGGGCTTCCGGCGCGGCCACGGCCTGCCTGGCTCTGCTCACCGCGATACGGCCGACGCCCTGGTACGAACCACGTTACGCCATTCCCTTGATGGGCATCGTGCTGGGCTCGGTGCTCAATTCAGCGAGCCTGGCGCTCGATGCCTTCTATGGCGGGCTGGCGGCCAACCGCGCCGCGGTCGAGGCGCGCCTGGCGCTGGGGGACACGCTGCGCCAGGCCCTCATGCCCCTGGCCCTGGCCTCCCTGCGCCGTGGCCTGATTCCGCTCGTCAATCAGATGTCGGCGGCCGGGGTCATCACTTTGCCGGGGATCATGACCGGCCAGCTGCTGGCGGGGATGGACCCGCTGGAATCGGTGAAGTACCAGATCCTGCTGCTCTTCCTGTTGACGGGCGGGGGCTGTCTGGCATCCGCCGCCGCCGTGTGCCTGGCGGGCCTGCACGTGGGCGACGGGCGCGAGCGGCTGCGATTGGACCGCCTGGCGCCCGCGCCGCCTGCTTGAAAATCCTGGAGCCGCTCCATGGGCCGCTTTGGGTGCCGGATCGCCGTCACGTCGGCATCCCGGCTCCGCAGTTTGCTATCAAAATAGAAGCAATCCGGGCGATCAGCGCAGCACTTCCAGCAGCCGGTCGAGCCCGCCCTCGTTGATCGCCACCTTGGCCTGCGCGCGCACGGCCGGCTTGGCGTGGAAGGCCACCGACAGGCCCGCGGCGCCCATCATGGGCAGGTCGTTGGCGCCGTCGCCCACGGCGATGGCCTGCGAGGGGTCGATGCCCAGCAGCGAGGCCACCTCCAGCAGCGTGCGCCGCTTCTCGGCGCCGTCGCAGATGTCGCCCCAGGGCTGATCCACCATGCGGCCGGTGAGCTGGCCGCCCTCGATCTCCAGCACGTTGGCGCGGGCGAGGTCGATGCCCAGGCCGGCGCGCACGCGGTCCGAGAAGAAGGTGAAGCCGCCCGAGACCAGCAGCGTGGTGAGGCCTGCCGCCTTGGCCGCCGTGACGAGCGCCTGCGCGCCGGGGTTGAAGCGCAGGCGCTCGCGGAAGACCTGCTCCATGTGGTCCGTGCCCACGCCCTTGAGCAGTGCCACGCGCTGGCGCAGGCTGTCCTTGTAGTCGGTGATGAGGCCTTGCATGGCGGCCTCGGTGATCGCCGCCACCTCGGCCTTGCGGCCGGCGGCATCCGCGATCTCGTCCACGCACTCGATGTTGATGAGCGTGGAATCCATGTCGAAGGCGATCAGCTTGAAGTCCGCGAGGCGAAGGGGCGGCGTGATGCCCTGCAGGACGAGGCCGGGGGCGAATTCGGTGGCGTGTGGCATGCGCTGGGAGGGAGGCAGAACGTCGGAAGAAGGCCCGCGGCGTGCCGCGGGAAGAAACCGGCATCTTAAATAAGAGCGGTGGTGCTCTTTGGCATGGTGCGCTTTTCGGGGGAATGCGACCCGGTGCCGCGCTCGCGCAACGCGTGCAGCCCCTGCGAACGCCGTGGCGCGGCTTGCTTGCGCCGGCCGCGGGTCACCCGTGCCGCAGGCGCGAGAAAGTCTCCACGGTCAGGGCGCGCACGGAGGCCGCGATGGCCGCCTCGCCCTGCCGTGCCGCCAAAACCTGGAAGCGGACCTGGGGCAGGGCGGGCAGGCGCCGTCCCGGCGCCAGGGCGAGCAGAGGGCCGTCCAGGGCCGAGAGGTTGAGGCAGGCGATACCCAGGCCCGCGGCCACCGCGAAGCGCACGCCCGCGATGCCCGATGCCACGTGGGCAATGTAGTAGGGCTGGCGCCGCCTTTCCAGCGCGGACTCGGCGAGCCGGCGCAGCGCACAGCTCTGCGGCAGCGCCACCAGGGGGAGCGGGGCGCCCTTGTCCAGCCGGGTCTGCGCGGTTCCGGTCCAGGCCAGTGCTTCGCTGCCCAGGGCGGTGGCGCCCGGGGCCCGCTGTGCGCCGGCCACGCGCATGACGATGGCCACGTCGAACAGCCCTCGGGCGTAGCCTTCCTCGATCGCATCGCTGCGGTCGATGTGCACGTGGAACCGGATGCCCGGATGCCGCGCCGCGAACTGCGCCAGCATTCCGGCGATATGGACCGGCCGGAAATAGTCGGTGATCGCCAGGCGCACGTCGCCCTGGAGCTGCAGGCCGCGCAGGTCGCGCCAGGCGGTCTCCGACAGCGCGAGGATGTGGCGCGCATGTTCGACCAGGCGGGCGCCGGCCTCGGTCGGCACGACGCCGGCCTTGCCGCGCACGAGCAGGCTGCTGCCCGCCTGCTCCTCCAGCTTGCGCAACTGCTCGCTCACGGCCGATTGGGACCGATGGCGCCGTGGTGCGGCTGCCGTCAGGCTGCCTGCGTCCACCGCGGCCACCAGAGTGCGAAGCTGGTCGAGATCGAAGCCATTCATCTTTTCATCCATTCGAGAAACCGTTGGATGAGATCATAAATTCCTGCTTTTCGGATACCTGAGAAATCCCCAGAATGGCCTTTGCCGGAATGTGCCGGCCAGGAGAAAACCATGCCCCATATCGTGATCCAACTCTCGGGCCCGCGCGACGCGGCCCGTGCCGCCCGGGCCGTCCAGGCCGTCAACGATCTGACCCGGACCGTCCTGGGCAAGGTGCCGGCAGTGATGGCGACCACCGTGCAGCACATCGCGGCGCAGGACTGGTTCATCGGCGGCGTGCCGCTGTCCGAGACCGGTGCCAGCGCCTTCCACCTGGAGATCAGCATCACCGACGAGACCAATACCAAGGCCGAGAAGGCGCGGTTCGTGCGGGAGGTCTTCGAGGCCATGGCCGGGCTGATGCCGCGCCTGCACGAGGTGTCCTATGTCCACCTCGTGGATGCGAGGGCGACCGCTTATGGCTATGGGGGCCGGACCCAGGAGGCGCGGCACCAGGCGGCGGGTGTCTAGGGCGCGCGTCCCGTTCGGCTCACGGCCGCAGGTAGAGCGTGTCCGACCAGGTGGCCAGCCATTCGGGCCTGAGGGCCACGAACACCGCGCAGAGCATGCCCGTGACCACGGCGTCGCCCCAGGCCATAAGCCAGCGCGCGACCAGCGAGAGCTGCGGGTCCACGCCGGGCAGCGCGTGGCCGCTCCATTGCGCCAGCACGCCGGCCGCGAACACGCACAGCGCCGTGCCCAGGAAGGCGCGGCCCAGCACATAGACGAAGAGGTGGGCCCCGGCGGTGCGCCGCAGCAGCGCGCCCGCCAGCAGCGCCAGCGTGGCCGGCACCACACCCTGCCAGACGGCCAGGCCCAGCGCATCGGGCCAGGCGAGCGCGGGCGCGATCAGCGCGGCGAGGGCGGCCACCGCCAGCAGCGCGGGCACGGCCAGCGGCCAGCCGACCATGAGCACCACGAGGCAGGCGCCGGACATCTGCAACTGCAGCGGCATGGCGTGCAGCGTGGGCAGGGCCCAGATCCAGGGCAGGAGCACCAGCGTGGCCAGCAGCGGCGTGAGCAGGGGCGAGGCCGCCGCGCGCTGCGGCTGCCCGCCGCCGGGCCAGTGCCGGGGCGCGAGCAGCCGCCAGGGCCGCGTGGCGAGGGCGGCCGCGAGGGCGAGCAGGGCGATGGCGGCTTCGAGGGGCATGGGGCGTGCGCGCGCGAGCGGTGCGGTGGCGTGGCCCGCGCGCGCCGGCCCGGCGTTCAGGCCGGTGCGCCCTGGGCCGCGGCGAGCGGCTGCCCGAGGCTGCGCAGCACGTCGCGCACCATCTGCGCGCGGTCCTTGGCCTCGGGCAGTTCGCGCTCGATGCGCAGCTTCTCGTTGCCCGCGAGCTTGATGTGCTTATTCTTCTGGATCAGGTGGATGATGTGCATCGGATCGATGGGCGGCTGGGGCCGGAACGTGATGTTCGTCACACCCGGCGCGGCATCCACCTTGATGACGCCGTAGGGCTGCGAGAGCACGCGCAGGCGGTGCACGTCGATCAGCGTCTGCGCCTGCGGCGGCAGCTTGCCGAAGCGGTCCACGATCTCTTCGAGCAGGCCGTCGATCTGGTCGCTGGTCTTGGCGGTGGCGAGCTTCTTGTAGAACGACAGGCGCAGGTGCACGTCGCCGCAGTAGTCGTCGGGCAGCAGCGCGGGGGCGTGCAGGTTGATGTCGGTGGTGGCCGAGAGGGGCGCGAGCAGGTCGGGCTCCCTGCCGGCCTTGAGCGACTTCACGGCCTCGGCCAGCATCTCGTTGTAGAGCTGGAAGCCCACCTCCAGCATGTTGCCGCTCTGGTTTTCGCCCAGCACCTCGCCCGCGCCGCGGATCTCCAGGTCGTGCATGGCGAGGTAGAAGCCCGAACCCAGCTCCTCCATCTGCTGGATGGCATCGAGCCGCTGCGCGGCCTGCTTGGTCAGGCCCTCGATGTCGGGCACCATGAGGTAGGCATAGGCCTGGTGGTGGCTGCGGCCCACGCGGCCGCGCAGCTGGTGCAATTGCGCCAGGCCGAACTTGTCGGCCCGGCTCATGATGATGGTGTTGGCCGTGGGCACGTCGATGCCGGTCTCGATGATGGTCGAGCACAGCAGGATGTTGTAGCGCTGCGCCACGAAGTCGCGCATCACCTTCTCCAGCTCGCGCTCGGGCATCTGGCCGTGGGCCACGGCGATGCGCGCCTCGGGCAATATCTCTTCCAGCTTCTGGCGGCGGTTCTCGATGGTCTCCACCTCGTTGTGCAGGAAGTAGCACTGCCCGCCGCGCTTCAATTCGCGCAGCACGGCCTCGCGGATCACGCCCGTGCCCTCGTTGCGCACGAAGGTCTTGATCGCCAGCCGCCGCTGCGGCGCGGTGGCGATCACCGAGAGGTCTCGCAGGCCCTCCAGCGCCATGCCCAGCGTGCGCGGGATCGGCGTGGCGGTGAGCGTGAGCACGTCCACCTCGGCGCGCAGGGCCTTCATCTGCTCCTTGTGGCGCACGCCGAAGCGGTGCTCCTCGTCGATGATGAGCAGGCCCAGGTTGTGGAACTTCGTCGATTCCGAGAGCAGCTTGTGCGTGCCCACCACGATGTCCACCGTGCCGTCGCCGATGCCCTTGATGGCCGCCGTGATTTCCTTGCCCGAGCGGAAGCGCGAGACCTCGGCGATCTTCACGGGCCACTTGCTGAAGCGGTCCACCAGCGTCTGGTAGTGCTGCTCGGCCAGCAGCGTGGTGGGCGCGAGGAAGGCCACCTGCTTGCCGCCCGTGACGGCCACGAAGGCCGCGCGCAGTGCCACTTCGGTCTTTCCGAAGCCCACGTCGCCGCAGACCAGCCGGTCCATGGGGCGCGGGGAGATCATGTCCTGGATCACCGCGTGGATGGCGGCGTTCTGGTCGGCCGTCTCCTGGAAACCGAAGTCGGCCACGAACTGCTCGTAGTCGGTGGGCGAGTAGCGGAAGGCGTGGCCCTCGCGCGCCGCGCGGCGGGCGTAGATGTTGAGCAGCTCGGCGGCGGAGTCGCGCACCTGCTCGGCGGCCTTGCGCCTGGCCTTCTCCCACTGGCCGCTGCCCAGCTTGTGCAGCGGCGCCTCGTCGGCGGAGACGCCCGTGTAGCGGCTGATGAGTTGCAACTGGCTCACGGGCACGTAGAGCACGGCCTTGTCGGCGTATTCGAGGTGCAGGAACTCTTGGAAAGCGGGCGTGCCGTCGGCGTTCTTCTGGCCCACGTCCATGTTGACCAGGCCCCGGTAGCGGCCGATGCCGTGCGCGCTGTGCACCACGGGGTCGCCCAGGTTCAGCTCCGAGAGGTCCTTGATGAGCGCCTCGACGTCGCTCACCTGCTCCTGCTTCTTGCGGCGGCGCGTGGTGGGCGCGGCGGCGAACAGCTCCGTCTCGGTGACGAAGTCGATGCCGTCCTCCATCCAGCGAAAGCCCATGGCCAGCGCCGCCGTGGCGATGCCGATCTTTTCCGGCGCGCCGGCCTGGAACTCCGCCAGCGAATCGAAGGCCGGCGGGCTCACGCCCGAGGCGCGCAGGAAGTCGAGCAGGCTCTCGCGCCGGCCGTCGCTCTCGGCCAGCAGCAGCACGCGGTGGTCGGTGGCGCCGATGTGGGCCTGCAGCCGCGCGAGCGGGTCGTCCGCGCCGCGCTGCACGCCGAGTTCGGGCAGCTTCTGGAAGTGGGCGCTGTCCTCCACGTCGCTCGCGCCTGGGCGCAGCGAGAGCTGGGCGTGCGCGTTGGCGCAGGCGTAGAACTGCTCGGCGCTCAGGAACAGCGCCTCGGGCGGCAGGGCGGGGCGCTCGGGGTCGCCCTGCACGAGGCGGTAGCGGTCCTTCGTGTCCTGCCAGAAGCGCTGGAAGGCCGGCTCCAGGTCGCCGTGCAGCACCACCGTGGCGTCCCCGCCCAGGTAATCGAACACCGTCGCGGTCTGGTCGAAGAAAAGCGGCAGGTAGTACTCGATGCCGGCAGTCGCCACGCCGTTGCCCATGTCCTTGTAGATGCGGCTGCGGGTGGGGTCGCCCTCCAGCAGCTCGCGCCAGCGGCTGCGGAATTTGGCGCGGGCCTCCTCGTCCATCGGGAACTCGCGCCCAGGCAGCAGGCGGACCTCGGGCACGGGGTAGAGGCTGCGCTGGCTGTCGGGGTCGAAGGTGCGGATGGAGTCGATCTCGTCGTCGAACAGGTCCACGCGGTAGGGCACGGGCGAGCCCATCGGGAAGAGGTCGATCAGCCCGCCGCGCACCGCGTACTCGCCGGGGCTCACCACCTGCGAGACGTGGCTGTAGCCCGCGAGCGTGAGCTGCGCTTTGAAGCGCGCCTCGTCGAGTTTCTGGCGCACCTTGAACTGGAAGGTGTAGCCCGCGAGGAACGAGGGCGGCGCGAGCCGGTAGAGGGCGGTGGTGGCCGGCACCAGCACCACGTCGGCGCCCGTGGCCTCGTCCTTCTGGCGGATGCGCCAGAGCGTGGCGAGGCGCTCGCTGATGAGGTCCTGGTGCGGCGAGAAGGTGTCGTAGGGCAGCGTCTCCCAGTCGGGGAAGAGGGCGCAGCGCAGCTCGGGCGCGAAGAAGGCCATCTCGTCGATGAGCCGCTGCGCATCGGTGGCGTCGGCCGTCACGATGGCCGTGGTGCGCCGCGCGGCCTTCTCGCGCCCGGCCACGCGCGCGAGCAGCAGGGCGTCCGCGCTGCCCACGGGGCGCGGAACGGTGAAACGTTTGCCGGGGATGAGTTTGGGGAGTTCCATGGGAGGCGGGAAAGAGGCAGTGCAAGGCGTGTCGGGGTGCCGCCGGTGCCGGCAGGCGGCCCCGCGCGGAAGGCGGGCCGGGCAGTCCCGGGGCAGCGCGGTGGTCGCGGGCCGGTGGCGGGCGGCAACGGGCCATTCTAGGCGCGCGGGTGCGCCGGGGGCGGCTCGGGGGCTCCCGCGCGGGCGCATGCCGCGCTCCTACAATGGCCGCCCCATGAGCGACCTGCTGCCCCCCCGCCTGATCCCCTCGCCCCTGGCCGCGCCGGGCCGCTTCTGGGCGCTGCTGCCGTGCGCGGGCACGGGCGTGCGCGCCGTGGCGCCGGGCGCGCAGGCGGGCGTGCCCAAGCAGTACCAGCCGGTGGCCGGCCTGCCGCTGGTGCTGCACACGCTGGCGGCCTTCGCGGGCGTGGACCGCCTGCAGGGCACGCTGGTGGCCACGGCGCCGGGCGACCCTTTCTTCGACGCCCATCCCTCCGATCGATACTTCGCCGTGCCCTGCGGCGGGCCGGCGCGCGCGGACACCGTGCTCGGCGGGCTGGGCGCCCTGAGCGAGCGCGGCGCGGCGCCGGACGACTGGGTGCTGGTGCACGATGCCGCGCGCTGCCTGGTGACCACCACGCAGATCAACGCGCTCATCGACGCCTGCGCGCACGACGGCGTGGGCGGCCTGCTGGCGCACAAGCTTGCCGACACGCTCAAGACGGCCAGCGGCGGGCCCGGCGGCGTGCGCGTCGTCTCCACCGTGGACCGCGGCGACAAATGGCTCGCACAGACCCCGCAGATGTTCCGCCTGGGGCCGCTGCGCGCCGCGCTCGAAAAATACGGCGCCCTGGCCACCGACGAGGCCAGCGCCATGGAGGCCATGGGCCTGCACCCGCGCCTCGTGCCCGGCGGCGCCCAGAACTTCAAGGTCACCTATCCCGAGGACTTCGCGCTGGCCGAGGCCGTGCTGGCGCAGCGCCTGCTGCCCGCCACGCTGGAGCGCTTCGGCGGCGCGCAGGCGCAGGGCGCGCCGCTGCCCGGCAAGACGTTTTTCTAGGCCCGCTTTTTTTCTAGGATTTTTTTGCACATGACGATTCCATTCCGCATCGGCGAAGGCTGGGACGTGCATGCCCTGGTGCCGGGCCGCCGCCTGGTGATCGGTGGCGTGGAGGTTCCCCACACCATGGGCCTGCTGGGCCACTCCGATGCCGACGTGCTGCTGCACGCCATCACCGACGCGCTGCTGGGCGCCGCGGCGCTGGGCGACATCGGCAGCCATTTCCCCGACACGGACGAGCGTTTCAAGGGCGCCGATTCGGTGGTGCTGCTGGTGGAGGCCGCGCGCCGCGTGCGCGAGCGCGGCTACGAGATCGGCAACGTGGACAGCACGGTGATCGCCCAGGCGCCCAGGCTCGCGCCGCACATCCCCGGCATGCGCTCCCGCATCGCCCAGGCCCTGGCGCTGGAGACGGATCAGGTGAACGTGAAGGCCAAGACCGCCGAGCGCATGGGCCCCGTGGGGCAGGGCCTCGCGATGGAGGCGCGCGCGGCGGTGCTGCTGTTCAGGCCCGTGCCGGCTTGACGGGCTTGGTGCCCTTGCGGGCATCGGGCGGCAATTGGCGCTTGATCTGGGGACGCTGCAGCCGCTGCTTGGGGTCCTTGCCGGCCGGCAACTGGGCGGCGCGCTGCAGCTGGATGTGCGCCACCAGCCCGCCCGATCCCGAATTGGCCAGCGCGAAGATGCCGCCCATGCGCTGCACCGTCTTGTCCACGATCGCCAGGCCCAGGCCCGCGCCCGCGGCGGCCGTGCGCGCCGAGTTGCCGCGGAAGAAGGGCTTGGTGAGGTTGGCGAGCTGGTCCGGCGGCACGCCCGGGCCGTGGTCGCGCACCTTCACGAGCACCCATTTCTCGCGCCCCTTGGCGGCGATCTCCACCGAGGCCGTGCCGCTGTCGGGCGTCTTGCCGTAGCGGCGGGCGTTCTCCAGCAGGTTGGAGATCACGCGCGCCAGCTCCACCTCGTCGGCCAGCACGATGAGGTCGTCGGGCACGCTCATCGTGATCTGCAGCTCGCGGTGGTCCTGCACGGCATACACGCAGGACGAGACCACGCCGTGCAGGTTCACGGGCGTGAGCGTCACGTGGTCGGGCCGCGCGTAGTCGAGGAACTTGTCGATGGTGGCGTCGAGCTGCACTATGTCGGCCACCATGTGCTCGCGTGCCACGTCGTCGGTCACGCTCATCTCGGTTTCCAGGCGCAGCCGCGCAAGCGGCGTGCGCAGATCGTGCGAGATGCCCGCCAGCATCACCGCGCGGTCCTGCTCCAGCTTGGCGAGCTTCTGGGCCATGCGGTTGAAGCCGATGTTCACCTCGCGGATCTCGCTGGTCACCACTTCCTCGTCGAGCTGACTGGCCGCGAAGTCGCCGTCGCGCACGCGGTTGGCGGCATAGGAGAGCTGCTTGAGCGGGCGGTTGATGAGCCGCGCGATGGCGGCGGCGCCGGCCAGCGACAGCGCGCCGGCCGTGATAAGCCAGATCAGCCAGGTCTTGCCGCCCGCCGTGCTCAGGCGCGAGCGGTCCATCAGCAGCCAGTTGGGGTCGCCGTTGATCGTGAAGCCCACCCACAGGCCGCTCTCGCCGTTGACGTTGCTGGCCACGATGGTGCCGGGGCCGAGGCGCTCCGTCAGCTCCTCGGTCAGGCGCGCGCCGAGGGCCGTGTCGTCCACCAGATCGAAGCGGTCGCTGGGCTCGCGCGGCAGGATGCGCACGCCCTCCTGGTCGGCCATGGTCTTGATGAGGGACACGCGCGCGATCGCGTCGGCATGCACCAGCGCGGCCCGGCTCAGATTGACGAGCGATGCGATCTGCTGCGCGGTCTGCAGCGTGCGGGGTTCGAATTCGAGGGCGCGCAGCGTCTGCAGCCACGCCAGGATGCTGCCCACCAGCAGCAGCGCCAGCAGGAAGAAGGTGCGCCAGAACAGGTTCAGCCCGACGCGGGTGCGCTGGGGCGGGCGGCGGTAGGGCGCCTCGAGCGGGGCCGGGCTGGTGGCGTCGGAGGACGCGTCGTAGGAGGCGCTCATGTCGGGTCAGCGGTCGAAAAAATCGCCGGGGCGGCGGCGCGCCGCGCCGTCCCGCCCCGGCAGGGGGTGTGCACGGGGGAGGGAGGGCTCAGCTCGCTCCGTCCGGCACGAACACATAGCCCACGCCCCACACGGTCTGGATGTAGCGCGGTGCCGCCGCGTCCACCTCGACCAGCTTGCGCAGGCGCGAGACCTGCACGTCCAGGCTCCGGTCGAAGGGCTCGAACTCGCGGCCGCGCGCGAGCAGGGCGAGCTTCTCGCGCGACAGCGGCTGGCGCGGGTGGCGCACCAGCGCCTTGAGCATGGCGAACTCGCCGGTGGTCAGGGGCAGCTCCTCGCCGTTCTTCTGCAGCGCGCGCGTGCCCAGGTCGAAGGTGAAGGGGCCGAAGGTCACGACCTCGTTGTCGCCCGAGGGCGCGCCGGGCGCCTCCTGCGGCGGGCGGCGGCGCAGCACGGCGTGGATGCGCGCCAGCAGTTCGCGCGGGTTGAAGGGCTTGCCCAGGTAATCGTCGGCGCCCACTTCCAGGCCCACGATGCGGTCCACGTCCTCGCCCTTGGCCGTGAGCATGATGATGGGGGTGCGGTCGTTGGCCGCGCGCAGGCGGCGGCAGATGGAGAGCCCATCCTCGCCGGGCATCATGAGATCCAGCACGATCAGTTCCACCGTCTCGCGCAGCAGGATGCGGTTGAGGGCCTTGCCATCTTCCGCCACCATGACTTCGAAGCCCTCCTGGGTCAGATAGCGCCGCAGCAGGTCGCGGATGCGCGCGTCATCGTCCACCACGAGAATCTTGTCGGTACGGTTGGTTGTAGAGGCCATGTGTTTCCCAAGTCCTATTTGTAACAGAGCCGATTCTGACCAGCTTGCGGCCCGAAGTTCGCGTTTTTCCGGGGTGCCTGACCAAGTGTTACATGTTTTGCCGGGTCTCGCAGCGAAGCCGTGCGGCCTTCGCGAAAGCGCCGCGCGGAGCGGGTTAACGTCGTCCACCCGGGCCGCCGTGCGGCCTTTTCACCTTGTCACTGTGGAGAAATTTCCATGAGAGTCTTTGCCAGATTGATCGCATCCTGCGCCCTTGCCGCCTGTGCGGGCACCGCTTTTGCTCAGGCGGCCGCCGCGCCCCCGGCGCCGCAGAATGTGCTGCAACTCTCCGCCTCGGGCGCGGTGGAAGTGCAGCAGGACCTGCTGGTGCTGACGCTGGCGGCCACCCGCGAGGGCGCCGACGCCTCCGCCATCCAGGCGCAGCTCAAGCAGGTGCTCGATGCGGCGCTGGCCGAGGCCAAGCGCTCCGCCCAGCCGAACCAGATGGACGTGCGCACCGGGCGCTTCGGCCTGTCCCCGCGCTATGGCAAGGACGGCAAGATCGCGGCCTGGCAGGGGCGGGCGGAGCTGATCCTGCAGGGGCGCGACTTCGCCCGCATCACCGCCGCCGCCGGGCGCATCCAGTCGATGCCGATCAGCCAGGTGGCCTTCGAGCTGTCCAGCGAGGCGCGCGCCCGCGTGGAAGGCGAGGCCCAGACCCGCGCGATCGAGCAGTTCAAGGCCCGTGCGGGCGAGCTGGCCAAGGGCTTCGGCTTCTCGGGCTACACGCTGCGCGAGGTGGCCGTCCACGGCAACGAGATGGTGCCCGGCAACAGCGTGACCTTGATGGGGGCGATGGCCAAGTCGGCGATGGCGTCCGCCGATGCGCCCGTGCCGGTCGAGGCGGGCAAGGCGCAGGTCGTGGTGAACGTGTCGGGCTCGGTGCAACTCCACTGATACGGCTCCGCCATCCAAAAGATCGCCGCGTTGCTTCGCACGGTCTCTGCCGCATCGCACCCTGTTTTTGTCTGGATGGCCGGCCCGCAGGGGACGATTTGGAGTCTTTTGGCCTCCATGTCGCTGTCGGTGCTGAATTGTTTGCTATGAATTGAATAGCAATTGGCAGGGGCCACGCACCGCGGGCAGCCCCTGCCGGGGCGGGGTCACTGCGCCGCCCAGCCGCCGTCCATGTTCCAGGCCACGCCGCGCACGTTGTTCGCGGCGGGCGAGCAGAAGAACACCGCCAGTTCGCCCAGTTCCTCGGGCGTGGTGAACTGCATGGACGGCTCCTTCTCGCCCAGCAGCCGGCGCGTGGCTTCCTCGTTGGAGAGGCCCTGCTCGGCGGCCTTGGCGTCCACCTGCTTTTGCACCAGCGGCGTGAGCACCCAGCCGGGGCAGATCGCGTTGCAGGTCACGCCCGTCGTGGCCGTCTCCAGCGCCGTCACCTTGGTGAACCCCACGATGCCGTGCTTGGCCGCCACGTAGGCCGATTTCTGCGCCGAGCCCACCAGCCCGTGCACCGAGGCCACGTTGATGATCCGGCCCCAATCGGCCGCCTTCATGGCCGGCAGCGCGAGGCGCGAGGTGTGGAAGGCGCTGCTCAGGTTGATCGCGAGGATCGCGTCCCACTTCTCCACGGGGAAATCCTCCACGTTGGCGACGTGCTGGATGCCCGCGTTGTTGACGAGGATGTCCACGCGGCCGAACTGGCTGGCGGCGTACTTCATCATGTCCTCGATCTCGGCCACGCGGCTCATGTCGGCGCCGTGGTAGGCCACCTGGACGCCGGCCGCCTGGCCCGCGGCCAGCACCTCGGCGTGCGGACCGTCCGCGTCGCCGAAACCGTTGAGCACGATGTTCGCCCCCTCGCGTGCCAGGGCCTTGGCGATCCCCAGGCCGATGCCGCTGGTGGAGCCGGTGACGAGCGCTGTCTTGCCTTTGAGAAGCATGTGGGTCTCTCCGAATGAATTAGGATGAACGGGGCCATTATCGAGCGCCCCCGAGACAATCCCCACCCATGACAGAGCCTACGCTGAATTACGTACATTGCCCGGGCGCCGCGGCCCCATCGAGCACCCCGGGCCCCGCGGAAGGCGGGCACCGCATGGCGTACTGGGAATGGAACGGCACGGGCGATCCGGCGCATCCGCACGTGGTGGTCTGCGTGCACGGGCTCACGCGCCAGGGGCGGGATTTCGACGTGCTGGCGCGGCGGCTCGCGCGCCATGCGCGCGTGGTCTGCCCCGACGTGGCGGGCCGGGGCCACAGCGACTGGCTGGCCGATCCGGCGCATTACCAGGTGCCGGTCTATGCGGCCGACATGCTGGCGCTGCTGGCCCAACTGCACGCACGGGCGCCCCTGCACACGCTGGACTGGGTGGGCACCAGCATGGGCGGCCTCATCGGCATGGGCCTGTGCGGCCAGCCCGGGCTGCCGCTGCCCGTGCCGGTGCGCCGGCTGGTGCTCAACGACGTGGGGCCGACCCTCGAATGGACCGCGCTGCAGCGCATCGGCCAGTACGTGGGCCGGCCCGTGCAGTTCACCAGCATCGCGGCGGCCGCCGAGGCGCTGCGCGTCATCTCCACCGGCTTCGGTCCGCACACGCCCGCGCAGTGGCTGGCGCTGTCCGAGCCGATGGTCCGCCGGTCGGCCGACGGGTCGTACCGGCTGCACTACGACCCCGCCATCGCCGAGCCCTTCCGCGCCCTGACCCCCGAGGTCGCGCGCGCCGCCGATGAACGGCTGTGGCAGCTCTACGACCAGATCGGCGCCCGCACGCTGCTGCTGCGCGGCGCGCAGTCCGATCTGCTCTCACCCGCCACCGCCCAGGCCATGTCCCGGCGCGGGCCGTGCGCGCGCGTGGTGGAGTGGGAGGGCGTGGGCCATGCACCGACCCTGGTCGATGGCGCGCAGGTGGACGTGGTCGAGCATTTCCTCTTCGGGGACGGCGATGGCGAGGCTGCCGCCCGCGCGCCATCGCCATCGCCATCGCCATCGCCATCGCCATCGCCATCGCCATCGCCATCGCCATCGCCATCGCCATCGCCATCGCCAT
>NZ_QLTA01000008.1:55448-132367 GCF_003269065.1 Paracidovorax anthurii
CGCCATCGCCATCGCCATCGCCATCGCCATCGCCATCGCCATCGCCATCGCCATCGCCATCGCCATCGCCATCGCCATCGCCATTGGGGGCGGGCCTGTGAAGAGCATCGCGAGCATCGCCCCGGCGCCCGTGCATGTGCCCGCCGGCCAGGAGGCCGTGCCGCAGCTCATCGCCGCGACCTCGCTGGCCCTGCCCGAGCAGGCGGGAGCGCTCGCGCGCGCGCGGGCGTTCGCCGAGCCGCTGCTGTCGGGCGAGACCCTCGAAACCGGCGAGAACACCTTCGCCCATGCCGAAGCCGTCGCGGCCATTCTCAAGGCCATCGGCGGCTCCGAGGCCATGCAGGCCGCGAGCTATCTCGTGCATGCGAGCTCCCACCTCAACCGGCCGGAGGAAGTCATCGCCAAGGCCTTCGGCCAGAACTTCGCCACCCTGGCGGTGGAGACCACCAAGCTCATGCGCGTGCAGCAGCAGGCGCGCGAGGCGCAGCTCGCCGGGCATGTGGTGGACGATCCGGCCACGCACACCGAGAACGTGCGCAAGATGCTGCTCGCGTTCTCGCGCGACCTGCGCGTGGTGATGCTGCGCCTGGCCTCGCGGCTGCAGACGCTGCGCTTTTATGCGGCCACCAAGCGGCCCGTGTCGCCCACCATCGCGCGCGAGGCCCTGCAGGTCTTCGCGCCGCTGGCCAACCGCCTGGGCATCTGGCAGATGAAATGGGAGCTGGAGGACCTCTCCTTCCGCTTCCTGGAGCCCGACACCTACAAGCAGATCGCGCGCCTGCTCGACGAGAAGCGCGCCGAGCGCGAGGTGTACATGGAGCAGCTGCGCGGCCGGCTTGAATCCGAGCTGCGCGCGCGCAGCATCAGCGCCAGCGTGCAGGGCCGGCCCAAGCACATCTACAGCATCGTCAAGAAGATGCGCGGCAAGTCGCTCGACTTCGACCAGGTGTTCGACATCCGCGCGCTGCGCGTGGTGGTGCCCTCGGTGAAGGACTGCTACGCGGCCCTCTCGTGGGTGCATTCGCACTTCAAGCCCATCGATGCCGAGTTCGACGACTACATCGCCAAGCCGAAACCGAACGGCTACCAGTCGCTGCACACCGTGGTGCGCGACGAGGCCGGCAAGGCCATCGAGATCCAGATCCGCACCCAGGCCATGCACGACCATGCCGAGCACGGCGTGGCCGCGCACTGGGCCTACAAGGAAGCGGGCACCAAGGGCTACGGTGGTGTCTCGGCCAGCGGCGAATACGACGCCAAGATCGCCGTGCTGCGCCAGTTGCTGGCCTGGGAGCGCGACATGTCGGGCGCCGTGCAGCACAGGGGCCTGTTCGAGGACCGCATCTACGTGCTCACGCCCGATGCGGCCGTGGTGGAGCTGCCGCAGGGCGCCACGCCGGTGGATTTCGCCTATGCGGTGCACACCAGCGTTGGCCACCGTTGCCGGGGTGCGCGCGTCGATGGCGCCATGGTTCCGCTCAACACGCTGCTGCAGAACGGCCAGACCGTGGAGATCGCCACCGTCAAGGAAGGCCGGCCTTCCCGCGACTGGCTCAACCCCGAGCTGGGCTACCTGACGAGCCACCGCGCCCGGGCCAAGGTGCGCGCCTGGTTCAACGCGCAGGCCACGCACGAAACCATCGCGCGCGGCCGCGAAGCGGTGGAAAAACTGCTGCAGCGCGAGGGCAAGACGGCCATCAGGCTCGACGACCTGGCCGTGCAGCTCGGCTTCAAGTCGGCCGATGCCCTGTTCGAGGTGGTGGGCAAGGACGAGTTCTCGCTGCGCACCATCGAAACCCTGCTGCGCCCGCCCGAGCCCGTGCTGCAGCCCGACGACTACCTGCTGCTCAAGAAGGCGCGTGCGCCGGAGGCCTCCTCGCCCAAGGGCGGCGTGCTCGTGGTGGGCATCGATTCGCTCATGACCCAGCTGGCCAAGTGCTGCAGGCCCGCGCCGCCCGATGCCATCCGCGGCTTCGTGACGCGCGGCAAGGGCGTGAGCGTGCACCGCGCCGATTGCAGTAATTTCCGCGAGATGGCGGCCCGCAGCGTGGAGCGGGTGATCGACGTCGAATGGGGCACCACGGCACCCGCGGGGCACGGCCCCTCGGCGGCCGTGTATCCCGTGGACGTGGCCGTGGAAGCCGCCGACCGGCAGGGGCTGCTGCGCGACATCTCCGAGGTGTTCGCGCGCGAGAAGACCAACGTGATCGGCGTGCAGACCCAGTCCGTGAAGGGCACGGCATGGATGACCTTCACCGTGGAGGTCTCGGACTCCGGCCGCCTCAACAAGGTGCTCGGGATCGTCGCCTCGGTGCCGGGCGTGCGTTCCGCCCGCCGCCGCTAGGGAGCGCGGCGATGGCCGGATATTTGCCGGCGTGCTGCGTTTTGCCGGAACCCCGTTTTTTTGCTGCTACAATCCCGCTTCTCGAATACACACAGGCGCGTAGCTCAGCTGGTTAGAGCACCACCTTGACATGGTGGGGGTCGTTGGTTCGAGTCCAATCGCGCCTACCAACTAACCATTGGTACCCAAGCCTTCCAGATCAACGATCTGGAAGGCTTTTTCTTTTGCCGTCGCGTCACCTGGGGTTTGACCGCTGTGGCGACAGATCGTGGCGTCCCTGAAGTTCCCCCCCCTGCGGGGCCCCGCACCTTCCCCCGCCCCACAGCGCTTCGCGCGGGTGGCAGGGACAACACTGCGTGAATCACGGATACGGTGGCTGTTGATCCGCGCTGCATGGGGCTGCGACGGGCCTGGTGGGGCGGGTGCCAGGCCGGACAGAGACCGTCCCTCATGGCAGACGGTGCAGCCCGAAACGGAGGGGCGGGCGCGGTGGGGTCAGTCGGACATCACCGCGCGGACCAGGGTCTCGACATGGATCTCGACGGTGTCGAGGCAGGGCACCGGGCTGTTGCTGTCGCTCAGGATCAGTGGCAGTTCGGTGCATGCCAGTGCCACATGGTCGATGCCTTCGCGTTGCTGCAGATCCTGGATGAGGGCCACGAACTCCTGGCGGGTGTCTTCTCTGACGATGCCGTGTTCAAGCTCTGTTTCGATTTTTGCCTGGATACGCGCGATCTGATGGTCGGTGGGCACGATGACCCGCATGCCCCTGTCTTCGAAGGGCGTCTTGAAGAACAGGTGGGTCATGGTGAAGACGGTGCCCAGCAGCCCGACCTTCTGTGCACCGCGCTGCCGGGCGGCATCGCATGTGGCCTCGATGGCGCTCACGATGGGGATGGGCGACAGAGGCAGCACACGGTCCATGACGATGTTGGGCGTGTTGCCGGTCAGCGCCGCGATGTCCGCGCCGCCCGCCGCCAGGCTGCGCACGGCGCCGAGCACATAGTCGGCCAGCCGGTCGAATTCGCGATGGCGGCAGAGGCTGAATACCGTGAAGGCGCTGAGGCTTTCGATGGACAGGCGGGGCAGGTTCTCCTTGCCCGCCTGTTTCTGAACGCCGTGGATGATCTTGCGGTAATACGCCACGGTGGATTCCGGGCCGATGCCGCCAATGAGGCCGAGCTTCTTCATCTTCATGGTCGTGCTGTTCCTTGGGGTGGTGCGTGGAGGTGGGGGGCGCGAGAGGCAACGACGAGGCCTCCGTGCTGCCAGCAGGCGAGAGAGGGTGGCGAGAAACCATTGCGGGAGATCGCCCGCGATGGCGCGAATGTCTTCAGGCGGCGTGCCGGCCTGGATTCGCAGCAGAGATCGACAGCCCACGAACGATGGAGAAAGTTGACCAAGGCTGCGCACTTTACGGACATGAGTCCATCATGAGAACTGAATAATCATGATGAAAGAATCATGAAATGAGAAAGATAGACCTGGAATCCCTGGCGTTCTTCAAGTCCGTGGTGGACACGGGCAGCGTCACCCAGGCCGCAAAGCAACTGCACCGGGTGCAGTCCAACGTCACCACGCGCATCCGGAATCTGGAGGAGCGCCTGGGGGTGCAGTTGTTTTTGCGGCAAGGCAATCGGCTCAGCCTGTCGGCCGAGGGCGAATTGCTGCGTGGCTATGCCGAGCGGCTGTTGCGCCTGTCGTCGGAGGCCGAGTCCGCCATGCTGCTTCGCGCGCCGCAGGGAACGCTCCGGCTGGGCACGCTGGAGAGCACGGCGGCCGCGCGGCTGCCGCCGGTGCTGTCGCGGTTCCATGAGCGCTACCCGGACGTGTTCATCGAGCTGGTCACGGGGTCCACCACGCGGTTGCTGGGCATGCTGCAGCGGTACGAGATCGATGCCGCGTTCATCTCCGAGCCCTTCCAGGCCCCCGAGCTGGCAACGCAGGAGGCATTCGATGAGGAACTGGTGCTCATCGCGGCGCGCTCTGCCACCGATGTGCTGGGCCCGGAGCACCTGCGGCGATGCTCGGTCATTGCGTTCCCCACGGGTTGTTCGTACCGGCGCATCCTGGAAGAGTGGTTTGCAGGGACCGGCGCCGCCCCGCACCGCATCCTGGAGCTGGCGTCATACCACGCCATCGTGGCCTGCGTCGCGGCCGGCACGGGCATCGGCATCATGCCGCGCTCGATCCTGAAGGCCGTGCATGCCGAGCCGCAGTTGCAGGTGCTGCCCTTGCCAGCGCGCTACGCCGAGGTCACGACGCACCTGGCCTGGCACCCGCAGCACGTATCGGCCGCGACGGAGGCGTTGCGGCAACTGCTGGCCAGCGAGCGCGGCGAGTAAGTCGGGCCCCCTTGCCTTTCGACCTCCAGCACCACGGCCAGTTACATGCGCTCCAATATGATCAATGAGTGAAATTCATAATTCTGTGAGATAAGACCATTTTACTTCATTGAATCGCAAGCCTACGATCGGTCGCTTCTGTTTTCTGGGAGCGGCATATGACGACCATCCACAACCTCGGCTTTCCCCGCATCGGCGCCCAGCGTGAACTGAAGTTCGCGTTGGAGTCTTATTGGAAGGGCGAATCCTCGCGCGACGAACTCAAGGCCCTGGGCGGCCAGTTGCGCCAACGCCATTGGGAGAAGCAAGCCGGCCTGGACCTGGTGCCCGTGGGCGACTTCGCGTTCTACGACCAGGTGCTCGACATGAGCTTCACGCTGGGCAATTTGCCCGAGCGCGTGCGGGGCTTCCATGGCGACCCGCTCGACAACTATTTCCGCGTCGCGCGCGGCCGCTCGGCGCGCTCGGCCGAGGAGCACGCCGGCTGCTGCGGTGGCGTGGTCGCCGGCGAGATGACCAAGTGGTTCGACACCAACTACCACTACATCGTCCCGGAATTCCATGCCGGCACGGAGTTCAGGCTCGATGCCTCGCGCCTGCTGGAGCAACTGGCCGAAGCCAGGGCCCAGGGCGTGAAGGCCAAGCCCGTGATCGTCGGCCCGGTGACCTACCTGGCCATCGGCAAGGCCAAGGACGACTCCGACAAGCTCGAACTGCTGCCGCGCCTGCTGCCGGTGTATGCGGAGCTGCTCGACACCCTGGGCGCGCAGGGCGTGGAATGGGTGCAGATCGACGAGCCCATCCTCGTCACGGAACTCGACACACCATGGCAGCATGCCTTCAACACGGCCTATCACCACCTGAAGGGCAGCCGCGTGAAGCTGCTGCTGGCGTCCTATTTCGGCCAGTTGCAGGAGAACGCCTACCTTGTGGCCAACCTGCCGGTGGCGGGGCTGCACATCGATGCCGTCAACGACCGCGAGGGCGTGCTGCCGCTGCTCAACCTGCTGCCGGTGCACAAGGTGCTGTCGCTGGGCGTCATCAATGGCCGCAACATCTGGAAGACCGATCTGGCGGCAGTGCTCGACTGGGTGGAGCCGCTCGCGCAGCGCCTGGGCGATCGCCTGTGGATCGCTCCCTCGTGCTCGCTGCTGCACGTGCCGGTGGACCTGGACAGCGAGCGCAAACTCGACGCCGAGGTGAAGTCCTGGCTGGCATTCGCGCTGCAGAAGCTCGATGAATTGCAGGTGCTGGGCCGGGCCCTGCGCGAGGGCCGCGGTGCGGTGGCCGACGCGCTGGCCGCCAACCGGGCCGCGCTGGCCGCGCGCCGCGCCTCGCCCCGGGTGAACGATCCCGAAGTCCAGAGGGCCGTGGCCAGGATCAGCCCGCACCTGGGCCGGCGCGAAAGCCGCTATGCCGAGCGCGCGTCCACGCAGGCGGCCCTGCTGAAGCTGCCGGCCTATCCGACGACGACCATCGGCTCCTTTCCCCAGACCGCCGAGATCCGCCATGCGCGCAGCGAATTCAAGGCCGGGCGCCTGGACGATGCCGGCTACCAGGCCGCGATGCGGGCCGAGATCGAGCGCAGCGTGCGCGAGCAGGAAGAGCTGGGGCTCGACGTGCTGGTGCACGGCGAGGCCGAGCGCAACGACATGGTCGAGTATTTCGGCGAGCAGCTGGAAGGCTATGCCTTCAGTCAGTTCGGCTGGGTGCAGTCCTACGGCTCGCGTTGCGTGAAACCGCCGATCCTCTTCGGCGACATCAGCCGCCCGAAGGCGATGACGGTCGAATGGATCACCTACGCCCAGTCGCTGACCGCCAAGCCCATGAAGGGCATGCTGACCGGCCCCGTGACCCTCCTCAACTGGTCGTTCGTGCGCGACGACCAGGCGCGCTCGGCTTCGTGCAGGCAGCTCGCGCTGGCGATCCGCGACGAAGTACTCGACCTGGAAAAAGCCGGGGTGCAGGTGATCCAGATCGACGAGGCCGCGCTGCGCGAGGGCCTGCCGCTGCGCAAGTCGCAGTGGCAGGAATACCTGGACTGGGCCGTGGAGAGCTTCCGCATCACGGCCAACGGCGTGCGCGACGAAACCCAGATCCACACGCACATGTGCTATTCGGAGTTCAACGACATCATCGCGTCCATCGCCGCGATGGATGCCGATGTGATCACCATCGAGACCTCGCGCTCCGACATGGAGTTGCTCGATGCCTTCGATGATTTCAACTACCCCAACGAGATCGGTCCGGGGGTGTACGACATCCATTCGCCCAACATTCCGACGCAGGAGCACATCGTGCAACTGATGCAGAAAGCCGCCGAGCGCATTCCCGCCCGGCGCCTCTGGGTCAATCCCGACTGCGGCCTGAAGACCCGCCAGTGGGCGGAAGTGATCCCGGCGTTGACCAACATGGTCTCGGCGGCCAAGGCGCTGCGCGCCAGCGTTGCCTGAGCTTTCGCTCCGGTCTTTGCGAGGGGCCGTTGCCGGCGTGTCCCGCAGATCGGCTCCGCGCGTCAGCGTCCCTGGCAGGCCGCGCGGAGGATCTTGCCGGCGGGATGGCCGGGAACGCCGTTGAAGGCGACCGGGGCCTCGTTGTCCTTGAATTCGTCCCTCGCGGTCACGGGGCCTTGCCAGAAAGGTTCCTGGAAATACTGCAGGGAGAGGTACCAGCCCGCACGCGCCTCGCAGTCGAACACGGCCACGCCCTTGAAAGAGCGGTAGGGCGTCTTGCCGTAGCTGGTGCGCGTGCTGGCGCGCGATACCCGGACATCCACGGTGACCCGGCCCCGCCACGGCACCACCGTGGGGTTGATCTGCACGAGATCGCCGTCCGGCACTTCCGGAAAGCCGTGGATGGTGAGCCATTCCCCGTCCCGGACCATGGCCGCAGGCTGCGCCTGCGCATGGCTGGCAAGCAGCGCGGCGGCGACCATGGCTGTGCGGAAAAGGATGGGCACGGAACCTCCGGGGCGGCCGATGGGCAGGCCGCAAAGCATCTTAGGCGATGCGGGGGTTGCGCGGTCTTGCGGAACGTCACCTGGGCGATGGTGGAGCAAGGCTCAGGGTAATCCTTCGCGGTGCGGCCACGTGCCGCTCCCTAGAATCCGTCGTGCTGCCATGTCGTGCAGCCCGAGAGGCCGTCATCATGGCCCACGTGTCCAAGGAGCCCGCCGTGCAAGAACCCACATCCGAATCGCCTTCGCCCAACACGCACCAGCGGATCATCAAGAAGTACCCCAACCGCAGGCTCTACGACACCTCCACCTCCACCTACGTCACGCTCGCCGAGGTCAAGCAGCTCGTCATCGACGGCGAGCAGGTGGCCGTGCGCGACGCCAAGACGGGCGAGGACCTCACCCGCAGCATCCTGCTGCAGATCATCCTGGAAGAAGAAGCCGGCGGCGCGCCGATGTTCACCGAGGCCGTGCTGGCCAACATCATCCGCTTCTACGGGCATGCCATGCAGGGCTTCATGGGCGCCTACCTGGAGAAGAATGTGCAGATGTTCTCCGACTTCCAGGCGCGCATGGCCGAGCAGTCGCAGGGCTTCACGCCCGAGATGTGGACGCAGTTCATGAGCCCCCAGTCGCCGCTCTACCAGGGCATGATGGGCAAATACCGCGAGCAGTCGCAGGCGATGTTCACGCAGATGCAGGAGCAGATGCAGAAGCAGACCGAGCAGATGCTCGGCGCCTTCGGCATCAAGCGCTGACGGGTTCAGCGCAGGCACGGCGCACCGGCGGCCGGGCCCCGGGCACGGTCCGGCGCGCACCGGGAGCGCGGCCGGTGCCCGTCAGGGGCTGCCCAGCAGGTGGCCACCCACCCTGCGGCCATACATCGAATCGCCCGAGTCGTGGTACTTCTGGCGTGTGCCCTCCACCGAGCCGGTGAAGCGCGGATCCTGGGGGCGCTCGTGGCTGTTCATGAACATCGCCACGTCCCACGCTTCCTGCGTGCTGAGGGAGCCGCCCTTGCCCAGCGGCATGTTGGCCTGGATGAAGCCCGCGGCATTGGCCAGCTGGTGCATGCCCGCCCCCCAGTTGAAAGACTCGGCCCCCCACAGCGGCGGAAACACCTGGGCATCGCCCGAGCGCTGGCCCTGGCCGTCGGCGCCATGGCACAGAGCGCAGTTCTGTGCATAGACCTTCTCCCCGCGCGCATAGTCGGCCGGTTGCGCCGGCTGCTTGAGCTTGGGGTAGCCGCTGCCCGGAATGGGCAAGCCCACCGGCGCGCCCTGGGCGAGCCAGAAGGCATAGGTTTGCAATGCGGTCATGATCTCGCTGTCCTGCGGCGGGGCCTTGCCGTTCATGCTGTACATGAAGCAACCCTGCAGGCGGGAGGCCAGCGTGTCCACCTGGCCGGTCTTGCTGCGGAAGGCCGGGTAGTGGGCGAAGGCGGCCCACATCGGCGCGGAATCGGGTTTGCGCCCGGCATCGAGGTGACAGTTCGCGCAGCTGAGGCTGTTGCCCACGTACTGCGCGGCGTATTTGCCGGTCTCCCGGAAGATGTTCTCGCCCAGGCGGATCACCCTGCCGTATTCGCCGTCCGGCATCGCGCTTTCGGGGGGCGGTGCGAAGGCCGTGCGGGAGGGGGCCGGTGCGGGCGCAGTGGGGTGCTGGGCCATGGTGGCGGGCTGGGTGGGCGAGGCCGGCGCGGCCTCGGCCAGGGGGCGACGCAGCAGGTGGTCGAACAATCCGTTCGCCCCCACGGCCACGCCCAGTACCACCGTGACCATGGTGCCGGCGAACCATGCCAGGCCCTTGAAGCCTTGCGGGTCGCCGCCGTTGCGGGTATGCGGCGAGTTCATTGCGCGTGTCCTTGGGTGGAGAGGCCGGCCTGCGACGGCAGCATGGCGTAGTAGGCGGCCACGGCATCGATGTCCTGGTCGGAGAGCTTGAGGGCGATGTCCCGCATCAGCCCCAGCGGCCCGGGGGGGCGGCCGCCGGATTTCCAGGCATGCAGTTGCTGGCTGATGTAGGCCGCGGGCAGTCCCGCCAGCGGCGGGAAGTGGCTGCCGGTGCCATTGCCACCGGGGCCGTGGCATTGCATGCAGGCCGGCAACTGCGCCGACCAGCGCCCGCGGGTGGCCAGCATCGCACCGCTGTCCGCCGGGGTGGCCGTGGTGGAGTCTCTGGCCTGGAAGGGCGAGGCCAGTTGGCTGTAGTACCGGGCCAGCGACTGGCGTTCCTGCGGCGAGAGCTTCGTTGCGAAGGGTTGCATGACCGGGCTCTGCCGACTGCCGTCGGCGAAGGCGTCGAGCTGCGCCTGCAGATAGGCCTGGCCGCTGCCCGCCAGGCGGGGAAAGGCGCCTGCGCCCTGACCCTGGGCCCCGTGGCAGCCGATGCAGGCGGGCACGCCCTGTGGCGTGCCCTGGGTGGCGATGGCCTGGCCTTCCTGGACGATGCCGGGCTGCTGGGCCGGTGCGGGCAGGCCCAGGACCGCGGCGGCGAGCCCGGCAATGGCGGGCCACCAGCGGTCATGCGCGCGCATGGCACCCTCCTTCCTGCGGCATGCCGTGCTGCCGCAGGCGCGCGAGGGCCCGCACCGCGTCGGCGCCGAGCACGGTGCGCACCGTGGCTTGCGGCGCGCTGCGCAGCAAATGGCCGGCATTGCCACCAGGGCGGGTCAGGGCGCCCGTGGGCGCATGCAGGGGGAGACGCGGCCCGACAGGGGTTTCGGGGGGAACGCTTGCTCGTGCTGCCGTCATCGCGGACCTTCCATGGATTCATCTCCACGGGCTGCCATCGACGGGGGAGTGCGGTGCGAAGCCGCAGCGTGATCTCTTCGATGTCGAACCCGTACGAAGCCGATTCTCCCGCGGCCGATGATGGCCAGGCCGGTGCGGAGTGTCAAGGTCATGGGGCGGCCGCTCTCGGTGGTGCCGTCCGCACGGCCTTTTCCCGCCGGGAGATCGCGTGCAGCGGCGGCAAATCAGCCCAGCGCTTACAATCCTGGGCTGTTTGCGCCTGCGCGGCCATCGGCGCGTCCCGTAACGATCGGCCGGGCCTCTCGGCCACCAGTACCGTTCCTGGCGGCACCCCACCGTAGCCGCCGCCCGGAACACCCTGGGTGCCATGGCGGCGTGCGGACAGCTCTTCTCCGCGTGCCGCCGGCGCTCATCCAACGCCGATCCAGGGGCCGTGCGGGCCGCGAGGCGTTCGCCATTTCAGCATAGGCCCTGGCAGAGATCCGACAACCGCAGGCGGCCTCCGACGGGACCGCAACCCACTTGACAGAAAAGAACTATGTCCACGACCCATGAAGCCGCCTTGGCGGTCGAGCCAAAGCGCCGTGTACCAAGCATCGGCATGGTATCGCTCGGGTGCCCCAAGGCCCTCACGGATTCCGAGCTCATCCTCACGCAACTGAGCGCCGAGGGCTACCAGACCTCCAAGACCTTCGAGGGCGCCGATCTCGTCATCGTCAACACCTGCGGCTTCATCGACGATGCCGTGAAGGAAAGCCTGGACACCATCGGCGAGGCGCTGGCCGAGAACGGCAAGGTCATCGTCACGGGCTGCCTGGGCGCGCGCGCGGGCGAGGGGGGCAGCAACCTCGTGCGGCAGATGCACCCCAGCGTGCTCGCGGTGACGGGCCCGCATGCCACCCAGGAGGTGATGGATGCGGTGCACCAGAACCTGCCCAAGCCGCACGACCCGTTCATCGACCTCGTGCCCGGCGGCTTCGGCGTGGCGGGCCTCAAGCTCACGCCCAAGCACTACGCCTACCTCAAGATCAGCGAGGGCTGCAACCACCGCTGCACCTTCTGCATCATCCCCTCAATGCGCGGCGACCTCGTCTCGCGCCCCGTGGGCGACGTGCTCAAGGAGGCCAAGGCGCTGTTCGAGGGCGGCGTGAAGGAGCTGCTGGTCATCAGCCAGGACACCTCCGCCTATGGGGTCGATGTGAAATACCGCACCGGCTTCTGGGACGGCAAGCCCGTCAAGACGCGCATGCTGGAGCTGGTGCAGACGCTGGGCGAGATCGCCGAGCCCTACGGCGCCTGGGTGCGCCTGCACTATGTGTACCCCTATCCGAGCGTGGACGAGGCCATTCCGTTCATGGCGACGGGCAAGATCCTGCCGTACCTCGACGTGCCCTTCCAGCACAGCCACCCCGACGTGCTGCGGCGCATGAAGCGCCCCGCCAGCGGCGAGCGCAACCTGGAGCGCATCCAGCGCTGGCGCGAGGCCTGCCCCGAGCTGGTGATCCGCAGCACCTTCATCGCGGGCTTTCCCGGCGAGACGGAAGAGGAGTTCCAGCACCTGCTCGACTTCGTGCGCGAGGCCCAGATCGACCGTGCCGGCTGCTTCGCCTACAGCGACGTGAACGGCGCGGCGGCCAACGAGCTGCCCGGCATGCTGCCCATGGAGGTGCGCGAGGAGCGCCGCGCGCGCTTCATGGCCGTGGCCGAAGAGGTCTCCGTCGCGAAGCTGCAGCGCCGCGTGGGCGCCACCATGCAGGTGCTGGTGGACCACGCGCCCGCCCTGGGCCGCAAGGGCGGCACCGGCCGCAGCTATGCCGATGCCCCCGAGATCGACGGCGTGGTGCACCTGCTGCCGCCCGAGAAGATCAGCAAGCAGCTCAAGGTGGGCGAATTCACCCGGGCGCACATCGTCGGGGTGCAGGGCCACGATCTGGTCGCGCGGCCGATCTGACCTGACCGCCGCCGCGTGCCGCGCCGGCCGTGGCTTGGCAAGGCCGTGGCGCCTATGCGCGCCATAGCCGCATCCGGCAGACACGGGGCGCCGGGTTTTCTAGGATGGCAGGCATGCCGCCCTTTTCGCTGCCCCGCACCGCCACCGCACCGTTCTGCCCCTCGGAGGTGAAGGGCAGCGTCCGGATCGATCCCGGCCTGCCCCTGCACAAGAAACTACTGCGCTACGCGGGCCCCGGGCTGCTGGTGTCGGTGGGCTACATGGACCCGGGCAACTGGGCCACCGACATCGAGGCGGGTTCGCGCTTCGGCTACGGGCTGCTGTTCGTGGTGCTGCTGGCCAGCCTGGCGGCGATGCTGCTGCAGGCGCTGTGCGTGCGCCTGGGGCTCGTGGCGCGGCGGGATCTGGCCCAGCTTTGCCGCGAGCGCTATTCCCCCGCCGTCAACCGCTTCCTGTGGCTGGGGGCCGAGCTGGCGATCATCGCCTGTGATCTGGCCGAGGTGCTGGGCGGGGCGCTGGCGCTGCACCTGCTGCTGGGGGCGTCGATTCCCGTCGGGATCGGCATCACCGCGTTCGACACGCTGCTGGTGCTGGGCCTGCAGGGCGCGGGCTTCCGCCGCGTGGAGGCGATCGTGCTCGGGCTGGCGGGCACCATCGCCGCGTGCTTCGCGGTGGAGCTGGCGTTTGCCTGGCCGCTGTGGTCGGAGGTGGCCATCGGCTTCGTGCCCAGCCTGGAGCGCCTGCAGCAGCCCGGCGCGCTGTATCTGGCGATCGGCATCGTGGGCGCCACGGTGATGCCGCACAACCTGTACCTGCATTCCTCGGTGGTGCAGACCCGGCGGGTGGACGACACCGATGCCGGCCGCCGCGAGGCGATCCGCTTCTGCACGCTGGATGCGGTGCTCTGCCTTTCGCTCGCGCTGCTGGTGAATGCGGCCATCATGGTGCTGGCCGCCAGCGCCTTTCACCACAACGGCCACCGGGACGTGGCCGACATCGCGGACGCCTACCGGCTCATCGAGCCGTTGGTGGGCAGCGCCCTGGCCGCCGCGCTGTTCGGCATCGCGCTGCTGGCCTCGGGGCAAAGCTCCACGTTCACGGGCACCATCGCCGGGCAGATCGTGATGGAAGGCTTCCTGGAACTGAAGATTCCCTGCTGGCAGCGCCGCCTGATCACCCGTGCGCTGGCGCTCGTGCCGGCCTGGGTCGGCGTGTGGTGGCTGGGCGACGAGGGCGTGGGCCGGATGCTGGTGCTCAGCCAGGTGGTGCTGAGCTTTCAGCTGCCGTTCGCGATGTGGCCCCTGATCCGCTTCACCAGCGACCGCTCGGTGATGGGCGGCTTCGCGAACGGATGGGCCCTGAAGGGGCTGGCCTGGGGGCTGTTCGGGGTGATCTCGGCGGCCAACGCGTGGCTGCTGGCGGCGGTCATCGCCTGAGATCCACGGCGCCGAGCGCCACCCGAGGGCGCATGAAACCGGCGCTGCGTCCCCCGTCCGATGGCCGCGATGCAGGCCACGCCAGCCAACGCCGTGGAGCGAGCTTCGCTCGGCCCCAGGGGGTTGTACTTCAGTTGGTCGGGTAGGCCGTGAGCAGGATCCATTGGCCGTTGACCACTTCGAAATCGAGCTGGATGTTGGTGTACTGCGATCTTGTCTGGGTGGTGCACTGGCCGTTGGCGCCGGCCGCGGTGCAGTTGTAGCCGCCGATCAGGTCTTTCTTCAGCACGCTGTAGACGGTGACCTTCTGGCGGGCATGGTTGCCCGAGCAATCGACGGCGTTGCCCTTGTATTTCTGCGGGTCCTGGTAGTTGTTCCAGAAACCGGTGTATTCCTCGACGCTGGTGAACAGGGTCTTGCCGGACTGGCTCAGCCCTGCCGGCGGCGTGGCACCGTAGATGTGCTGGTTGAGGTGGCCACCGGCGGCGTTGTTGTTGCCCGAGATCGCGCTTTGCTGCACGGAGGCGATGGCCCGGCACTCCACGGCGTGGACGCTGGATGAAAAGCCGGCTGCGACGACGAGCGCCGCGATGGCGGGAATGGCTTTGGCGGTATGCATGGTGTTGGTCTCCCTCTGTAAAAACTCCGCTGCCATTCTGTGGATGCCGGTGGCGCGGAGCGCTGGAGATCGACTGAATCGTCCTGAAAAGAACTGAAGATCCTGGCGGGCTTGAGCACCTTGCCGGACGTGTCGCCCTGGCTGGTGATGAGCCAGGTGGTGCCGAGCTTCCAGCCGCCCTTCGCGATGTGGCCGCTGATCCGCTTCACGAGCGAGCGCGCGGTGATGGGCCGCTTCGCCAATGGGGGCGGCGTGCGGTGGCTCGCCCGGACGCTGTTCGGGGTGATCCCGGCGGCCAACGTCTGGCTGGTGGGGGTGGTGCTCACGGGCTGATGTGTTCCCGCGCCGTGGGGGGGGCGGGGCGGGTGGGCGTCGCATGCATACGCAATTCCACGGACGGCTTTGGCGAATGGCTGGGCTTTAATTTCAGGGTATCCACTTCTGGACGCGCTGCGTTTTTTCCACCGCGGCATCCTTGTCCCCGATGACTTCCTCCTCCCATCCCTCCATGGCGGCTTCCGGCGACGAAGCCGCTCCCGCCGCGCCTGCGCCGTCGAAGGCGGCCACCGTCCTGCGCGTGACGGGCGGCAACTTCATGGAGATGTTCGACTTTTTCCTGTTCGGCTTCTATGCCACGCAGATTTCCAAGGCCTTCTTTCCTTCGGGCAACGAGTTCGCGTCGCTGATGCTCACCTTCATGACGTTCGGCGCGGGCTTTCTGATGCGGCCGCTGGGCGCCGTCTTCCTGGGCGCCTACGTGGACCGTGTGGGTCGCCGCAAGGGGCTGATCGTCACGCTGGCGCTGATGGCGGTGGGCACGCTGCTCATCGCCTGCGTGCCGGGCTACGCCACCATAGGCTTGGCGGCGCCGCTGCTGGTGCTGACCGGGCGGCTGCTGCAGGGGTTTTCGGCCGGCGTGGAGCTGGGCGGGGTGTCGGTGTACCTTGCTGAAATGGCGACGCCGGGCCGCAAGGGCTTTTACGTGAGCTGGCAGTCGGCCAGCCAGCAGGTGGCGATCATCGTCGCGGCCGCGCTGGGCTATTGGCTCAACGTCACGTTCGTGCCGCAGGAGATCGCGGATTTCTACTGGCGCGTGCCGTTCTTCGTGGGTTGCTTGATCGTGCCGGTGCTGTTCATCATTCGCCGCTCGCTCCAGGAAACCGAGGAGTTCAAGGCCCGCAGGCACCGCCCCACGGTGCGCGAGATCTTCCGCTCCATCCTGTCCAACTGGGGCCTGGTGATCGCGGGGATGATGATGGTGTCGATGACCACGGTGTCGTTCTACCTCATCACCGTGTACACGCCGACCTTCGGCAAGAGCGTGCTGCACCTGAGCACCACCGATGCCCTCGTCGTCACGCTGTGCGTGGCGCTTTCCAACTTCTTCTGGCTGCCGGTGATGGGCGCGCTGTCCGACCGCGTGGGCCGCAAGCCGCTGCTGGTGGCCTTCACGGTGCTGACCATCTTCACGGCCTACCCGGCGCTGAAGTGGCTGGTGGCCTCGCCGGACTTCGCCCGCATGCTGGAGGTGGAGCTGTGGCTGTCCTTCCTCTATGCGAGCTACAACGGCGCGATGGTGGTGGCCCTGACCGAGGTGATGCCGGTGGACGTGCGCACGGTAGGCTTCTCGCTTGCCTACAGCCTCGCCACGGCGGTGTTCGGCGGCTTCACGCCGGCGGTGGCCACCGGCCTCATCGAATGGTCGGGCGACAAGGCCGCGCCGGGCTGGTGGATGACGGCGGCCGCCGCCTGCGGGCTGCTGGCCACGCTGCGTCTGTACCGCCGGAGCGCAAGACAGTAGTTCGCGCTCAGTGCCATGAAGCGTTGAAAGAAAAAAAGACAAAAAAAAGCTCCCGTCCAGCGGGAGCCCTTTTCGGTGATCGGTCTGCCGCCGATCAGACGCGCTTGCGGTATTCGCCCGTGCGGGTGTCGATTTCGATCTTGTCGCCTTGCGAGACGAACAGCGGCACGGCCACTTCGAAGCCGGTGGCGATCTTGGCGGGCTTGAGCACCTTGCCGGACGTGTCGCCCTTGACGGCGGGTTCCGTCCAGGTGATCTCGCGATCGACGCTGGTGGGCAGCTCGACCGAGATGGCCTTGCCGTCGTAGAACACCACTTCGAGGGCCATGCCGTCTTCGAGGTAGTTCAGCGCGTCGCCCATGTTCTCGGCTTCGACTTCGTACTGGTTGTATTCCGTGTCCATGCAGATGTACATCGGGTCGGCGAAGTAGGAGTAGGTGCACTCCTTCTTGTCGAGGATCACGTTGTCGATCTTGTCGTCGGCCTTGAACACGTTTTCGGTGCCGAAGTTGCCGATCAGGCTCTTGAGCTTCATGCGGACCGTGGCGGCGCCGCGGCCACCGCGGGCGTATTCGGTCTTCAGGACGACCATCGGGTCCTTGCCGTGCATGATGACGTTGCCGGCGCGGATTTCTTGAGCGATTTTCATAGCAGGTTTGCCTGGGTTGAGGCCGCTCAACGCACCGGAGCGCCTGGTGCCGCACGGTGCGTGCGGCAAGTGGTGGGCGCCGGCGCATGTTCCGCGGCGGGGGGATGCGCCGGCCGGCACGGCAAGGGCGTGCGGCCTTGTTTGGCGCAAAGCCCCGGATTTTAGCTTTTTTCGCGCACGAACCCGAGCAACTGCGTCACGAGGTCGTCCTGCGCGAGCAGCCGGGCCCGGGCGGCCAGGATGCATTCGCGCCATTCGCCCAGGGTGGCGGCGGTCAGCGCGGGCAGGGGCGCCGCGGCTTCGATGCCGTTCCACACGTGGTGAAAGCGCCGCAGCGACGGCGGCGCCTGCAGCCAGCCGAGGAAGGCATCGAGCTTGGCGTGGTGGGCGCCGTCGTCCTGCGGATAGATGTGCCACACGAAGGGCTGGCCGGCCCAGAGGGCGCGCACCAGCGAGTCCTCGCCGCGCACGCCGTTGAAGTCGCAGGCCCGCAGCATGGCGTCGAAGCCGGGCTGGGGGCAGGGCTGCAGGTATGAAATTGATAGCAAACTATTGAGGAAAGACGGCGACGTGGGGGCTGAATCGCCTGCAAAACTGCCCGGAGGCGCCTCCAGGGCCGCCCGGACGGCCGCCGTGGCGCGCCCGGGGGTGGCGAGCAGGCGCGCGCCGGGCCGCCGCGCGAGCTGGGCCAGCAGGCCGGGCAGGCCGGCGGGCTCGTAGCAAAAGAGCGACACGGCCAGATCCTCCGGCCCCACGCCGTGGCGCGCGCGCCAGTCCGCGCGCCCGGCCTGCGCCTCGTGGCTGGCGGGATCGGGCAGGCCGGGCTCGCGCAGCAGGCCGCCGGTGCGCGGGGTGAAGCCGGGGTAGAAGAACCAGCGGGTGCGGCCCGCCGCCGGGCCCGAGAAGATGGGGGAGGGCAGGCGGTGGCTGCGCTCCACGTAGCCCTCGGCGGAGAGGTATTCCAGGTTGATCCACAAGGGTTTTGGCGCCGGTGTCGCCGTATTTGCTACGTTGTTAGCTATGAATTCAGGAGCAATCTCGCAGCCGAAGGCCTCGATGAGCACGTCGCCCGGGCCGCCCGGCGGTGCGGTGCGGGGCCAGGGCAGCACCTCGACGCCGGGCGCGCCGCCGGGCGCCATCCAGGCGAGGGCCGAGGCGTCGTCGGTCCACAGCCGCACGCGGTGGCCGAGCGCGCCGAGCTGGGCCGAGAGCCGCCAGCACACGCCGATGTCGCCGAAGTTGTCGATGACCTGGCAGAAGATGTCCCAGAGCAGGGGGCGGGTGGGCGCGGTCATGGCGCGGCCTCCGGCGGCGGGGCGGGGCGCAGGTGGTCCACGAGCAGCCGCGCCACGCTGGAGAGCGCCTCCACCGAGCGCACGCACAGCGCCAGCCGCCGCCGCGCCCAGGGCTCGGCGAGCGACACGGTGCGCAGCGGCAGGCTGCCCTGGTAGAGCCGCGCGCTGCCGCGCGGCAGCACGCCCACGCCGAGGCCGGCAGACACCATGAGGCACAGCGCGTCGTAGCTGGTCACCTGCATGCGCAGCCGCAGCGGCATCTGCGCCTCGGCGGCCGCGCGGATGAGCAGGTTGTTGATGGCGCTGCCCGGGTGCAGGCCCACGAGGTCGCAGGGCAGGGCCTCGGCCAGCCGCACGCTGCGCCGCCGCGCGAGCGGGTGGCCGCGCGGCGCCACCAGCACCAGTTCGTCCTCGCGGTAGGGCAGCAGGGTGACGCGGTCGCCGTAGTCGCCGTGGTGGAGGATGCCGACGTCGGCCGCGTTCTCGGCCACCGACTGCGCGATGGCGCTGCTGATCTGCTCCTGCAGCCGCACCTGCACCTGCGGGTGCGCGGCCATGAAGCGCTGCAGGTCCGAGGGCAGGAACTGGGTGATGGCCGAGATGTTGGCCACCACGCGCACGTGGCCGCGCACGCCGGCGCGGTAGTCGCGCATTTGCACGGCGATGCCGTCCAGGTCGTCGAGCACGCCGCGCGCCATGTCCCGCAGCGCGTAGGCGGCAGCCGTGGGCTCGCTGCCGCGGTTGCTGCGCGCGAACAGGGCGACGCCGAGCGCGTCCTCCAGCTCGGCCAGCCGCCGGCTGGCGGCCGAGGCGGCGATGTGCTCGCGGGCCGCGGCGCGGGCGATGGCGTTTTCCTCCATCACGGCCACGAAGAGCCGCAGAGACACGGGGTCGAGCTTCATGGGGCGCGATGGTAGCGCGCCGTGCGCCAGCCATGCCGGTTTGCGATGGCACCGTCGCGCATGGGCGTTTTGCGGCCGCCTGGGCGCCGGGCATGATCCCCGCAACACAGGAGACGACACGGATGACAGCGACGCAAGCGGCCACGGCACCCATGCCCGAGGCCCCCGCCACACCCGCCACACCCGCCGCGCTGGCGGGCGTGCGGGTGATCGAGATGGGCCAGTTGATCGCCGGCCCGTTCTGCGGCAAGACCCTGGGCGAGTTCGGCGCCGAGGTGGTCAAGATCGAGGCCACCGGCACCGGCGATCCGCTGCGCGGCTGGCGCATGCTGCAGGACGGCACCTCGGTGTGGTGGCAGGTGCAGTCGCGCAACAAGCGCTCGGTGGCGCTGGACCTGCGCCAGCCCGAGGGGCAGGACATCGCGCGCCGGCTCATCGCCGAGGCCGACGTGCTGATCGAGAACTTCCGCCCCGGCACGCTGGAGGGCTGGGGCATGTCGCCCGAGGCGCTGCACGCGCTCAACCCGGGGCTGGTGATCCTGCGCATCTCGGGCTACGGGCAGACCGGGCCCTACCGCGACCTGCCGGGCTTCGGCGTGATCGGCGAGGCCATGGGCGGGCTGCGGCACCTGACGGGCGAGCCGGGCCGCGTGCCGGTGCGCGTGGGCGTGTCGATCGGCGACACGCTGGCCGCGCTGCACGGCGCCATCGGCGTGCTCACCGCGCTCTACCACCGCAAGGCGAACGGCGGGCAGGGGCAGGTGATCGACGTGGCGCTGCACGAGGCGGTGTTCAACGTGATGGAGAGCCTGATCCCCGAATACAGCGCTTTCGGCGCGGTGCGCGAGGCCGCGGGCAGCGCGCTGCCGGGCATCGCGCCCTCCAACGCCTACCCGTGCACGGACGGCTGGGTGCTGGTGGCGGGCAACGGCGACAGCATCTTCAAGCGGCTGATGGCGGCCATCGGCCGGCAGGATCTGGCCGATGCGCCCGACCTCGCCGGCAACGCGGGCCGCGTGGCGCGCGTGGACGAGATCGACGCGGCCATCGGCGCCTGGACGGCGGCGCGCCCGGTGGGCGAGGTGATGGAGACGCTCGCCGCCGCGCGCGTGCCGGCCGGCAAGGTCTACACGGCGCGGGACATCGCGCAGGACCCGCACTACCGCGCGCGCGGCATGCTGCTGGCCCAGGAAACGCGCGACGGCCACACGCTGGAGGTGCCGGGCATCTGCCCCAAGCTCTCGGCCACGCCGGGCTCGATCCGCTCCAGCGCGCCGCGTCTGGGCGACGACACCGACGCGGTGCTGCGCGAGGCGGGCCTCACCGCCGCGCAGATCGCGCTGCTGCGCGAGAAGGGGGTGGTGCAATGAGCGTGGGCGCGGTGGCGTGGCACGGCGCGGGGCGCCGCATCCACCTGCAGGAGGTGGGCCCGCGCGACGGGCTGCAGATGGAGCCGGCCTTCGTGCCCACGGCGGAGAAGATCGCGCTGGTGGATGCGCTCTCGGCCACGGGCCTGCCCGGCATCGAGGTCACGGCCTTCGTCTCGCCCGCCGCCATTCCCGCGCTGCGCGACGCCGAGGTGGTGATGCGCGAGATCGCGCGCCGACCCGGCGTGCTCTACACGGCGCTGGTGCCCAACGTGCGCGGCGCCGAGCGCGCCATCGAGTCGCGCGCCGACGGGCTGAACCTGGTCATGTCCGCCAGCGAGACGCACAACCTGGCCAACCTGCGCATGGCGCGCGCGCAGTCGTTCGCCTCGCTCGCGCAGGTGGTGGCCACGGCGCGGGGCGCGGGCGTGGTGGTGAACGTGTCGCTCTCGTGCGCGTTCGGCTGCCCCATGGAGGGCGACGTGGCCGAGGCCGAGGTGTTCGGCCTGGTGCAGCGCTTCGCGGACCTGGGCGTGGGCGGCATCACGCTGTGCGACACCACGGGCATGGCCTACCCCACGCAGGTGGCGCGCCTCGTGGCCGCGGCGCGCGCGCGCTGGCCGGGCATGGCGTTCACGCTGCACTTCCACAACACGCGCGGCATGGGCCTCGCGAACGTGCTCGCCGCGATCGACGCGGGCGCCGACCGCTTCGATGCCTCGCTGGGCGGCCTGGGCGGCTGCCCCTACGCGCCGGGCGCCTCGGGCAACGTGTGCAGCGAGGAGATCGTGCATGCGCTGCAGCTCATGGGCTACGACACGGGCGTGGATCTGTCCGCGCTGGTCGCGGCGGCGCGGCGCCTGCCGGCGCTCATTGGCCACGGCATCCCGAGCCAGATCGCCCAGGCCGGCGCGCGGCTGGATTTGCACCCGGTGCCCGGCGACTTCGAGGCCATCCGGGCGCGGGCACTGGCGAGGTAGCCGGCCCGCGCGAAAACGAGCAGAAAAAAACACCCAGGAGACACACGCCATGCCGATGCCCTTTCCCCCCGATGCCATCTCCCTCTCCCGGCGCCGCGCCGCGCAGGCCCTCGCCGCCGGGCTGTGCGCCCCCGCGCTGGGCGCGCTCGCCGAGGACCGCTACCCCTCCCGGCCCGTCACCCTCGTGGTGCCGCAGGCCGCCGGCGGCGCCAACGACGCCATCGCGCGGGTGGTCGCGCAGCGCCTGTCGGAGCAGATGGGCCAGAGCGTGGTGGTGGACAACCGCGCCGGCGCGGGCGGCACGCTGGCCACGGCGGCCATCGCGCGCGCCAGGCCCGACGGCTACACGCTGCTGCTCACGGCCGACAGCGCGCACGTGATCGGCCCGGCGCTCTACAAGAACCCCGGCTTCGATCCGGTGAAGGACTTCGAGCCCGTGGCGCCCGTGGCCACGGCGGGCTACGTGCTGGTCGCGCATCCCTCGTTCCCCGCGAATGACGTGGCCGGGCTCATCGCGCTCGCCAAGGCCCGGCCGGGGCAGTACGCCATCGCCTCGGCCGGCAACGGCACGCTCAACCACCTCATCGGCGAGATGCTGCAAAAGGCCGCCGGCATCCGGCTGCAGCACGTGCCCTACAAGGGCTCGGCGGCGGCCGCGACCGACGTGGCGGGCGGGCAGGTGCCGCTGTCGGTGCAGAGCCTGCCGTCCTGCATCGCCTTCATCCGGGCCGGCAAGCTCAAGGTGCTGGGCGTGGTCAACGACCGGCGCGTGGCCGCGCTGCCCGGGGTGCCGACCATCGGCGAGACGCTGCCGGGCTTCGGCCAGTCGCCGTGGTATGCGCTCTTCGCGCCGGCCGGCACGCCCGCGCCCATCGTGCTCCGCCTGCAGACCGAGGTGGCGCGCGCGCTGGGCCAGAAGGACGTGGCCGAGAAGCTGGCCGGCGTGGGTTGCGAGCCGTTCCTGGGCACGTCCGCGCAACTGGGCGCGCTGGTGCGCGCCGAGCTGCCGCAGTGGGCGCGCGTGGTGAAAGAAACGGGCGCCACCGTCGATTGAGGTGGGCGTGGCGCATCCCGGCACTGCCATGCCACCGCGATGCCTCCCCCGCCGCCGGCACTTTTCGCGCGGCACCGTGCCTTTTTTTTCAGGCCCTGAATCCAGACCGGAAGTCTGCGCGTATGGGGGTGATGGGCACGGAATGCCTGCCTGGCCTGGGCATCCAGGCCCGGGGGGCAGGCTACCGGCACCCAGGTCGAATCGTCGGGCCGCGCACCGCGTGCGTGGCTGGTTTTTTAAGGGTTTTCCCCAGCGCGGCAGGCGTGCCGCATGTTCAGCCCCCGTGCACCACACGGGGGCTTTTTTTTGCTGCGCCGCACCATCTTCGTGCCTCGCGAAAACGCTTTGAATGATTGATTTTTTTCTTTAATATGACGATGTTGTAAATTTCTTATCAAATATCGTTCGACGCCCCGGGCGCCGGACACCGCTTCTTTCGCTGCCCATGTCCGACCTTCCAGAAGCCTCCGGCGACACGGTCTCGATCGCCATCCGCATCGGCCGCGCCCGGCCCCTGCTCACGCGCTCGCACCAGCAGATGGCGGACTACGTGCTCGCGCATCCGCTGCAGGCCGCCACCATGCCCATCGACGAGCTGGCGGCGGCGGTGGGCGTGTCCATCGCCACGGCCAACCGCTTCGCGCGTGCCATCGGTCTGGAGGGCTATCCCATGCTTCGCGCGGAGCTGGTCAAGGGTTTCGAGGCCATGCTCGCGCCGATCGAGAAGATGCGCATCAAGCTGGAGAAGCCCACCTCCATCCGCGACGTGTTCGCCGCGGCGCTCGAAGAGAGCCAGCGCAACATCGCCGCCACGCGCGAGGCGCTGGACCCGGCCGCCTGCGAGGCCGCGGTGCAGGCCATCCTGGGCGCGCGGCGCATCTACCTGGCGGGCTTCGGCGCGAGCGGCTGGCTGGCCGGGCTGCTGCAGCGCGGCCTGGATGCCCACTGCGACAACGTGCACCTGCTCGCCGGCGTGGGCGGCGCGTCGTATGGCGCGCGCATGCTGCCGCGCATGGGCGCGGACGACCTGCTGATCGCCATCAGCTACCCGCGCTACCTCACCGACACCGTGGTGCTGGCGCAGGGCGCCCACGAGCGCGGCGTGCCCGTGCTGGCGCTGACCGACGGCCCGCAATCGCCCCTGGTGCCCTTCGCCCACGGGTGCCTCTTCGCGCAGACCGAGAACCAGTACGCGGCCAACTCCGAATCGTCGGCGCTGGCGCTGATCGAGGCGCTGACCAGCGCCGTCGCCCACCAGGCCAAGGAATCGGTGAAGACCGCCGCCCGCATGACCGAAGCCGTGCTGCCCTGGCTGCACGACAGCGCGCAAAGCCGCCTCGCGCCGCGCTCCGCCGAGTCCGGCGGCCGCAAGGCGGAGGCCCGCTCCGACCGCGCCCGCAACCGCCCGCGCTGAGGGCGGCCGCCGCCCTTGCCATCCGTTCCTTTTTTTTCCATCCCACACGCTCCGCCGCCGGGCCCGTGCCTTCTCCGCCTGCCTGAATGACCGCCGCCATCCTTGCCCCTTCCGCCACCCCCGTGATCGCCATCCATGGCGGCGCGGGCACGCTCAGCCGCGCGCACATCAGCGCTGCGCAGGAGCGCGAATACCACGCGGCCCTGCAGGAAGTGCTGCGCGCGGGCCAGGCCGTGCTGGAGCGGGGCGGATCGGCCCTGGAGGCCGTGTGCGAGGCCGTGCGCCTGCTGGAGGATTGCCCGCTCTTTAACGCCGGCCACGGATCGGTGTTCACCGCCGATGCCACGCACGAGCTGGACGCGGCCCTGATGGATGGCGCCACGCTGGCGGCCGGCGCGGTGGCGGGCGTGGCCCGCGTGCGCAACCCGGTGCTGGCCGCGCGCGCCGTGATGGCGCAGGGGCAGCACGTGCTCATGGCGGGCGAGGGCGCCGAGCGGCTGGCGCGCGGCGCGGGCCTGGCGATGGTGGAGCCCGCGTATTTCTCCACCGCCGCGCGGCGCGAGCAGCTCGAAGCCGCGCGCGCCCGGCAGGCCGGTGCCGTGCTGGACCACGACGGCGCCGCCGCGCTGGCCGGCCGCGCGCTCGACGAGGACCGCAAGATGGGCACCGTCGGCGCCGTGGCGCTCGATGCGCTCGGCCACCTCGCCGCGGCCACCTCCACCGGCGGCATGACCAACAAGCGCCCTGGCCGCGTGGGCGACAGCCCGCTCATCGGCGCGGGCACCTACGCCGACGACCGCACGGCGGCCGTCTCGTGCACGGGGCATGGCGAGAGCTTCATCCGCGTGGCGGCCGCGCACGACGTCTGCGCGCGCATGGCCTATGGCGGCCTCGCGCTCGCCGAGGCCGCCGACGCCGTGGTGCACGGCGCGCTGCCGGCCATCGGCGGCACGGGCGGCCTCATCGCGGTGGACCGCCACGGCAACGTCCACCTGCCCTTCAACACCGAGGGCATGTACCGCGGCGTGGCCCGCGCGGGCCAGGCGCCCGAGTCCTTCATCTACCGCTGACGGCGCGCTGCCTGCCCTCCGCCGCCCACGACCGAATCCTTTGCCCGGCCCCGCCATGAAACCCACCGCTCCGATCTCTTCCTCGCCCCTCGCCCTGCCCGAGCAGCGCGTGCTGGCCGTGGACGACCTGACCATCCGCTTCGCGAACTCCGAGCGCACGGTGGATGCCGTGAAGCACCTGTCCTTCCACGTGGACCGGGGCGAGACCCTGGCCATCGTGGGCGAATCGGGCTCGGGCAAATCGGTCACCTCGCTGGCCCTCATGCGCCTGGTGGAGCATGGCGGCGGGAAGATCATCGGCGGCTCGGTGGCGCTGCGCCGCCGCAACGGCCAGGTGCTGGACGTGGCGCGCGCCGGCAACGCGGCGATGCGCGAGGTGCGCGGCGCCGACGTGGCCATGATCTTCCAGGAGCCGATGACCTCGCTCAACCCGGTGTTCACCGCCGGCGAGCAGATCGCCGAATCCATCCGCGTGCACCAGGGCAGGGACCGCGCCGCCGCGCGCGCCGAGGCGCTGCGCATGCTGGAGCTGGTGCGCATCCCCGAGGCGCGCAACGTGCTCGACCGCTTCCCGCACCAGCTCTCGGGCGGCATGCGCCAGCGCGTGATGATCGCCATGGCGCTGTCGTGCAAGCCCCAGCTGCTGATCGCCGACGAGCCCACCACCGCGCTGGACGTGACCATCCAGGCGCAGATCCTGCAGCTCATCCGCCAACTGCAGGACGAGATGCACATGGGCGTGATCTTCATCACCCACGACATGGGCGTGGTGGCCGAGGTGGCCGACCGCGTGCTGGTCATGTACCGCGGCGACAAGGTGGAAGAGGGCGCCTCCGAGCGCATCTTCGCCGCGCCGCAGCACGCCTACACGCGCGCGCTGCTCTCGGCCGTGCCCAAGCTCGGCGCGATGCAGGGCACCGATCTGCCGCGCCAGTTCGAGCTGCTGCGCGCCGATGGCGCCGCCGCCCCGTCTCCCCTCGAATCCACGCCGCCCGATACGCGGCCCGCAGGCGCGCAGCCCATCCTGCGCGTGAAGGACCTCGTCACGCGCTTCGACTTGCGCGCGGGCCTGCTCAACCGCGTCAAGCGCCGCGTGCACGCGGTGGAGAAGGTGAGCTTCGACCTCTACCCGGGCGAGACGCTGGCGCTGGTCGGCGAATCGGGCTGCGGCAAGTCCACCACCGGCCGCTCGCTGCTGCGCCTGGTCGAGAGCCAGAGCGGCGCCATCGAATTCGGCGGCCGCAACATCCTGGACCTGCCCACCTCCGAGGTGCAGGCCCTGCGCCGCGACATCCAGTTCATCTTCCAGGACCCGTTCGCCTCGCTCGATCCGCGCCTCACGGTGGGCTTCTCGATCATGGAGCCGCTGCTGGTGCACAAGACCTGCTCGCGCCAGCAGGCCCAGACCCGCGTGGACTGGCTGCTGGAAAAAGTGGGCCTGCCGCCCGAGCACGCGCAGCGCTATCCGCACGAATTCTCGGGCGGGCAGCGCCAGCGCATCGCCATCGCGCGGGCCCTGGCGCTCAATCCCAAGGTGGTGGTGGCCGACGAATCCGTCTCGGCGCTGGACGTCTCCATCCAGGCGCAGATCGTGAACCTGATGCTCGACCTGCAGCGCGAGCTGGGCGTGGCGTTCCTCTTCATCTCGCACGACATGGCGGTGGTCGAGCGCATCAGCCACCGCGTGGCCGTGATGTTCCTGGGGCAGATCGTGGAGATCGGGCCGCGCCGCGCGATCTTCGAGAACCCGCAGCACCCCTACACCAAGAAGCTCATGGCCGCCGTGCCCATCGCCGACCCGGCGCGCCGGCACCTCAAGCGCGGCCTGCTGGAGGGCGAGATCCCCAGCCCCATCCGCGCGCTGGGCGACGAGCCCGCGGTGCAGCCGCTCGTGGAAGTGGGGCAGGGCCACTTCGTGGCGCGCCATTCCATCGCCAACCTGTACTGAATCCGTCCCGCTCCCTTCCTTCCCTCAAACCGGAGTCCACCATGAAGAAGTCCTCTCCCTCCCGCCGCTTCGCCGAGAGCCTGCTGGCCCTCGCGGCCCTGGCCGCGTCCGGCTCCGTGCTGGCCGCCGGCAATGCCGTGCTCGCCATCTACCAGCAGCCCGAGACGCTGGACCCCTACAACACCAACACGACCATCACCACGGCCGTGACCAAGACCTTCTACGAAGGCCTGTTCTCGTTCGACAAGGACATGAAGGTCAAGAACGTGCTGGCCGAGGGCTACGAGGTTTCCAAGGACGGCCTCGTGTACACCTTCAAGCTGCGCGCGGGCGTGAAGTTCCACGACGGCACCGACTTCAACGCCGCCGCGGCCAAGGCCAACCTGGACCGCGTGATGGACCCCGCCAACCGCCTGCTGCGCGCCAACCAGTTCAACCGCGTGGCCAAGGTCGAGGCCGTGAATCCCCAGACCCTGCGCATCACGCTCAAGGAGCCCTTCGGCCCCTTCATCAACGCGCTGGCCCACGCCTCCGCCGCGATGATCTCGCCCGCCGCGATCGCGAAATGGGGCAGCAAGGACATCGCCTTCCACCCCGTGGGCACGGGCCCGTTCGAGTTCGTCGAATGGAAGCAGACCGAGGCCATCGTGGGCAAGAAGTTCGCGGGCTACTGGAAGAAGGGCTATCCCAAGGTCGATCAGGTCACCTGGAAGCCCGTGACCGAGAACAACACCCGCGCCGCCATGCTGCAGACGGGCGAGGCCGACTTCGCCTTCACGCTGCCCTATGAGCAGATCGCCACGCTCAAGAAGAGCGACAAGGTGGAGGTCGTGACCGCGCCCTCCATCATCCAGCGCTTCCTGACGTTCAACATGCTGCAGAAGCCCTTCGACAACCCGAAGGTGCGCGAAGCCATCGGCTACGCCATCAACAAGGAAGCGCTCGCCAAGGTGGCCTTCAACGGCTATGCCTTCGCGGCCCAGGGCTTCGTGCCGCAGGGCGTGGAATACGCGGTGAAGATGCAGCCCATTCCCTACAACGTGGCCAAGGCCAAGGAATTGCTGAAGGAAGCCGGCTACGCCAACGGCTTCGAGACGGTGCTCTGGAGCGGCTACAACAACACCACCAGCCAGAAGGTGATCCAGTTCCTGCAGCAGCAGCTGCAGCAGGTGGGCATCAAGGTGTCGGTGGAGGCACTGGAGCCCGGCAAGCGTGCGGAAATGGTCGATGCCTGGCCCGATCCCAAGACCGCCAAGGTGCGCCTGTACTACATCGGCTGGTCGTCGTCCACCGGCGAGGCCGACTGGGCAATGCGTCCGCTGTTCGCCACCGAGTCCTGGGCGCCGAAGCTGGCGAACTACGCCTTCTACAGCAACCCCGTGGTGGATGAATCCATCGCCAAGGCGCTGGTCACCACCGACAGCTCCGAGCGGGCCGCGCTCTACAAGACCGCGCAGGAGCAGCTCGCCAAGGACCTGCCGCGCATCCCGCTGGTGACGGAAGAAGTGCTTTACGCCCACTCCAAGCGCCTGTCGGGCGTGTACGTGATGCCCGACGGCAACATCAACAGCGACGAAATCTCGCTGAAGTAAGACCCAGCCCCCCGCGCGCCGCGGGGGGGCTTTTCCCCCGTTTCCCCACATCGCTGCGTACCGCAGCGCCGCATCCATGCTGAACTACTTCCTCAAACGACTGCTGGGGCTCCTGCCCACGCTGCTGATCGTGGCGGTACTGGTGTTCCTGTTCGTCCACATGCTGCCTGGCGACCCCGCGCGCCTGGCCGCAGGCCAGGACGCCGATGAGGCCACCGTGCAGCTCGTGCGCCAGGAACTGGGCCTGGACAAGCCGCTGCCCGAGCAGTTCGTGCATTTCTTCTCGCGCATGGTGCAGGGGGATTTCGGCACCTCCATCCGCACGCGCCGGCCGGTGGCCGCCGAGATCGGCGAGCGCTTCCTGCCCACGCTGCTGCTCACGATTTCCAGCATGGCCTGGTCGGTGGTGTTCGGCATGGGCATCGGCATCCTCTCGGCCGTGTACCGCAACCGCTGGCCCGACCGGCTCGGGATGACGCTGGCCGTCTCGGGCATCTCGTTTCCGTCGTTCGCGCTCGGCATGACGCTCATGCAGGTGTTCTCGGTGCAGCTCGGATGGCTGCCCACCGTGGGTGCGGACAGCTGGCGGCACTACATCCTGCCCTCCATCACGCTGGGCGCGGCGGTGGCCGCCGTGATGGCACGTTTCACGCGCGCCTCGTTCGTCGAGGTGGTGCAGGAAGACTTCGTGCGCACCGCGCGCGCCAAGGGCCTGAACGAGCGCACCGTGGTCCTCAAGCACTGCCTGCGCAATGCGCTCATCCCCGTCATCACCATGATGGGCCTGCAGTTCGGCTTCCTGCTGGGCGGCTCCATCGTGGTGGAGGCCGTCTTCAACTGGCCCGGCCTCGGCCGCCTGCTGGTGGACGCCGTGACCATGCGCGACTACCCCGTCATCCAGACGCTGGTGCTGCTTTTCTCGCTGGAGTTCATCCTCATCAACCTGGTGGTGGACATGCTCTACGGCTTCATCAACCCGACCATCCGCTACAAGTGACGCGGGCGGCCCGGCATCCCTTTCCCGACGAAGACTCGACATGACCACGCCCTCCATCCCCACGCCGCCCGACGCCGCGCAGCTCGCGGCCGCATCGGTGGCGCCCGCCGCCGGCGCCACCACGGTGCGCACGCCCTGGCGCGAGTTTTGGCGCAAGTTCAAGAAGCAGCACGTGGCCGTGGCCGCGCTGGCCTTCGTGGTGCTGCTCGTGCTGGTCGCGGTGCTGGCTCCGCACATCGTGCCCTACGATGCCGAAGCCTTCTTCGACTACGACCGCATCAACGAAGGCCCCTCGGCCGTGCACTGGTTCGGCGTCGATCCGCTGGGCCGAGACATCTTCAGCCGCATCCTCATGGGCGCGCGCATCTCGCTCGCGGCGGGCTTCCTGTCGGTGCTCATCGGCTGCCTGATTGGCACCACGCTGGGCCTGCTGGCGGGCTACTACGAGGGCTGGTGGGACCGCATCGTGATGCGCATCTCCGACGTGCTGTTCGCCTTCCCCGGCATCCTGCTGGCGCTGGGCGTGGTCGCCATCCTGGGCAGCAGCATGACCAACGTGATCGTGGCCGTGGCCGTGTTCAGCGTGCCGGCCTTCGCGCGGCTGGTGCGCGGCAACACGCTGGTGCTCAAGCAGATGACCTACATCGAGTCCGCGCGCAGCATCGGCGCATCCGACTGGACCATCATCGTGCGGCACATCCTGCCGGGCACCATCTCCTCCATCGTGGTGTATTTCACGATGCGCGTGGGCACCTCCATCATCACGGCTGCGAGCCTCTCGTTCCTCGGCATGGGCGCGCAGCCGCCCACGCCCGAGTGGGGCGCCATGCTCAACGAGGCGCGCGCCGACATGGTGAACGCGCCGCACGTGGCGCTGTTCCCGAGTCTGGCGATCTTCCTCACGGTGCTGGCCTTCAACCTGCTGGGCGACGGCCTGCGCGACGCGCTCGATCCCAAGATCGACCGGCAGTCATGAGCCCGCGCGACGCCATGCCCAGCGCGCCGCCGCGCATCGGCCTGCTCGCCAGCGGCGCGCTCGATGCGATCACCGACGTGCCGGGCGTCACCGTGGGCCACGCGACCCTGGACGAGGGGCCGGTGCAGACCGGCGTGACCGTCATCCACCCGCACGCCCTCGATCCCTACCGCCACAAGGTGCCGGCCGGCGCGGCCGTGATCAACGGTTTCGGCAAGAGCGTGGGGCTGGTGCAGCTCGCGGAGCTGGGCCAGATCGAGACGCCGATCGCGCTCACCAACACCTTCTCGGTGGGCGCGGTGGCGCAGGCGCAGATCCGCGACTGCGTGCGGGCCAACCCCGAAACGGGGCGCGCCTGGCCCACGGTGAATCCGCTGGTGCTGGAATGCAACGACGGTTTCCTGAACGACATCCAGGCCATGGCCGTCGGCGACAGCCACTACCGCAGCGCCTGCGACAGCGCTGGGCTGCAGGTGGAGCAGGGCTCGGTGGGCGCGGGGCGGGGCATGTCGAGCTTCCAGCTCAAAGGGGGCATCGGCACCGCATCGCGCCGCGTGCCGATGCGCCACGGCAGCACCTGCACCGTGGGCGCGCTGGTGCTCGCCAACTACGGCCTGCTGCCCAACCTCGTGTGGGGCGGCGCGCCGATCGGCGAGGCCGTCGCCACCGCGCTGGACGACGAAACCCGCGCACAGGCCGGTCCGGAGAAGGGCTCGATCATCATGGTGCTGGCCACCGATGCCGCGCTGGATGCGCGCCAGCTCGGCCGCCTCGCTTTGAGGGCCGCGGCGGGCCTGGCGCGCACGGGCTCCGTCTACGGCCACGGCAGCGGCGACATCGCGATTGCGTTCTCCACGGCCTGCACGCTGCCGCACCTGCCCGACGAGCCCATGCCGGCCGTGCCGACGGTGCACGAGTCGTTGCTGGACGGCCTCTTCCAGGCCGCCGCCGACAGCGTGGAGCAGGCGATCGTCCATGCGCTCTGGCATGCCGAGCCCGTCACCGGCAGGGACGGGCACCACCGCCGCGCGCTGCGCGATCTGCTCGCCTGCGCGCGCTGAGCGCCCCTCTGCGGCGCGACCTTTCTTTTCCATCCATCCGATTCCACGCAGCGTTCCATGAAAATCCTCATCTCCGTCGATATCGAAGGCGTGGCCGGCGTCTACCACCCCGAGCAAGTGCGGGCCGGCAATCCCGAATACGAACGGGCGCGGCGCCTGATGGCCGCCGAAGCCAATGCCGCCATCGCCGGCGCCTTCGATGGCGGTGCCTCGGAGGTCTATGTGAACGACTCGCACGGCGGGTTCCGCAACATGCCGCCCGACCTGCTGGACGCGCGTGCCCAGGCCATCCAGGGCAAGCCGCGCTACCTCAGCATGGTGTCCGGCGTCGAGCTGGGCATGGACGGCGTCTGCCTCATCGGTTACCACTCGCGCGCGCAGGGGCGCGGCATCCTGGCCCACACCATCAACAGCTTCGCATTCGCCAGCATCGCGCTCAACGGGCGCGAGCTGGGCGAGGCCGGCATCTACGGCGCGCTGGCCGGGGCGTATGGCGCGCCCGTCATCGCCGCGTCGGGCGACGACGTGTTCATCGGCGAGAACCGCGACCTGTTCCCGCAGGCCCGCTTCGTGCAGACCAAGCGCGCCACGGGCGCCAACAGCGGCATCAGCCTCTCGCCCGAGCGCGCCTGCGCCGCGATCCGCGAAGGCGTCGCGCAGGCCATGGCCCATGCGCGCACCGCCCGGCCGTTCTGCATCGAGGGGCCCGTCACCGTCGAGCTGGTGGCGCAGACGACCGCGCTGGCCGACCTGTTCTGCCAGTGGCCGTCGCTGGAGCGCATGGCCTCCGACGCACTGCGCTTCACCGCGCCCGACATCGAATCGGCCGTGCGCATGGTCAACAGCCTCTCGGCCATGTCGAGCATGCTGCGATGAGCGCGCTGGATGGCCTCGCGCCGCCGCCGGCCGCACCGCTCACCGTGGGCATCCTGGCGGGCATGGGCCCCGCGGCGGGGGTGGATTTCGCGCGCCTCTTCGTGCGTGCGTCGGAGAACTGGCTGCGCTCGCATGGCCGGCCCGTGCTGGACCAGTCGTTCCCCGAGCACTGGATCGCGCAGGTGCCGGTGGTAGACCGCACGCGGGCGCTGCATGATCCGCAGGCGCCGCAGCCGCTGGACGGCCTGGCGCTGGCGCTGCAGCGGCTCGCGGCGCTGGGCGCGCGCGCGGTGGCCATGTCGTGCAACACCGCGCATGCATGGCATGCCGCCTTGCAGGAGCGCGTGGCCTCGGTGGAGCTGCTGCACATCGCCGACGAAACCGCCGCCGAGCTGGGGCGCCGCGGCATCGGCCGCGCGGCCCTGCTGGCCACGCAGGGCACCTACCGCATGGGCCTGTACGATCGCGCCTTCGCGGCCCACGGCATCCAGTGCGTGCTGCCGTCCGAGGCTGCCCGCGGCTGGCTGATGCAGGGTATCTACGACGGCGTCAAGGCCGGTGACATGGCGCTCGCGCGCCGCCGTTTCGCCCAGGCCGGCCAGCAGGTGCGCGAGGCGCACGGCGACGTGGCGCTGGTCATGGCCTGCACCGAGATCCCCCTTGCACTGCCCGATGCGCCCGAGGCCCGCGACTGGACCCTGATCGACCCCTCGGACATCCTGGCCGTGGCCCTCGCCAACCGGGCCTACGGATGAATCGCGGATAGCGCGCCGGCGCCTGGCCGTCGGCGTGGCGGCCACAATACGGCCCATGTCCGATGCGCACTCCGATGAACTGCTCGCCCAGGTGGCCTCGCTGCCGCCGCTGCCGGGCGTCTACCGCTACTTCGATGCCCAGGATGGCCTGCTCTACGTGGGCAAGGCGCGCAACCTGAAGAAGCGGGTCTCCAGCTATTTCACCAAGACCCATGGCGGCACGCGCATCGGCCACATGGTGGGCAAGATCGCGCGGCTGGAGACCACGGTGGTGCGCTCCGAGGCCGAGGCGCTGCTGCTGGAAAACAACCTCATCAAGTCGCTGAACCCGCGCTACAACATCCTCTTTCGCGACGACAAGAGCTACCCCTACCTCAAGATCACGGGCGTGGCCTCCCGCGACGGCACGGGAGAGGCGCCGGGGCAGCGCTTCCCGCGCATCGCCTACTACCGCGGCGCGATCGACCGGCGCCACCGCTATCTGGGCCCGTATCCGGGCGCGTGGGCCGTGAAGGAAACCATCCTGCTCTTGCAGAAGGTGTTCCGCCTGCGCACCTGTGAGGACACGGTCTTCGCCAACCGCACGCGCCCATGCCTGCTCTACCAGATCAAGCGCTGCACCGGGCCCTGCGTGGACCTCATCTCGCCCGAGGCCTATGCCCACGACGTGGCGAACGCGGAGGCCATGCTGCGCGGCGAAACCAGCGAACTGCTGGAGGCGCTGGAGGCGCGCATGATGGCGCATTCCGACCGGCTCGAATTCGAGCAGGCCGCGGAGATCCGCAACCAGATCACCGCGCTCGCGCGCGTGCTGCACCAGCAGGCGATCGAGACCGCATCCGACAAGGACGTGGACATCCTGGCCGTGAAGGTGCAGGGCGGGCGCGCCTGCGTGAACCTCGCGATGGTGCGGGGCGGCCGCCATCTGGGCGACCGGGCGTACTTCCCGGTGCACGTCGAGGACGCCACGGCGGTCTTCCGGGCCGAGGAGCCGGCGGAGGGGGAGGGCGCGGAAGGCGCGTCCGCGCCGGCATTGCCGCGCACGGTCGAGGTCCAGGTGCTGGAGGCCTTCATCGCCCAGCACTACATCGGCGTGCCCGTGCCGCCGACGCTCATCGCCAGCGAGCCGGTGGACCGCGCGCTGATGGAGGCGCTCTCCCAGCAGGCCGGCGTGCGGGTGAACGCCGTGCACCAGCCGCGCGAGCAGCGCCGCGTCTGGCTGGAGATGGCGCAAAAGAACGCCGACATCCAGCTCGCCCGGCTGCTGTCCGAGGAAGGCTCCCAGCAGGCCCGCACGCGGGCCCTGGCCGAGGCCCTCGACCTGCCCATGGACGATCTCGACGCCCTCGCCATCGAGTGCTTCGACATCTCGCACACGGCGGGCGAGGCCACGCAGGCGTCCTGCGTCGTCTTCCACCACCACAAGATGCAGAGCAGCGAATACCGCCGCTACAAGATCGAAGGCATCACCGGCGGCGACGACTATGCCGCCATGCGGCAGGTGCTCACGCGCCGCTACAGCAAGGTGGTGGAAGCGCAGCGCGAGGCCGGAGGGGCCGAGCCCGCGCCCGGGCAGGCGCGCCTGCCCGACCTGGTGCTGATCGACGGCGGCAAGGGGCAGGTGAGCATGGCGCGGGAGGTGTTCACCGAGCTGGGGCTGGATCTCTCGCGCATCGTCGGCGTCGAGAAAGGCGAGGGCCGCAAGGTCGGGCTGGAAGAACTCGTCTTCGCGGACGGCCGCGAGAAGGTCTATCTGGGCCGCGACTCCGCGGCGCTGATGCTCGTGGCCCAGATCCGCGATGAGGCGCACCGCTTCGCGATCACCGGCATGCGCGCGGCCCGTGCCCGGGTGCGGGTGGGCGGCGGCCAGCTGGAGGAGATTGCCGGCGTGGGGCCCAAGAAGCGTGCGCGCCTGCTGCAGCGCTTCGGCGGCGTGCGCGGCGTGGCGGCCGCCAGCGTCGAGGATCTGGCCACGGTGGACGGCATCTCGCTGGAGTTGGCGCAGGAGATCTACCGGGCGCTGCGCTGACGGCGGAGCAGGGCGGTGCGGAGCCCGGTTCGTGCCGCCCGGCGGAAACGGCCACGAGGGCATGACACAATCGCCTCCATGTTCCTGACCATCCCCACCATCATGACCTGGACGCGCATCGTCGCGATACCCTTGATCGTGGGAGTGTTCTATGCGCCGCTCGAACCCGCCACGCGCAACCTCATCGCGACGGTGATGTTCATCGCCTTCGCCGCCACGGACTGGCTCGACGGCTACCTGGCGCGCCGGCTCAACCAGACCTCGTCCTTCGGCGCCTTTCTCGACCCCGTGGCCGACAAGTTCCTGGTCTGCGCATCGCTGCTGGTGCTGGTGCACCTGCAGCGCGCCGATGTCTTCGTGGCCCTCATCATCATCGGCCGCGAGATCGCCATCTCCGCGCTGCGCGAATGGATGGCGCAGATCGGTGCCTCGCGGAGCGTGGCGGTGCACATGATCGGCAAGGTCAAGACCACGGTGCAGATGGTCGCCATCCCGTTCCTGCTCTACGACGGCCGGATCGCCGGCGTGATCGACACGGGTGTGTGGGGCACGTGGCTGATCTGGCTTGCTGCGGTGCTCACCGCGTGGTCCATGGTCTACTACCTGCGCAAGGCGCTTCCGGAGATCCGGGCACGGGTCAAGAAATGACGCCATCCGCGCACCTGCCCGGTGCGTGGCAGGAGGTGTCAATCGGGGCTTGCGCTAGACGCCACGGACCCGCTGTCCAAAACCCCTCGGGGTCTCTGAAACACCCGTAAATTAAGGCTAAAATCCGCCATCGCGCCGTCGCAAAACGGCCCGTTGTATTGACACCCGGAAAGTCGATGGCTTTAATCTGGCACAGCAGATTCTGCCCCCGTGCCAGCCCTTCCCCCGCCCCATTTTGTGCCCCGCATCAAGCGGCTGGCTTGGCGCGTGTGAAGGCCGCCAGATTTGCAAAAGACATTCCATCCACTCTTTTCCCAAGAGGCTCCTTGTGAATAAAACCGAACTGATTGAGCACATTGCTAACAATGCCGATATCTCCAAGGCCGCAGCCGCTCGCGCGCTGGAGTCCACGATCGAGGCAGTGAAGAAGACCTTGAAAAAAGGCGGTACGGTGTCTCTCGTCGGTTTTGGTACCTTCGCGGTGGGCAAGCGCGCTGCGCGCACGGGCCGCAATCCCCGCACCGGTGATACGATTAAGATCAAGGCTGCTAAAGTTCCGAAGTTCCGTCCTGGCAAGGCATTGAAAGATGCCCTGAACTGAGGCTCGAGGTTCAAGGTGGGGTGCTTAGCTCAGTTGGTAGAGCGGCGCCCTTACAAGGCGTAGGTCGGCGGTTCGACCCCGTCAGCACCCACCACCGATCAAAAGGCGAACGAGAGTTCGCCTTTTCTTTTGTCGCCATTGAAAGATTGACCATGTTCGAATCCATCCGCAAGCACTCCAAGATCGTCATGGTCGCGTTGTTCTTGCTGATCATTCCGTCGTTTGTGCTGGTGGGCATCGACCGCAGCTATTTCTCCGACAAGAGCCCGGTCGTGGCACGCGTCGATGGTCACGACATCAAGCAGGACGAGTGGGACAACGCCCATCGGATGGAGACGGACCGCATCCGCGCCCAGTCGCCATCGGTGGATCCGAAGCTGCTGGATTCGGCCAGCGCGCGCTACGCAACGCTGGAGCGTCTGGTGCGTGACCGGGTGCTGCAGGCTGCCGCCGCCAAGATGCACCTCACCGCCAGCGATGCGCAACTGGCCCGCACGCTGCAGGACATTCCCGCCATCGCCGCGCTCAAGCGGCCGGACGGCTCCCTCGATGCCGATGCATACCGCGCCCTCGTGGCTGCGCAGGGGCTCACGCCCGAAGGCTTCGAGGCCAACGTGCGCCGCCAGCTTTCGATCAATCAGGTGATCGGGGGCGTCATGGGGTCCGCGTTCGCCGGCCAGTCGCAGTCCCGGCTCGCACTGGACGCGCTCTACCAGCGCCGCGAGATCCAGGTCGCCCGCTTCAATGCCGGCGACTTCACGGCCAAGGTCACGCCCTCCGATGCCGATCTCGAGGCCTACTACAAGGGCCACGAGTCGCAGTTCAGGCAGTCCGAGCAGGCCAGCGTCGAGTACGTGGTGCTGGATCTCGATGCCGTGCGTGCGGGCATCACCTTGAGCGACGACGACCTGAAGACCTACTACAAGGAAAACCTGGAGCGCCTCGCCGGCAAGGAAGAGCGCCGTGCCAGCCACATCCTGATCAACGCCACCAAGGACGCGCCTGCCGCGGAGCGCGAGAAGGCCAAGGCCCGCGCCACTGAATTGCTGGAGCAGGTGCGCAAGGCGCCTGGCACGTTCGCCGACGTGGCGCGCAAGTCCTCGCAGGACACCGGCTCGGCGCCGTCCGGTGGCGACCTGGGCTTCTTTGCCCGCGGTGCGATGGTCAAGCCGTTCGAAGATGCCGTGTTCTCGATGAAGAAGGGCGACATCAGCGACGTGGTGGAAAGCGATTTCGGCTACCACATCATCCAGCTCAACGACATCAAGACGCCCAAGCAGCCTTCTTTCGAAGAACTGCGCCCCAAGCTGGAAGCCGAGGCCCGGCAGCAGCAGGCGCAGCGCAAGTTCGCCGAATTCGCCGAGGTCTTCACCAATGGCGTGTATGAGCAGTCGGACAGCCTGCAGCCGGTGGCTGCCAAGCTGAAGCTGAAGGTGCAGACCGCCACCGGCGTCACCCGCACGCCGCGTGCGGATGCCAAGGGCCCTCTCGCGAATGCGCGTTTCCTCGAAGCCCTGTTCGCATCCGACTCCCTGGAGCACAAGCGCAATACGGAAGCCATCGAAACGGCGCCGAGCACGCTCGTCGCTGGCCGCGTGACGGCCCACACGCCCGCACAGACCCTGCCTTTCGAGCAGGTGAAGGCACGCGTGCGCGAGCTCTACGTGGCAGAGCAAGCCACCGAACTGGCCCGCAAGGAAGGCGAGTCCAAGTTGAACGCATGGAAGAGCGCACCGGCCAGCGCCTCCGGGCTGACCGCCGCCGTCACCATCTCGCGCGACAAGCCGCAGAATCTGCCGCGCCAGATCATCGATGCCGCACTGCAGGCGAATGCCGACGCACTGCCGACCCTGGTCGGCGTGGGCCTGGGGCCGCAGGGCTATGCCGTGATCAAGGTCAACCGCATCGTCGCGCGCGAAGAAGCCGACCCCACCGTCGCGCGCCAGCAGCACCAGCAATATGCCGAGGTGGCCGCTGCCGCGGAAGCCATGGCGTACTATGAACTGTTGAAGGATCGCTTCAAGGTCCAGTTCAAGGTGCCCCGTCCGGCGGCCAATGCTGCGCCGGAAAATTAAGGGGAAGGCCCTCGAAAGGGCTTTTCTCTGGTTATAATTTGAGGCTACGGTGGCTGTAGCTCAGTTGGTAGAGTCCAGGATTGTGATTCCTGTCGTCGTGGGTTCGAGTCCCATCAGCCACCCCAGATAGATAAAGCCGCTACAGCTATGAAAGTTGTAGCGGCTTTCTTATTTTATTCCCACCGTGGGAATATTCGCTCAAAGGGCCTCGCGCGGGATCTCCCTTGAGCGGTCGTACACCTGGGCTGTGACTGCTGCATTTTTGTGCATGTCGGGCAGGTGACCGCGGTCCTTCTTGTGCATCGTGGCGTAGTAGGCGCGGAGGTCGTGGAAGGTGAACCGGTCCTCCTTGGTGAGCACCTTTTCCTCGATCGCCAGAAGAACGCACCGTTGCCACAGGGTCTTGAAGCCGCGGGCCGTGTAGGCGTTGTTGTCCCTGGTAGGAAACACATAGAGGCAGTCCAGTCCCCGTTGAGCACGCAGCGCCTTCAGGCGGTCGATAAGCCTCTGAAGGTTCGGCGTGAACTTGATGACCTCGATCACCTCACCGCGCATCTTCCCGCGCTGCTTGGCGCGCTTCGTCCGAACCTCGCCAGAGCCCTCATCGACCTGTGTCCAGCACAGGTCCAGGAACTCCACTTTCCGGTTGCCGGCCAAGCTCGCGTACTCGGCGGCCATGCCGATGATTCGTCGCTGAGGCGTCTGCTTCTCCAGCCACGCCAGATAGCGGCCAAGCACGGCCGGATTGACCGCCACCGTGCGAGATTCGCTTCCGTGGGGCTCCACGCCTGTGGTGGGGTTCACTGAGCAGACGCCGAGGATGATGGCGTGGCCGAAGAGCCGAGACAGCAGGCTCTTCTCAATATCGGCCCGCCGCGGCGAGTCGGCCCGCTCCACGTGGATGTAGCGGGCGACGATGGCCGTAGTGATCTCGCCGACGTGCATATGGCCCAGCCGATCATCCAACTGCTTCCATGCGCTCTCGTAGTCGTCCCGGGTGGTCTGGGCGTATTTCTTCCACCTTGGGCTGCTGGTCTTGAAGCTCTCCCACACCCAGCGCAGCGTTCCCACGGGATCGGGGCCGCCTGGCTGGCCGTTCATGTCCAGCACCTTGCGCAGTGCGGCGGCCTTGTCCGTGCCCAGGTTCACCGGCCTTTTGCCCACCGGGTGGTAGCGGTAGGTGACGGTCTTGCCGTCCGCCCACAAGCGCGCTTCCATACGGGGCAAGAGGCCAGCGGCGCTGGCGCGGTCGCGTGTTCTTCCCATGCTGCGTTACCCAGCCGCTGCTGTCTTCCAGCGCGGCCCGTTGCTGGGCTGCGCGCTGGTGGCCAAAGCCTGCGGCGCTTGGCGGGTGGCGTAGTGGCGCTCCCACTCAGCACGAGCGACCAGCGGTCGGCCGTTGGGGCGACGGTCCACGCGCAGGCCCAGGCTGCGCAGATAGCGCACTTTTGCCGCGCTCTGGGTCAACCCGGCGCAGATGCGGTCGATCTCTTCGTCGGAGAGGTCGGGGGTCATACTGCTTCCAGAGGTGAGGGCCCCGGGCTATGCAGCCTGCGGGATTGCGCCCTGCGAATCGCGTTGACCTTGCGAAGCGCGCGTCTCGCGGCGAGGAGGCGCACTCTCTCAGCCTCGTACTGGGCGCGCTCCTCGTCATCCTTGAAGCCTTCGCGGCTCATCTCGCGCACCACGGTGGCCATCCATTCCACGGCGTGCCAAAGGGCTACGGTGTCGGCCGCGGCGAGAAATGGGGTGCTGGTCAAAGCGCGCCTCCTTCCGTGTCATCAGCCGGCACCCTGCAGAACGCCGGTGCGCCGTAGCCCATTCGGTTGCCGAACGGCAGCACGCTGCACAGCTCTACCACTCCAGGGGAGGGCGCGTGGCTGCGACGCGGCGGAAGTGGCCGGTCCTCGGGGAGAGGCGGGGGACGCTCCGGCCCTAGACAATAGGTGCCGCCGGTGTCTTTGCGCGGATGCCACTCGAGATAGTCGAAGTCGCAGGCCGTGACGAGTTGATCGTGAACGTTGCGCATGTCGGCGAAACCGACGAAGCGCGAGACGATCTCGCTTACTGTGAGTGATGCTTCCGGGTTGCGCGTGAGGTAGTCGATCACGCGAGCCGCCAGGGAGGAAGGGGCGGGGCGGTAGGTCATGGCGCCAGTTCCTCCCGCTCGGCTTCGTACAGTTGGCGGGCCATCTCCAGAAGGCGTGTGGGGCCAGGGCCGATATGATCCCCTTCCGCCTGTGCGGCGATCTCATTGGCAAACTGAGCGGCCAGAGCCTCCTGCTTCGCCGACATGGCTTCGAACCGCGGGTGCCATTCTTCCAGCGCCTGGAGGTATGCCAGTTCTTCGGTGAGCACCTGGACCTTGGCCCGTGCTTCCGCCAAGCGCTCGTAGGGAATGGAGTGCTTTCCGTCGCGGGCGAGCACACGCGGCACAGACGGGCCCGCGATCTTGACCGTGTGCGCCATCAGGTCTGCATGCGTCTGGCCCAGCGAATGGATCACGCGCTGGGTCTGCTTGCTCACGGGCGCGGCGGCCACACGCTTGATGGCATGGTGCAGGAACTGGTGTAGCAGGGCGGTATGCTGCGAGTACCAGGCCGCAACATCCACGATCTCGGGCACGTCAGCCAGGGCATCGGCTGCAGGACGGGCCCGCCGCTTCGCTGCTTCGTCCGCGAGCATGGCAGCCACCAGGCTTCTGGGTTTGGGCTGGTTAGGCATGGCCGGCCTCCTGGGCGGATTCGCAGTAGGAAGCGGCCATCTCGAGGAGCGAGGCTGCGGCATGGATCAGCACATGGTCATCGTGTTCGGCGACGAGGTACAGGATCGACAGCACGCACGCGATGTTTGCAGCGCTGTCTGTGCACGCAGTTTTTTTGGCTTTCTCCGCGTCTGCGCAGGCCTGCATCTCATCGGCCAGCCAGTCTGCAAGCCGCACCAATCCCCAGATCGGATCAGTGCCGGAGCCTTCTGCGAGCATCCGCAGCACCGCCCTGGCCTCTCCCACCTTGGACAGAGCGTCAGAGAGCCAGTCCCGTGGCCGTGCAGGCTCCGGCTCCGGCTCTGCCGCGGCGGCTGCTGTGCGCGGGTAGGTTTCCCAGCCGTCCAGAACCGTGGCGCAGTCGGTCAGCCCGACCAACGGCGCGCGAGCCTGCTCAATGAAGGCCAGACGCTCGGCGGTAAGGCAATCCCCCGGCACTTGCAGTGCGGCCTTTACCAGTGATGCAATCGTGAAGGATTCGTCCCCCGCTGGCCCATCCAGTTCGGCATCGGAACTGGTGGCCAGGCGCGCGGAAATCTCATATGCCACTCCCAGGAGTCGGTCGCTTTCTCCAGAGTAAAGGTGGGGGCAATCAGCATTAGCTGCGGCATTGAGTGCCTTCGCCAGATCTGCCAGCCACGCACGGTCTTGTTGCCGGGTCGTGGTGGCGGGGACGGCAGGTGCCGATGCCGGTGAGGTGGGGCGAGCAGCTTTTGCATCGCGGCTGGTGGGAGTAGCTACGGCGCTCATGCTGCACCCCCGTCGGTCTGGAGGCTGCTGTCGATCGCCCACTCGGCCGGGCCGCCTGCCACGTCATAGTTCACCATCTGGTCACACACCGAACCGATGAAGGCGCACAGGTATTCCGCCATCAAAAAGTCATTGCAGGCTTTCAGGTGGTTGCCAGTGCGCTCCACATCGTGTCGGGCTCCCAGCAGGAAGTCGCGGAGCGTGGATGCTTGGTTTGCGAGTTCGGAGAACACCCTCTGGGTGTCATTCACAGAGTGCCGCGCCGCTTCCGGCTCGCGCCGGATCGGTGGCCGGGGCTTTTCCTGGAAGGGCTTGGGGATCGCCGCCGGCTGAGCTGCCACGTACTTCTGGAGCGCGGTGAGCTGGTCATTGGCCGCCGTGAGCAGGCCGAAGGCCTCGGACGTGCTCGCCGCCCATCCCCGCAATGCGCCCAGTTCTACCGCGGCACGCAGGCTCTCGAACGGCCAGAGGATCGCGTCCCACATCGTGATCGAGCTCGCCCACGCATCCTCGCCGTCCTCCTGCCGGAGTATGTTGTTCACCCGGCGCGCCGCATGGCTGATCAGCTCTGTCGGCGTGTCGGTGGCTCCCCAGCCGGGAGCCGGTTCCTCGAGTTGGTCCAGGAGGCCGGCGATCTGGGTCAATGCTGTGCGGACCGGGCGCTGCCAATCTGCTGCCCCCGCCGCAGGAGAGATGGGCGCCTGCGTCGTGGGCGGCACACCGACTGCCGGCTTCTCGGCCTTGCTTTTCCGTGCCGCGGGCGTGGCTTGGGTTGCGCTCTCCGGGGAGCGCGAGATAATCGCGGTCATGGTTCGTTTCCTTGTGAGAAGGGTTTCGAGCTAAGAGGCTTGATCGGTTGGCGCCGATCGTTCTTCGGGCAAAGGCTGGCAGTTGGCGCTGCTGGCCTTTTGCTTTTCTGGAGTTCACTTTGCCCCGGTCGGCGGGGCCTCTCATGTGAGGATCGAAGGGGTCCTCACCCATGTGTGTGAAATGCGCAGTCATTGCTACGGTCCTTTCTGCTGGGATTGCTGGCTGCGCCTCCCCTTGAAGGATGCGCGCAGGCGCGCCAGGATCTCCCCGTTGTAGGTCCGCTCACCCTCTGCGGCCGCTTCGTGCAAGGCGGCGTGAAGGTCGGGCGGCAGACGCAAAGCGGTTTTCACGTAGTCCTTCTGGCTGGGTTTCTTTATTGTCATTTGTGCTTCCTTGATGGAGGCATGAAGTGATGATAGAGGCATATTTCCATGATGGAGGCAATAGCCGACTTGTGATAGGGACTATCATGGAGGCATGGCTACCAGCATCGACCAAAAGAACTTCGTCAAAACGGCGCTCCGGCTGCCGCCCGAATTGCATGCAGCTGTGCACGAGTCGGCACAGAAGAATGGGCGCAGCTACAACGCTGAATTGGTAGAGCGCATCCAGAGCTCCTTCGAGACCGCTGAACAAGCCTCTGCCGAGGCATTGATGCTGGAGATGCGACGCACACAGCTCTTGCTGCGCCGTTCGCAGGTTCAGGCTGATGCCAGTCGCGTTTTCTTTTCTGCCAGCGACGATGCGAAGAAAGAGCGCGCTTATCGCGAGGCCAATCCTGATCCTCGTGAAATTGAAGAAGCGAAGAAGGCCGAAAAGACGGCGAGGCTGAAAGCCGGACATCTCAGGCAAGAGATCATGAGTATCGATGGCCGTCTGTTGGAAATTGAGCAGCGGTTGCGAGAGCTCGGGCACACCATGGAGTTCCTCCCTGTCGAAGATCCAAGCGATCACGCAGTACGCGTCCTGAACAAGCCGAAGCTTTGAACCATTGAAACGTCTATGACCCAAGACGAAGCGAGACAACAAATCACCAGCCTGTGGATGGATTGGCTGGCGGCCAGAGAGCGCACCACTCCCTCTCAGGACATGCTGGTGTTCTACTCCCAGCTTCAGAAACAGCATCCAGAAGTGCTGTCCTTCCGAGTCGCTGGCGACAGATGGCAAACGGTGAAGAGCTGGATTCAGGATCGTTACTGATCCCAGACGTTGGCAGTCCCGACTGGCAGAGAATTCGCCCGTGACGGCTGGCTGATGCACGTCGGTGCTCATGTCGATCACACAGCTCGCCCGGCCAAGCGCTCCATCAGCGGCCGCTCGCGGTACTCGCCGAAAGCACCACCGAAAAACTCGTTCGCCTCATCGTGGATGGCTCGGTCGAACTTGGCGTTGGTGGTCATCTCGCGCATGAACGCCATGGTGTGGCACCACTTCAGCGGCTGCAGCATTGGATCTGTCGAATCCTCATTGCGCGTGCTCGCTGAGTTCTCCAGGTCCAGCACGCAGATCAGCCGGTGGCTCTTCTCGCCGTACTTGCGCACCAGGTCGGTGTCTCGATCGGCTGAATTCGTGTTGATCGCGTCAAAGATTTGTGCGCGTGTCGCTTTCAGGTCCAAGGCGGAGCACAGTGGAAGTAGGTATTGGCCGATTTCTATCTCCGCCGACGCCAGCAACAGCTCCCGTTCGTTGATATCTGCCAACTCTGCCGTCGCGCTTGCCTGCATGGCGCCGTCGGCGGCATTGTCTCGGCGGCGCTCTAAGTGGGCACGAGACCGGTGACTTGCTGCAAGTGCTCTGGTGATGCGGCGCGCCGCGTGTCGCAGAGCCACCAACTGCTTGATGAGCTGCTCACCTGTTTCGGTCCCGTTGAGCTCGAAGTTCATGTGCGTGTTTCCTCGTTGAATGATCACAACCGCTGCCGCGTGGCATGCTCGACTGCAGCGCGTCGCTCAATGTGGCGATGGCGGCGGGTGATCTGGTGGTCGCGCCAGAGAAGGCCGGCAGCCCAGGCGAGGGCGGCGGGCACGCTGGCGCCAGTGCGGCGGCGCATGGCGGTGAGGCGGAAGAGGGCGCCGAGCAGACTGGGCTTCATGAAGCGCCCTTCTGCTCGAGCTTCAGCTGAAACTCGCTGGCGATGGCCGTGGCTCGGATGAACTGCGCTGCCAGCGCGGCGATGGTCGCAGCTTGATCGGCTTGATGAACAGCGTCCGCGAGCCTTGCGCGCTCGACCATCTTTCGCGTGCCTGGAGGCATGCTGTCGAGATCGACATCGGCCCAGAGGTCTTTGCCTCCAGCGAAGGGGGAGGGAAACAGCGGGTTGGGGATCATGCTGCCGCTCCTGCAGATGCTGCAGTGTCCTGCTGCTGGGCGGAGAGCACGCCATTCATGGCGCGGCGCACCCGCAGGGCATGTTCACGGCCGAGGCTGTGGGCCAACGCCATCAGGCCGGCCTCGAGGGATTCGAGCGTGGGCCCGCCGACAGGCAGCAGTGCCGCCTGACAGCCTTCCGGCATCGGAACGGGGACAGCGGAGTAGGCCCGGCCGCACTCGGCCTGGGTATCGCACCAGTTCGCGAGCTGGCGGGCGCGCCGGGCCCATTCTTCGACGAGTCCGGCTGCGCTGCGGAGCCCGCATGCGGCGGCTGGCCAGCGGCTGGATTCAATCGCGCTCAATGCCAGCGCACAGCGGCGGGTGTGCTGGCCGGGTTCCGCCCCAAGCAGGGCGGGAAGATCTGTGGTCTGCATCATCACTCCATCTAGGCGCCATGGATTGGGGCGCGGTGGAGTGAAGTTTATAACTACGTAAACAAAATCGTCAATCTATTTATAAACTTTCGGCGATTCAACGTTGCTGGGAGTCAGGGCGCTTTCCTGTATCGGCGCTGCTCAACCATTGTGCCGATCAACAAGAGCGGCTGAACGTCTGAGGACAAGATGGGAAAGTCGTCGTTCAGAGCGGACAACTCGTAGACAACCCGGCCTTCTGCATCAAGCCTGCGAGGCCTGTATTTCCTGAGGATGGCTGGATCTGGTCCGTTGGCGGCCGCAACGTAGTCCCCTGGCGCCGGAATCACTGCGGGGTCGATGATGACCTGATCGGATGGCCTGAACTCGTTGAGCATCGAGTTGTCGCGGACCTCCATGGCAAACGCAACAGAGGACAGTGCCTGCTCGGTCAGAAGGAAAGTCATGTTCTCGTGGGGCTCGAAGGCGTCTACTAACTCAGACCACCGGGATGCTTGGGACGCGCTGATGAGGGGAATTGGCCTAGTGCCAGCCATGCCAGCGAGGATGTCCCGCGACGAATTGTGCATCGCTGTGAATTCGTGTCCTGACTCAAAGTAGTAAGGCGAGAGATCCAGCTTCAGGGCTAGGTTGGTGGCCGAACGCTCACCGAAGGCATGTTGCTCGTCGAGCAGTTGGTTGATCCGCCCTTTGGACAATCCAGCATGTCGGGCGAACTCAGCCTGGTTGCCGGAGAACGGTGGTCCATCGATGAGTGCGCGAAGGCGCTCCTTGCGGTGCTTCGTAAGAGAGTCCATGGTTTACAAGGATAGCGACGGTGGTTTACGAAAGTCTAGTCAATATGGTTAGATTGGTCTAAACTGCTGTCTATGAAACTCAAGACTTGGCTTTTGGCTGGGCGAGGCCGTACGGTCGCGCTGTCCCGGCATCTGGGCGTCAGCAAAGGCCGAGTTAGCCAAATGGCCGACTCTGGTGTGCCTCCCAAGTACATGCTTTCGGTCCGTGACTTCACTGGGGGCGAAGTCACCGTGGAGTCTCTTGTCCAGGATCGCACGCCTTCGACCTCCGACCTTCTGACTCAGCCAACAAACGGTGTCGCAGCGCTTGCACCTCCTGCCCCAACTTCCGAGGTGAGCCATGGCTGAGCAGCACGACCGGTCAGTCGATACCCGCGCTGAGGCGCTGGCGACCTTTGCCGGCTTGCAGGGCGACACGCAGATGACAAGCAGGGCAGTAAGCCTCCCCTGTGTTGATGAGAAGGACAGCCTTCTGCTTGCGGACATCGAAGCAAGGCTGACAGAGGAAATGCGGGGGCTCGCCCTGACGCTCCAGCAATTCGCTTTGCGCACGAAGGCGATACGCGAAGACATCCCCGGCAGTGCCAAGTTTTGCAAGCTCGTAACGGGCTTTCTCCCGCTCGTCGCTTTCCAGTTCGCGGACGCGATCCTGCGCTGCCCGAAAGGCTTCACGTTCGAGGACGACGGCGCTCTGTACCTCCAGCAGCTTGGTCTGGAGGTCGAGGATTTTGTCCGTGAGTTCGATCTTGAGGGCCGCAAGTTTCTCGCGGTCGCGTTCTTGGACAAGAGCGGCCGCGATGTTCTTGATCGTTCCGCCGATGGGAATGAGTTGTGACAGCTCTGAAAGCATTTTTGCCGGCCCCTCCCGGTGATGGTTGTGTAGGAACTTCCATCGTAGCCCGGGAGAGGGCGGGCGCCCATCTCCATCACAACGCACCTCGCCCGCGGCGTGCCGCTCGATCGCCCGCCATCTCCACGCGGCTGCTATGGCAGCGCACGCACAGTTCCCCACCCACCCACCCCATCAGCAGCCGGCTGGTCGACAGCACCTGCGTGCGCCGGCCTGTGTCCAAGTCTGTGTTCTGCGACAGCACGGTGCGAGTGCTGGTGTGGAAGGGCTGGCCGACGACCAGGGCGGAGGAGGGGTTGCGTGAGGTGTTCATGGAAATGAACTGTCCTTTTTTTTGCCCCGATCAACGAGACATGACGGCGCAAATGATTTGCGGAGGCTTGAACCGATGAACCAATTTGAGTTGAGTGCGCGTCCACCGATGCACGCCGTCGATCCCGCACTGATCGCCCGGCAACCGACCCTGACCAAGGCGCTGCAGCTCTGCCAGACCCTAAGCGGCCTGGACGACAAGGCATTCGTGGGCACAGGTGGCGTGGTGAAGGACGCCGCGCAATGGTCCCGAATCATGGGCTCCGGCCAGCACAACTTCCCGCAGGACCAACTGAACAAGTTCATGGACATGGCCGGGAACGAGGCGCCAATGCTGTGGCTCCTGAACTCCCGCGGCTACGACATCACTGCGCTGCGGAAGCTGGAAACCGAGACCGAGCGCGCGTTGCGCCTGGAGCGCGAACAGACAGCCAAGCTCCGCGAGCGCCTGGCCTATGCAGAAGCGATCCTTCAAGGTCGCGGGACGGTGACGGCATGACACGCCCCACGGTTGAAGAACTGCGGGCACTGCTGGCAGCCGCCCGGGCCGAGGTGGAACGGCTCGCCGCCGCGCTGGAACAGGCCGAGTGGATTCAGGAATACGAACAGGAGGCAAATCCCTCATGAGCGATCCATGGCAGAACCTCAGGGAGAGAAAGTGGATGGTGGTGGATGACCAGACGCTGCGGCTGGCTCTCCAGCCTACCGACGCTGCCACGCTGCTTCTGAGCTTCCAGCGAGACGTAGACCCGGCGCCGATGCAGCTCGTTATCGCGAAGGATGAACTGCCGTTTTTCATCGGTCAGATGCAGCACGCCCATCAACTGCTTGAGCAGCATGCGGCGCAGCAACTGGAGTTCCGGAGCGCGCTGGAGGTCGACGATCTGATCGAACGCATGAGGGGAGGCCAGAGATGGATCTGATCAAGCCGCTAGTCATTGCCTCCAGGCTCGCGCCGAGAGGGCGGTGCAGAGTGGCTGTCGCGCTGGCCGAACTGCACGACACCTCTGCAGGAGAGATCACTGCCTCGATGGCACTCATCGCCGAGCTCGCGTCCCTTTCCACGGCGCAGGCGCGCAAGCACGTGCACGCCCTTGTATGGCGGCGCGCCTGGCATCACCCCCGTGTACGCATTCGACCGAGCCTTGCTGGAGCAACTGGCCGGCCGCGCCCCTGAGCTCTTCATGCACTACGGAGAGTTGGAGCACAGCGCCGGCACCAGCGAGGGATACCAGTTCAGCTCCGGCGGCGCTCAGTTCCTCGCCTACCTGACGGGAGATCCCGGGGCTCGGCGCGTAGTGTTCTGGCGCCTGGATGGTTCGCATCGGACCAGCTATGGAGATGTGCGCCTGAAGACCCTTCTGCGGGACTACCGGGGCCGTCGGGGATGGCATTGCCATCTGGCCATAGATGGGAACGAAGAAGCACCGATCGAAACGATGGTGGGTATGACGCCTGCCGAGACCGCCGCGCTTGCGGCATGGGCCCAGGCCGCCGCACTGGGCCGGGCAGAGAGCTTGGTGATCCATGAGCTTTGACGCAATTGCCTGGGCGCTAGAGCAGCCGGTTCGTCCGTCATCTGCCAAGTTCGTGCTGGTGGCGATGGCCGACTGCGTAAACGGCGAAGGAGTGGCCGACATGGTGTGCTTCCCATCGCTTGCACATCTGGCCCGGCGAACCGCGCAGGATGAAAAAACTGTTCAAGCCAACATCCAACGGCTCCGGGAATCTGGGTTCATCACCGACACCGGAGAGCGCAGGGGGCAGACCGGCCAAGTGATTGTGTACCGCCTAAATACCCCCGAAATAGGTGCTGTTTCGGAAGCTGTAGCCAGTTTGAAAGACCCCCAAATTTCCGGTGAAAGACCCCCAAATTTGGGGTCGTTGGTCAAGCCCGAAACACCCCCAAATTTCCGGGATAACACCCCCGAATTTCCGGTGAAAGACCCCCAAATTTCCGGTGAAAGACCCCCAAATTTGGGGTACGGAACCAGTAATAGAACCAGTGATGAAGGTAGCGCGCAAGAGGTCGAGCTTCGATGCGCTGACCGTCGAGCTGCCGGAATGGCTGCCGGCTGAAGCCTGGACCATGTGGGTCAGAGACCGTGCGGATCGGAGAAAACCCGTAACCGCGGCAGGAGTGGCATTGCAGTTGCGTTCGCTGACCAAGCTGCGAGACGCAGGGGAGGACCCGGTGTTGGTGATCGAGAACGCGATCGAGCGAGGGTGGCAGGGGCTGTATGCCGGTGCAAACGGAAGCACGAGGGCTGGTGCGAAAGAAGGGAAGTCTCTGAACCACGCAAACCCGGAGTCCGCCGCCATCAAAGCCCAGCTCGCCGCTTTGCCTGCCAACTGGTTCGAGTTGGCCGGCTTCGAGACGAAGTACGACGCCAACGGGTCGGGGTGCCACTGGATGAACTACACCGAGTTCCGTGACCGTGAACGCATCGTGCCGAAGAAGGGGGTGCCGGCGTGAACGTGGCAGAGATCAAGGACCACCTGGCGCAGCGTGCGGGCGATGTGGCGCAGTACCTGTTGCCGGGCGGAAAGCGTGCTGGCAAGGAGTGGAAAGCCGGTAACGTGAGCGGTGAGGCCGGGAACAGCCTGTCCGTGTGCATCGGCGGCGCGAGGGCCGGGGTCTGGAAGGACTTCGCATCCGACGAGGGGGGCGACCTCCTGGACCTGTGGATGGCGTGCCGAGGCCTGGCGCTTACCGAGGCAATGCGGGAGGCCAAGGACTACCTGGGCATCCGCGAGGTAGCCCCGAAGCCGCCGGAACGCACCTACCGCACGCCCGAGAAACCGCGATGCAGGACGCCGAAGGACCGCGTGCACGACTGGCTCACCGGCCCGGCGCCGGACGGCCGCTGCCTGACGGCGGAAACGCTCAAGGCGTTCAAGATCGGCGAGCAGGTGGAGAACGGAAAGACCTTTGCAGTGTTCCCGTACTTCGACGAGACGGGCGAGCGGCTGCTGAACGTGAAGTACCGCAACCCGGACGCGAAGGCCGATATGCGGCAGGAAAAGGGCGCCATGCCTTGCCTGTTCGGCTGGCACCTCATCGACCCGAAGGCCCGGGCTGTCACGATCTGCGAGGGCGAGATCGACGCAATGACGCTCCACCAGATGGGCATCCCTGCGCTTTCCATCAACCAGGGTGCGGGGAACCACCAGTGGATCGAGAGCGACTGGGACCGGCTGGAGCGGTTCAGCGACATCACCATCTGCTTCGACCACGACGAGGCCGGCGACAAGGGCGCGCCGGAGGTGATGCGCCGCCTTGGCATCGAGCGCTGCAGGCGGGTGATGCTGCCCGAGAAAGACCCGAACGCCTGGCTGCAGTACGGCGCGGAAGCCTACGACTTCCGGACTGCCATCAACGAAGCGAAGTCGATGGACCCCGAGGAACTGGTCAGCGCTGACGACCGGACCGAGGCGGTGATCGCGGAGTTCTACCCGAGTGCCGACGGAAGGCGCTACCCGTCGCTCTACGTGGACAAGCACCTCGACTGGTTCGAGTTCCACGAAGGCGAGTACACGGCGTGGACCGGCTGGAACGGGCACGGCAAGAGCTTGTTCCTGGACCAGGTGCTGCTGGGCCTGATGCACCAGGGGCAGCGCGTGGTGGTGTTCTCTGGCGAGCTGACGGCGGTGCGACACCTTAAGCGCATCCACAAGCAAGCCGCGGGCCTGGACCGACCGACGCCGGCCTACCTGCGCGCCATTGGCGCGTGGCTGCGCGACAAGCTCTGGATGTTCGATGTGGTCGGCAATGCGAAGTTGGACAGGTTGCTGGAGGTGTTCGGCTACTCGGCCCGCCGGTATGGAGCCAAGCACTTCGTGGTGGACAGCCTGATGATGCTCGACGTGCCTGTCGATGGTCCTGGTGCTCTATCGGCGCAGAAGATCGCCGTGCAGAAGATCTGCGCGTTCGCCCGGGCCTACGGGGTGCATGTTCATCTGGTTGCGCACCCGCGCAAGGGCCGGGATGAGAACCTCCCCCCTACCAAGATGGACGTGGCGGGCAGCCTCGACATCATCAACGCGGCCGACAACGTGTTCACCGTGTGGCGCAACCGCAAAGACGAATCCCCGCCAGATGCTTCCGACGAGGCCGCCATGGCGAAGTGGACCGCCCAGCAGGGCGAGCCCGATGGCCGGCTGATCCTGTCGAAGTACCGCCATGGTGACTTCCAGGACTACACGCAGGCCCTGTGGTTCCACAAGGAATCCATGCAGTACCGGACGCAGCACCGCCGGTTCCCCCTTTCCTTCGTCCCGTTTTCCATTGAGGAGACTCCCCATGGCTGACCCCACGTTCAACCCGTCTGCAGACGTGCGCCCCCTCGACGCCTCGAAGACGTGGGTGCTCCTCTGGAGCCAGCAGCAAGGCATGCTGCACATCGAGACCCTGGCGGAAATGCTGGCCAAGAACGCCAAATGCTTCCGCAATGCCATTGCGTGCCAGTACATCCCCCTGGTGATCGGCAGCGAGGACATGGTGGAGCGCACCGCGGAGAGCATCCGCCCGATCGTGGCGCAACGCTTCGACGCGGCCAGCAGTGGCAATCCGCACGCGCTTCCATACGCGGCCTTGCCGTAAGAGGAGCACGCCATGGCAGCACTACCCGACCAACAAGACGCATCCCTGCGCGACCTCTTCGACGCTGCCAAGCTGGCGTGCGAGCACTGGAAAGACAGACCGGCTGCTCTCCAGGCCATGGAGCAGGAGTGCCGGGCCGTGTCTCCGCACCAGCGAGCCGAGCTGATCGAGCATTTCCAGTCGGCCTACCTCATCCCCACCATCGACGAAGCCAAGGAGTCCACTGAATGAAAACGTCAAACGAGACCAAAAAGAACCCTGGCGCCAACGGTAACCTCATCTGGCGCACCATGGAGAAACTGCGGGAAAACCGCCAGTCGATCACACGCAAGGTGCTCGGGGAACTCACCGGACTGCCCTACACAATCGTGGACGACCACACATCTCGCTGGATCGACAACGGGCGCCTGCGGCGGATTTCTGATGGCGTTTATGAATTACCAGAGGCCGTCGGTGAGCCTCGCTCTATATCCGTCACTGTGTTGCCCAATGGAACGCACGTCGTCGAGATGGGGGATGAGGAGTTGCGGGGTACGGTGGAGGAGATGGACACGCTTGGCCGGCTCCTGCAGGGCGGCGCCATGCGCTATGTTGCCCTGGGCAATCAGCATCAGGTGGGGGCAGTCGTCACGGAGGCTTACGTCCGGAACCGCCAGCTATCGGACCGCATCAGCGACTTGGAAAGAGCGTTGCGCGCAGCCCAGGCTGTGCGGAAGCAGCAGGGCGGCGATCATGTGCAGTCGTGACTCCTGATCTATGAGGCTTGCCTCCGTGTCCCTGCGGGAGCCTATTCGTGATGAGCTGTCGTAGCATTGCTGCAGAGGGAGGCAGCATGCTCAAGGTCTATCTGGACAGTCAAGACTATTCCGTTCTTTCGGGAAAGGCTCTCACGCCTGAATTGGCCCGGGTTAAGAACACGCTCCTCGGTTTTGCGGAGTCTGGACACGTCCGTTTTGTCTTTTCGAGCATCATTGTCTGTGAGGTAGCCCCGACGGGGCCGCATGCGGTGCAGTACGCGATAGAGCGAGGTGATTTGCTCACTCAGTTATGCCGACGTAACGCGTTGGTGTATCCCTTTCAACTTTTGGAACTTGAGGCGCGAGCGCTTGCTAGTCTTTCGCTCCTGTCTGCTGCGGTTGTGGCTGAAACTCAGGACTGGTTTCCCTCGTTCGAATTCGATGAGCCTACTCCGTTGTCTGAATCGTTAAGACAGTGCTTTCATTCGGATCCCATGTTTCAGGCAATGACCAGGCCCCAACGCCGTGAGGCAGAGCGCAAGCTATTTAAGAAGGGTGGTCTGCGGCCAGAGGTTCGTGATGCGATCTACTCTGCCGCGGGGCAGAATTATGTGGATGCGATTCTGGCTAAGTGGCCAATGGACCGAGCGCACGCAGACGTATTCAGGTGCTACGCCTTGGGTGAAGCGACTCAAGACGAAGCCTCGGAAGCTATGAAGGCGTCGTTGAGAGACCCGTTTCGGCTCATGCTGTGGTTTTCTGAGAATCCAGAGCTTGCAGTGCCCTTGGTAGATCTTGTCCGTCAGCCAGGCAAAAAACTAGGTGCTCAGATGCGCCAATTAGTGGATCTCACCGAGCAACTGAAAAGTTCAATTGGAGACACTGGGCCAGCTACGAGTCGTTGGCAGGAGCTACCTATGAGCACCAAGCGGGACTGGGAACGCAGAGTGAGCGAGCAAGTCCTGGGAGTCGTGCATGGGGTTGCCAGGCAATGCGATGTACAGCTCAATGCAGCCGTCAACTCGAAAGATGTCGCACAGTATTGCCCCGGCATAGATGCCGCCCTGCGCTCCATGATGTCCTCGTTATGGGATAACGTCGGTGGCTCTCGTCGTGATTTGCCGAGTGATAGCCAGTTTCCCGATGCCAGGCATGCGATGTACGCGCCCTATGTGGATATTTTCAGGGCGGATAGATTCATGGCGCCACACATCCGTAAACAGGTGCAGCACCATGGAACTTCGGTGGTGGCAAAGCTTACTGAGCTTGTTCCGGAGATCGAGCGCCGGTTGGAGAAAGCATGTGCGAATTCATAACTTGGAGCAAACATGAAGCTGTCTAGTCCCGAGAGGCTCATTTTGTCCATGCTCGCTTCTCTGCACGAGCGGCTGGACATTGAATCAGAAACTGCGAAGCTGATCTCCGAAGCGATTCATACCGACAATACCTGGGCGCTGACTTGGGCGCTCCCAGGTATTGTCGGCGAGCGCGTCGAAGAAGACCCCAAGGAAGTCACCGATGTCGTCAATTACCTAGACATGTGGAGCTTTGTTGAGGAGGGTGTCAAAGCACTGTTGCCAGAAGTCCGAACAGAGCTTGAGGCCACTGTGCAAAGACCTACGAGCTTCCCGGGCTTCGACGGAAATAACGAAGCGGAGCATCTCAGCATCGCTTACTTTCTTGTCGGCCCCTTAAAACGGTTTCAGAGTTTTGCGGGAAGAGATCTGAATTCCCATTACCCCACATTGCACCGTTATGCGGCGATGTATGCGGTCTTTGAGCCGATGAGGCAGCATCTGGGCCTTAGGCGGCCGTTGATTCGGGAAGAACTTACTCGGATCTTGTCCGTGTGATGTCCCCCGCGTAGGGTTTCGTACTTCGTACCATCCCCGGCACTCTCCGGGGCATGGCATCGGCAGAGCATCCCCCTATAGAAAAGGGCTTCCCAAACTGGGAGGCCATCGAGCGCGACTTCCGCATGGGAGTTCGCGCCGTCACCGCAATTGCCACTGAGCACGGTATCACGGAAGGTGCCATTCGCAAGCGCGCCAAGCGCGACGGCTGGGTCCGCGACCTCAATGCCAAGGTCCGCGCCAAGGCCGATGACCTGGTACGAAAAGCTGAGGTACGAGCCCAGGTACGAAGCGACCAACGGCTGACGGAGAGCCGGCAGATCGAGGTTGAGGCCACGATCCAACGTGATGCTCGCCTGGCTCAAAAGTCGGACATCAAACGCGCTCGCACCCTGTGCATGAAGCTGCTCACGGAACTGGAGCAGCAGACCGATCAGATCCCCGAACTGCACGAACTGGGCGAGTTGCTGCGCCGGCCTGATGACAAGAGCCAGGACAAGCTGGGTGACATCTACCAGGCCGTGATCAGCCTGCCGGAGCGCACCAAGACCATGAAGGCGCTGGCGGAGGCGCTGCGCATTCTGGTGGCCCTGGAGCGCGAGGCTCTCGGCATTGACGCGCACCCGGACGCTGGGGCCGGAGGCGAGAAGGACTTTCTGGAGAGGCTCTTGCATGCCCGCGCCCGCGTTGCCAACCGGTAGGGCTCGGTTGGCGCGGCCGGTGCAGGCCGAGGCGCAACTGGTGGACGACATCGGTGGGTTCTTCAACGATCCCGAGGGGTTCGTGCGCTACGTCTTCCCTTGGGGACAAGCCGGCACGCCTCTGGCGAGCGAGGATGGGCCCGACGAGTGGCAGCGCGAGGTAATGGGGGAGATTCGGCAAGCGCTGGAGCACGGCGCCGACGTGCAGACCGCTATACAGATCGCGGTCTCCAGTGGCCACGGCATTGGCAAGACCGGCCTGGTGGCCTGGATCATCCTGTGGTTCATGAGCACGCGGGATTTCCCGCAGGTGGTGGTGACCGCCAACACCAAGACCCAGCTCACCACGAAGACATGGCGCGAGCTGTCGAAGTGGCACAAGCTCAGCATCAATGAGCATTGGTTCGCCTGGTCAGCGACGAAATTCCACCATGTCCTCTATCCGGAAGTCTGGTTCGCTGCGGCTATTCCATGGACCGAGCACAACAGCGAGGCGTTCGCCGGCACCCATGAGAAGCACGTCCTGGTGATCTTCGACGAGGCCTCGGCCGTCGCGGACAAGATCTGGGAGGTGACGGAGGGTGCCATGACCACGACCGGCGCCATGTGGCTGGCCTTCGGCAACCCCACGCAGACCACCGGCCGCTTCGCCCAGTGCTTCGGCAAGTTCAAGCACCGCTGGATCACGCGCCAGGTGGACAGCCGCACGGCCAAGATGGCGAACAAGGCCCAGATCCAGAAGTGGATCGACGACTACGGCGAAGACCACGACTTTGTGCGGGTGCGGGTGCGCGGCGTCTTCCCACGGGCCGGCAGCCTGCAGTTCATCGGCCTGGACACCGTGGCCAAAGCACAGCGCCGCAAGGCCGAGGGCTACCAGCACTTCGCCAAGGTGCTGGGCGTGGACGTGGCTCGCCATGGGGATGACCAGTCCGTGTTCACCCGCCGGCAGGGCAACCACGTTTGGCCGCAGAAGAAGGTGCGTCAACCCGACCTGATGGTGCTGGCCGACCTGGTGGCCATCGAGATCCACGAGTTCAAGCCGGATGCAGTGTTCATCGACGCGACCGGGCTGGGCTGGGGCGTGATCGACCGTCTGCGCCAGATGGGCTTCGGCAAGCTGGTCTTCGCAGTGCAGGTGGGCGAGAAGGCCACCAACGATGGCCGCTACTGGAACAAACGCTCCGAGCTCTGGGACCAGGGCAAGACCTGGCTGGAAGAGGGGGGCTGCCTGCCGGCGGATCCTGAGATGGAAGCCGACCTCACTGGGCCGCAGTACGGCTACGACCGCCGCATGCGCATCGTCATCGAGAGCAAGGACGACATGAAGGCCCGGGGCCTGCCCAGCCCCGATTGCGCCGATTCGCTCCTGCTCACCTTCGCATCGCCCGTCGCCAGCACCACCGCCACGCCGGCCAAGAGCTGGCGGGACCGCCTGGGCATGGGCTCCGCCCGTTCTTGGGATCAATCAGCAGCATGAACATGAACAGCATCACCGTCATCAGCACCGGGGACGAGGCCGCACGTACCACCTGGCTGCGCTACCAGTACGGGAAGGATCGCGGGCACCTGGACTATCTGCAGCAGGCCGCACGCTGCGAGGATATGTACATGGGCGGCGGTAGGCAGTGGACCGAGGCGGCACGGGCCCAGCTTGCTCTGGAGCGACGCCCGTTCTACGAGCTGAACGGCATCAAGCCCAGCGTGAACAGCGCGGTGGGCTACCAGATCCACAACCGGTTGGACATCGCGCTGAAGCCCCGCGGCGGAGACAGCGACCTCGACACCGCCACCATCCTGTCCAAGGTGGTCATGCAGGTGGCGGACCTTTGCAATCTGCACTGGCACGAAACGCAGATGTTCAGCGACGGCGTGATCCAGCAACGCGGTTACTACGACGTGCGCATGGACTTCAATCGGAACATCCAGGGCGAGATCGAGGTGTCCACGCTTGACCCCATGGATGTGGTGCCGGACCCCGACGCGAAGAGCTATGACCCGGACGACTGGGGCGATGTGATCGTCTCGCGGTGGCTGACCCTGGACGAGATCGAGCAGCGCTATGGGAAGAAGGCGCGCAAGGCGGCCGAGGAGTCGCACGACGCCGGCCAGGACTTCGGAGACATCGACGACGAAGTGGAGCGCAGCAAATTCGCTTCGCGCGACCGGATGGGCCACTTCTTCGATGCGTGCGCGAAGAAGGAAGACGGCCTGGAGCGCTACCGCATCCTCGACCGGCAGCGGTTCGTGTACGAGCTCACGGACTGCATTGTCTGGCCGCGCACCGGTGACGTGCAGGTGGAGGAGGTGATGGCGCAGGAATCGATCCTGGATGCTCTGCAGAATGGCGCGGTGCGGGCCCGCCGCATGCAGCGGCGCGTGAAGTGGACCGTCACCACCTTCACCGCCACCCTCCACGACACGTACAGCCCGTACGAGCACTACACCGTGGTGCCGTACTTCGCGTACTTCCGCCGCGGCAAGACAGGCGGCATGGTGGATGACGCCATCGGCCCGCAGGAGATCCTGAATAAGGCCATGAGCCAGTACATCCACATCGTCAATACGGCGGCCAACAGTGGCTGGACGGTGGAGGAAAACACATTGACGAACATGACCCTGGACGAGCTCCAGGCTCGCGGCGGCCAGACGGGGTTGGTGGTTGAGTACAAGAAGGGATCCACTCCGCCGCAGAAGATCCCGCCCAACCAAGTGCCTACGGGCGTGGACCGGCTGATCGACCGGGCCGACAAGGCGCTGAAGGATGTGACCGTGCCCGATGCCATGCGCGGGCAGCAGGGGCCCGAAGTGTCGGGCGTGGCCATCCAGTCGAGGCAGTTCGCGGCGCAGCAGCAGCTCGCCGTCCCGCTCGACAACCTGAACTACACGCGCCACCTGCTGGCCGTGCGCCTGGTCAAGCTGATTCAGCGGTACTACGACAGCTATCGCATCTTCCGCATCACCGAGACTGACCCGATGACGGGCAAGCCCCAGGAGAAGGTGGTCGAGATCAACAAGTTCGACCCGGCGACCGGGCGCTATCTGAACGACGTCACCGTGGGCACCTACGACGTGGTGATCACCGAGCAGCCCATGCAGGTCACGTTCCAGAACAGCCAGTTCCAGCAGGCCATGGAGATGCGCAAGGCCGGCATTGCGATCCCAGATCCCGCCGTCCTGCGCTACAGCAACCTGGCCGACAAGCAGGAGATCCTGGCCTCCATGCAGCAGGCCGGGCAGCCGCCGGCAGATCCGACGCTGCAGGCCAAGGCCGACCTCCTGCAGGCCCAGACGCGCGAGACAGACGCCCGCACACGCAGAACCGACGCCCAAGCCACGGATGTCGCCGTGAAGACCCAGTACAGCGGCGCGCAGACGGCCCAGGTGATCGCCCAGAACCCCGCCGTGGCACCGCTCGCGGACAGCCTGCTGCGCTCTGCCAACTACAAGGACCACGACGCGGCGCCCATCGTGCCCCAGCCGGCCGGCGCGCTGCCCGCTCTGGACATGCCGCGCAACACCGATCCCCTAACGCCGTCCAGCCCCGAGCGAGGGGTGAATCGAGGCATTGAAACCCAGGCCGCCGATGGCCTGCAAACCTGAAGGAGAACCACGCTATGACGACCCAGAACGACAGCGCCCTCACCGACGACGAGTACGACGCCCTCCCGGCCGACGAGCGCAGCCGACTGCGTGGCGACGGCGAAGCGAGCCCGCCTGTCCAGGCGCCGGCCCGTGTTGCGGCTGACGCGGATGATGGCTCCTCGTCCGAAGACGGCCAAGCCGAGGACGGCAAGAACAGTCCCGGCATTCCCCGCTCGCGCCTGAACGAGGTGACGCAGCAGCGCCGTGAGGCAGAGCAGCGGGCCCAGGCCATGGAAGCGGACAACGCACGACTGCGTGCTCAACTCGCTGAGCTGGCAGCGGGCCGTGCTCCTGTTGCGCAGGCTCCGGCAGCCCCAACTGCCCCAGCATCGCCGGCCTTCGACGTGGACGAGGCCGAAGAGCAGTATGCCCAACTGCTGATGGAAGGAGACACGAAGGCGGCAGCAGCGGTTCGCCGGCAAATCAACCAAGCCATCGAGATGTCCGCCTTCAACCGCATGGCGCAGACCACCGCGTCCCAGCAGTCTCAGCAGGTTGCGATCCAGACGGTGGACGACCTGCTGGTGCAGCACCCGTGGCTGGGCACCGAGGACGGCCAGGAGGCGCTGGATCTAATCGAAGCATCGGCCTTCATGAAGGTGCAGCGGGGCGTGCCCCTTGCAGAAGCTCTGCGCGAAGCAACACAGCGCATCGCCCCGCGGTTCGCTCCCCCGGCTGGGGGTGGTCAAGGTGGGGGCCAATCTGTTGATATACGGGTTCAGAGAGCCATTGAACGTGGCGCTGCACATTCCCTGATGCAGCCCGCGAACACGGCAGCCGGCATGGGCAACCGTGCCACGCCACCGAACGTGGACACGTCGACGCTGAGCGACGACGAGTACATGGCGCTCCCGGAAGCCGAACGCCGTAAGGCGCGCGGGGACTGAGAGCCAATCCGACCGCCGAGGAATCACCCACCTCGGCGGCGCAAATTCAACGGGTGCATTCGCCCTGGGCAAGGCGTTAAAGGGCCCTGCGCCCTTGGCCGCACCCCAAGCCATGTCTCGCAGTTGGGCGGCGTGATGTCCCGAAAAGAAACCCACCTTTTTGGAGCCTGACATGGCAGAAACCAACTTCGCGGCGCTGACTCCGCAACAGAAACTCAACTGGGCCCGTGAGACCTGGAGCGCCGCGCGCGACCAGATGTTCATCAGCCGGTTCATGGGCAAGGGCTCGAACAACGTGATTCAGCGCATCACTGAGCTGACCAAGACCGAGAAGGGCGAAGCCTGCATCTTCCAACTCGTGGCCGATCTGGTCGGTGACGGCGTGACCGGCGACGACGAGCGCGAAGGCAACGAAGAGGCGATGGACTCGCACAGCCAGATCATCACCATCGACCAGCTGAGCCATGGCGTGCGCAGCAAGGGCAAGATGGCAGAGCAGCGCACGGTCATCAACTTCCGCGAGGAAGGCCGCGACAAGCTGTCCTACTGGCTCGCCAACCGGTGCGACCAAGCAGCCTTCCTGACGCTCTCTGGCATCAGCTACGCCTTCAACAACGATGGTTCTCAGCGGTTGAACTCCAACCTGCCGAACCTGGAGTTCGCGGCGGATGTGAGCGCGCCCACGGCCAAGCGCTCGCTGATGTTCGACGGCACCAGCCTGCAGTTCTCCAACACTGGCAGCATCACGACGGCCTACGTGCCGAAGTACACGATGATCGTGGACCTCATCGCTTATGCGAAGGAGCACCGCGTGAAGCCGCTGATGGCCGGCGGCAAGCCTTACTACGTGCTGTTCCTCGCTCCTGGCTCCCTGGCCGCGCTGAAGAAGGATCCCGACTACCAACGCGCCGTGGTTCAGGTGGCGGCCAAGGCCGGCATGGATTCGCCATGGTTCACCGGTGCGACCGTGACCGTCGACGGCGCCGTGCTCCACGAGCACAACCTGGTGTACACGACCAAGGGGGCAGCGGCCGGTGCCAAGTGGGGCGCGGGCGGCAACGTCAACGGCACCCGTTCGCTGCTGTGCGGTGCGCAGGCCCTGGCAATGGCCGACCTGGGCCCCGGCAACTGGGTGGAAAAGTTGTTCGACTATGACAACAAGGTCGGTCTGAACATCGACAAGATCCTCGGCATGCTGAAGCCGAAGTTCCCCTCCATCTACGACAAGTCCACCGAGGACTTCGGCGTGGTGGCCGTGGACCACTACATCCAGTGATCCATCAGCCGGCGGCGCGCGGTGTGCCGCTGGCTCTCTCTCCCCCTGATGTTGAAAGGAGCCTCCCAATGGCCATCAAACGCATTTCCGGCCGCCAGGAACTCATCGTGGCGCACCTCACCCTGGGCTACGCGGATCCCGCTGTCTACGGCACCGCCGAGGCCGCCTTCGACCTTCCCGCCAACGCCATCATCACGGGCGGCGACGTGGTGGTGGGCACGGCCTGGAACAGCGCCACCACCGCCACGCTGAAGCTGGGCGACGCCGCTGACGACGACCGCTACACCGCGGCAGCGATCGACCTGAAGACGGCGGGCCGCACTGCACTGACGGTGACGGGCCTCAAGTACCTGACGGCCACAACGCTGAATGCCCTCGTGGCGCAGACTGGAACGGCTGCGACGGCCGGCTCTGCCCGCGTCTGCATCCACTACTACGTTGAAGGCCGCGCTGCCTTCAGCCAGGGCTGATTCGTGGTCCGGCCAGCAATGGCCGCTTCCCCCGGCGGCCCGTGCCGTCGGGGACTTTCTTGAAGGACGCCATCATGAAATTCCGTTCCCCTTCCGAAGAACCGATCCACGTGGGCCTGCTGACGGGCCACACGGCCCTCATCACCCCCGAGGGCGTGGAGCTGCCCCCCATGTTCCACAAGGAGGCCAGCGCGCGCGGTGCCATCGCCTCCGATGAAGGTCCGGCTGCCGCCGTGCTGGTGCCCGCCGTGGACCGCCAAGCCGCCATCGCCGCTGTGATCAAGGTCATGCTGGACGGCAGCGATGCCGACGACTTCACGGCAGACGGCAAGCCCAACCTGTCCAAGGTGAAGGCCCGCGCCGGCTTCGCGGTGACGCGCGAGGAGGCCGATGCCGCCTTCCTGGCCGTGGTGCCTCAGAAGTAAGTCACCATGCAAGTCAGCGACATCATCAGCCGGTTCCGCGAAACGGTGGACGACTGCCATGCGCCGCACTTCTGGTCGGATGATGTCGTCGTCCGCTACCTCAATGAGGCGGTGCAAGAGGCATGCGAGCGCGCGAAGCTGATCGAGGATCGGAACACGCCCGCGGTGTGCGCCCTGGCAGTGATCGCCGGCCAAGCGCGCTACGCCCTGCATCCCAGCGTTCTGCTTATCAAGCGCGCTACCCTGAATGGCGCGCTGGTCCACGAAACCAGCGTGGAGGATCTGGACGACGAATCCTCACGCTGGGAGACCCGCGTGGGAACGCCTCGTCGGTTCCTGTTCGAGCAGGCCATCGGCGGTGCAGCGCCTCATCTGCAACTCGTCTCCATTCCCGCAGCTTCGGGCACTGTCGGCCTGACGGTCTACCGCGGACCGCTCAAGCCGCTATCCGCCGACCGTTCGAATGAGGCGCCGGAGATTCCCGCCCGCTACCACGCGCGGCTGCTGGACTGGATGTACCACCGGGCCTACATGAAGCAGGACGCCGATTCTTTCGACGCCAGCAAGGCCGCCCAGTCGCTGACGCTGTTCGAGCAGGCCTTTGGAGAGCGGCCCGATGCCAACGTGCAGCGTAAGCAGGCCGACCGGCAGCCGCCGATCGTGCACTGCGCGTGGTGAAGGGCAGGGGCCTACTTCTTCGGTGGGTTGTTCCCGCGGCCCGGCCCGGATGGATTGCCTGGGTTCTTGCTGGGCCAGTTGGGATTCGGTGGGTTGCTCGCGTGCATGTCGGCTACTCCAGTGGTTGGGAGCACCAGTCTATCCACCCCTGCGGGGTTTCCATTGCGGAAGCTCCCGATGAAAACTTATCTCAGTTGACCTGAAAGGCTACCCATGAACACCGGCATGTCCAACGCCCGCCGCCGCCTGTTGGCCCTGGCGAACCTCCCCAAGTACCGTGACGGTGGGCCCGTGCGTGGTCCCGGCACCGGCACGTCCGATGAAGTGCTGGACGAGGTGCGGCCCGGTAGCTACATCGTGCCCGCGGACACCACCGAGAAGGTCGGCCCGCGCACCCTCAGAGACGTGGCCCGCAACCTCATGCCGGAAGACGAGGGCGGGAAACGCATCCCCGTGCGCCTGAGCAATGGCGAGTACAAGCTGTCGCCGGAGCAAGTCCACGCCATCGGCGTGCGGGCGCTCGACCAGATGAAGAATGCGACCCACAAGCCAGCCGGCGCCGCGCCGCGACTGAGCGCCAGGGACCGTCTCTTGCGGCTGGCCGATGGGGGCATGGTCAACGAGGTCACGCGCGAGGGCAACAGCTACAGCGGCGGCAACGTGGGGGGCAATATTTCGATCAACGGCGCGTCGGCCGGCGGCACTGTGTCCAGTGTCCCTTCTGCGGCGCCCGCGCCGGCCGCCCCTGCGGTCCCCGCTCCCGAACCCGCGAGCTCGGCCAACGCCGCGGCACCCGCAGCTCCCCAGCCCGGCGCTCCTACCGCTGCAGCCGCCACCACCCAGTCTGCCGCCGCTGGCACGCCCGCAGTAGGTCAGCAGGCTGCGCCGCAAGGCTGGGCGGAACGCAACGCGCAGCGCAGCCTGGAGGTGACTGCCAGCTCCATCAAGCCGAGCCGCGAACGTGATGCCGCTCAGGCTCAGCTCAGTTCCATGACGCCCCCGGGTGGCGGGCGCATGAACGCTTTCAACGATCCGCGGAGTACGACCAACGGCGCGAATCCCTACGCGGCAGGCAACACCGCCAAACTTGCCGGGCTCGGCGCTTCTATCGGGTCTCGCGGTGTGGTCGAACTGGGGCGCCCAGCAGCTCCGCAACCTGCAACGGCACGCAACAGCTTCGGCGATGCTGCTGCGGCCACGACCAATCCGGGTGTGACGCAGCTCGGCGTGCATACCGCTTTCAGTCGGCCGGGCTATGCCGACGGTGGGGTGGTGGGCGAGGAGCGCAGCCAGCCGGGGCCGCCCCCCAACATCTATCCGCAAGCCAGCCCGGCCGGCGCCGCGCGCACTGCGGCGGGCATCGCAACCGAAGCATTCCCCAACACCACCCGGGCTGTACAGGGCGCCATGGACGACGCCCGCACAGCCTACCGCGAGGGGGGCTTTGGCGCCGCCCTGGGCCAGTCGGCTCGCGTGGCCGGCAAGCCGCTCATCGGGCTGGCGGACGACGTGATGAGCTCGGCCGCGCGCGCCATTGATCCAGCCGCTCAGGCGCTGAAGACTTTCGTGACCGGCGACGCTACGCCGATTGGGCAGGAGCGCGGGGCCACAGCGTCACCGTCAGCCGCTGCGCCGCGCCCGGCGGCACCAACCACCACAGTCCCGGAGAACCCGACTGACCAGCGCTTGGCCGCCGGAACGCAGGCGCCGCTGGCCGGGGCGGCCGCGAGCCCTCTCGCAGGCAATACCTCCGTGCCCGGCGTGTACCGCTCAGGGAACAGCTACGCCTCCACGCCGGAGGCGGCCGAGGCCGGCGCGGTGCCGCGTGGCATGCAGTCGGTGCAGAACATGGCCGCGGCCGACAACCTGGCTTCGGCATCCATGGACAACGTCCGGGCCCGTCTGCTGGCGATCGGCAACGACGCGCCGGCACAGGAGCAGGCCACCCCTGTAACCCGCCATAGCGGCAACGACTGGGCCGCGAGAAAGGAGCTGGAGAACGCGCGCACCGCGGCGAGCAGCATCACGAACAACCCACGGTGGGCTGGCAAGAACGCCGACAACAGCGTGGCTATGCAGGAATACCGCGCCGTGCTCTCCAACGACATCGCCCAGCGGCAGGCCCAGCCCGGCCTGGAGCAGGAAGGCCAGCGTCAGCGCGGCCTATCGGCACGGGCGCGACTGCTGCAGATCGGTGAGAACGCCCGCGCCAACCTGTCGGCCCAGCGCGCCGACGACGCCAACCGGATCGCCGCCGGCCGGCTCGCCATCGAACAGAATGCCGCCGGCTTCCAGAACCGGGCGGCTCAACGCATGGAGAACGCGCAGGTGGCCTACGAGCAGGCCAGCACTCCAGCGCAGCGCATCTCGGCGCGTGATCGCCTCCTTGCCCTGGCTGGCAAGGCGCATGACGACCAGTGGAAGGCTGTGGCGCTGCAGGGCGGGACCGATGCCATGGGCAACAAGACCGAGAGCATCTTGGGCGCGGTCAACGAACGTACGGGGGAGATGCGCCGGATGGACTCTGGAAAAGCCACGCCGCCTGCCAAGGATGCTTTGGTGAAGGGGCAGGTGTACCAGACGGCCCGAGGCCCTGCGGTGTGGGATGGCACCCAGTTCAGGGCGCAGTAGCCAGGTCAGTTCTTGGCCGGGAGCCCGAACGCGTCTTCATAGGAGAAGGTTGGGCTGTCGTACAAGCGCCGGCAAGCCCCGCTGATGAGCAAGCCAGCTCTGGCGCTGCGTGTGTCGCTGGCCTTCTTGGCAGTGCACTCGGCGCCGGACTTGAAGCCGAACAGCCCGCGGCCAGAGCCCTGGGCGACTGCCTGCAGTCCGCCCGGATTTTCCTCAAGGCACATCTGGTGCACCGCGGCGGCGGCTGCCTCGTTCGCCACGCCCGGCGCCTTGTCCAGGATGCACGTGGCATAGTCGCCGGCCCAGGCAGTAGGGGCGCAGAGTAGGAGCAGGGTTGCTAACGAGCGGCGCATGGTCCAAATGTATCAGGAGAGCAACACCCTCTCAAACATGGTCGGGCCCGATGGGCGCCACGAACACATTTGCCGCGCCCCGAAACAAAGGCCTTTTGGGCACCTTCGGTCCCTATGATTCCCCTTAATACCCCGTGGGTTCCCCTATAGTCCCCTAGAGTCCCCTGAACTACACCAGAGTGCTATTATTTACAGCATGAAAGCCAATACTTCCCCTACACCAGTTCTCGTGCCGCGGCGAGTAGAACGCATGTCGGCTGAGGAGTTTTTGGTTCTTGTCGATTCCGATCGCTTGAACATTGCTAGGTCACGGTTCGTGCCGCCCAAGCTGGGCAGCAAGGACTTTGGACGTTTCGAGGTTCAGTACAAAGTGCCTGTGTTGAAGCCTGCATGAGCGATCCGAACTTGTCGGCTCCTACCCCGAAGCCTGGGGATGAGCACACTGCTCAAAACGGCTACCCACCGATGGCGATCATGAATCGCATGCTCGACATCCAAGAGAAGCGATTGGAGCTGGACAGCCGCCAGCTTGACATCACTGAGAGCGAGACAGCCCAGAACAAGGAACTCGCTCTGAAATCGATGGAGTACAACTCCAAGGCCAACACTGAACACAAAGAAGTGATGCGGCGCGCCATTGCGTGGCGCTACATCTTTTGGGGTTTGATCGCCTTGCTTGCGGCTGTGGCGGTCATGACGGCCTTGCTGCTGGACAAAGAGGCTTTCGTCGTCGAGATAGTGAAATACATAGCGTTCTTCCTGGGTGGCTACGGCACCAAGGCTGTAGTGCAAAGCCGGAAGCGCAACAATCAATCTGAAGACGAGTGAGATCAAGGCGCACTGCCTCTGCCATAGAGCCCGCTTCGGCGGGCTTTGTTATTTCTGGGCTCCGTGCCAAGCCTGCCAACCTGATGTCTGCGCCCCCCCTGCTGGGGTTAGACCTGCCACCGCTGTAGGTGGACAGTTGCCAGATGGAAAATGGCACCTTCTCCTATGACGAAGCCTTCGGTGCTTCGCCCTCCGCTTCGCAACCTTCGGCCGACAGTGGCGGATTCTCCTACGAGGACGCGTTCGGCCTGTCGCCCACGCCTACTCCGGCTGCCGGGCCCGCCGCTCCAGGCTTCATCCCGACGATCAAGCGAACCGGCGGCCAGATGCTCACCACGGCGGCCACCACCGCCGAGGACGTGATCGGGCCCAACGCTGCGACTCGGACCGTGAAGGAAGCGGGGCAGGGGATCATCGACCGCAACCCGGCTGGCATCCGCAGCCTGCGCGACTTGGTGAACAGCCCGTGGCTTGCCGTGAAGGAATCGGTCGGCCAGTTCGCCCCGCAGATTGCAGCGGCAGCAGCAGGTGGGGCGGCTGGTGCACGGGCGGGGCGGGTGTTCGGGCCGGCAGGCGCCGCCATAGGCGGTGCGGTCGGCGGACTGGCGCCGATCTTCACGCAGGAATACGGCGGCATCCGCCAGGAGCAGCAGGCATCCGGGCAGGAGGACAAGGCCCGCGCCCTGGCCGCTGCCATCCCCGCAACGGCGCTCGAGCGCGTGGGGATGGGCAAGGCGCTGGACGTGCTCAAGGGCGTTCCGGGCAAGCCCAGCACCATCCTGAAGGAAGTAGGGAAAGGCGTGCTGAAGGAGGGCGCGACCGAAGGCGCCCAGAACGTGATCGAGCAGTGGGGCGCGTTCAAGAATCCCACCACCGGGGAGAACCTGGAAGACACGGCCCTGTCCGCGGCGATGGGTGCCATCGGTGGCGGCGTCATGGGTGCCGGCGCTGGAGTGGTGGACGGCGCACGGGCCCGCAGCCAGCAGAAGGTCGCCGAGCAGCAGGGTGCTACCGAAGCGCCTGCGGATGGATCTGCGACTATCTCTGAGCGAAGCGCAAATCTCGCTGACGGGCAGGAGCCTGCCGCGCAACCGGCTGCGGCCACACTGCCCGATGTCGCCGAGTACGGCGGGCTGATTGACCAGATGGTGAAGCCCGAGAACCAGCAGCAGTACCGCGACACTCTGGCCCGCGCCCTGGACGAGCAGCGCCCGCCCGAGGAACGCAAGGCGGCGGCGGATGCCCTGCACCAGGCATTCAACCCGGAGCAGTTCCAGCGTTCGCAGGCCGCGGCGCCGGCTGCCGACCCTGCCGAGGCTCCAGCACCAGCAGCACCACCCGCCATCAACCCGGCGGACGGCCCGATGTCAAAGGCGGCAGTGATGGCCGGCGACCTGGGGCTTACCCCTGTGACCCAGCCCGCACCGCCTGCAGCCCCGGATGTGCGCCAGCAACTGGGGGCCGCCCTCGATCAACTGGCGCCCGAGCAGCAGCGCGCGGCACGCATGACCCTCGCAGACCTGGAGCGGGCGGACCTCCCCGCAGGTGTGCGGGCGATGCGCGAATCCGAAGCCCGGGCGCTCATTCCTGCGGCCACGCCCACCGACCAGGAGACGCTGGCCAACATCGAGCCGGGCCGCGTGGTTCGCACCTTCGAGCCCCAGCCGGCCGACCTTCCCGACGTGGCGAGCTATGCCGGCTTCATCGACACCATGGTGCGGCCCGAGGCGCAACCCGCGTTCCGTCAGGCACTGGCCACCGCCCAGGACCAGACGCTGCCCCTGTCGGTTCGGTCGGAGGCGGAAAACGCACTGCATGCGAACTTCGCCCCGGCTGCATACCAGCGCGCCCGGCGCGCTCAACCCGATGCCCGTGTGAGCCTGCAACCACGCTCGGCGCCGAACTATGGAAACGGCATCGACTTCACCACCGAGGCCCGCGCGGTCGATCCGGTAGAGGCCCGCATTGCAGCCCTGGCGGTGGCGGACGGCCGCACGCCCGGCGAGTCGATGCGGCTGAACGAGGCCCATGCGCTGCGCCAGCGCGCCGCACAGGATGGAATCGCGGTATCGGTGGTGCCCCATCCGAGCGGCCGGGGCTTCGACGTGCAGCCCACACTGCGCCTGAGCCCGCAAGAGCGCAACCAGGTGCCGGCCACCGCGGAGGCGGGCGCCCTGTCGTTCGACCCGGGCCCTACCGGCCGCATGGTGGCCGGGCCCGAAGGCGTCCGCCCCGAAACGCGGGCCGAGGCGGTGGCGCGCAACAACGCTGCCCAGGCAGAGCGCCAAGCGCTGGAGGCCGAGCGCCAGCGCCGCGCCGAGCTGGGCATGAGCAACATCACGCCCGTGCGCCCGCTGCCGGCAGAGCAGGCCGCGCCGGCCCTGACCTACGACAACGCGCCCACGGGCCGCATGGTGGCCGGGGAGGATGGTGTGCGGCAGGAGCGCCGCGCCGAGGTGGTGAACCGGGCCAACGAACCTGCGCCCATGCCCGATACCGTGGCGAGCGCGAGCGGTGCCCCCTTTCCCTCGCAGCAGGCCGCACAGCGCGAGCTGCGGCGCCGCGAGTTGACGGGCACCCATGAGGTGGTGCCGGCCAGCGGCGACGCCTCGCTCGGGTACGTGCTGCGTGCCCGTGATGCCGAGCCGACCGGCAGCCCGTTGGCAGAAACCACCAGGGCGCCGAACTGGCGCACCAACGCCCTGCAGGCGGCGCGCGTGGCCCGCTCCCTGGACCTGGACGTGCGCGGCATGGACCTACAGCGGATGGTGGCCACCGTGGATGCGGCCGATGCCGCCCGCGCTCTCCAAGCGCAGGACACCACACCCGTGCAACCGGAAAATTTCCGGTTGCAAGCGGAGCCCGCAGAGAACACGGCGGAACGCCCCACCTCATTGCCGGCCGACGGAGGAGCAGCGCAACGTGGCACGAGCAGCACCAGGTCGCCCATCGTCAGAGATGCTGCCGAAACAGTCGCGGCCGGCGCCGATGAGTCCAGTGCGGCGGACCAGTTCAACGCCCGTCAGCCGCGCGCGCAGCAGCAGGATCGCTCACGCCCAGTGCGTCCGGCGGATGCGTCCACTGCTCAAAACCGACGATCTGTAGGTTTTCCTGAAGCCGCCGGTGCCGCCCAGCAGGCCGCGCGCATCGAAGACTTCGGCGAGACCCTGCCCGGTGCGCGCAAGATGCTCTACGCCGAGGCCTACGCTGACGGCATGGCCAAGGCAAAGGAGCTGGACGTGAAGGCGCATCCGCTCTCCAAGACCTGGCCGGAGCCCGACTACGCCAAGCTATTGGAAGGTGGCTCCGCGCCCGATACTGTGGCGCTCGCCCGGGCGCTGCGCGATGCGGTGCCCACCAAACCCCAATCCACGTGGAAGCTGCGCGGCTGGTCGGATCGCGTCACCATGCTGCGCGGCTTCGCCGACGATCTGCTCTCCGGCCGCAATGATCCCGCCGCGGTGCGGGCCGAACTCCACCGGGACAGCATCCCCCGCGGCATCGCCAATCAGGCCGCGCTCTATGAGGCCATGGGCCATGAGCGTTCCCTGAAGGACATCAAGCTGGATGCCGGGCGGTACTCGATGTATGAGGGCGTGGCCTACGACCCGCCGCGCACCATCTGGACGGTCTCGCGCGCAGCCAAGGCCTCGAGCTTCGGCAACTGGCCCCGTGAGCTGGCGAAGGGTGACACGCGGGAGGCCGCGATCGAGGCGTTCAAGCGCCGATCCGCCGAGCTGCTGGCCGAGCAGAGCGCGCCCGCCCGCGGCGCATCCTTCGAGATCTACTCCAAGCGGGCCGGCGGCGCACGGGAGTTCTTCATCGGCAAGAAGATCGGCCGCAACGTGGCGGAGCTGAAAACCGGCTTCCCCGACGTAAAGGCGGCACGCGCCTACCTGGCCGACAACCAGACGGAGTTGGAGAACCTGCTGCAGCGGTACAAGGACGTGCCGCCCGTGCGCAACAGCCAGAACGCGCCGCGGATCGGGCAGGACTACCGCAAGGGCGGCGATGCCACTCCCGAGCAGTTCCAGGAGGCTTTCGGTTTCCGCGGCGTGCAGTTCGGCAACTACGTGGAGGGGCCGCGGCGCCAGCAGGATCTGAACCGCGCCTATGACGCGCTGATGGATCTGGCCGGTGTGCTGAACGTGCCACCCCGTGCGCTGTCACTGGGTGGCCGCCTGGGCCTGGCCTTCGGCGCGCGGGGCTCCGGCGGGCAGAACGCCGCCGCGGCGCACTACGAGCCGGGCAGCGTGGTGATCAACCTGACCAAGCGCGAGGGCGCCGGCAGCCTGGCCCACGAATGGTGGCACGCGCTGGACAACTATTTCTCCCGCCAGCGCGGCGACGGCGCCGGCTACATGACCGCGGAGGAGCGGCAAGGGCAGGGCGTGCGCGAGGAGATGCGGGCCGCCTTCCGCGAGGTGCGCTCGGCCATCAACCGCACCGGCATGCTCGAGCGCAGCAAGAAGCTGGATGACCGCCGCACGAAGGAATACTGGACGACGAAGCCCGAGATGTCGGCCCGGGCGTTCGAGAGCTACGTGGTCGCGAAGCTGCAGGACCAGAGCGCGGGGAATGACTACCTGGCGAACATCGTGCCGGCGGGCGTGTTCGCGCTCGAGGGCGCCTACCCGTACCCCACGGCGGGCGAGATGCCGCAGATCCGCGGCGCGTTCGATGCGTTCTTCCAGGCGGTGGAGAAGCGGCAGGAGGGCGACGGCAGTGTGTCGCTCTACAGCACGGGCGAGCCCGGGCCAGGCCGGGGCCTATCGCTTGAAGAAGCCCAACAGGCGGTGCAGGATGCCCTTGCCAGGCTCCGAAACCCGCCACCAGTTGATGTCGTGGCTCGGAGCGCTGAGCTTGGGGTCGGGGCGCCGGACGGTGTAATGGGTGTGACGCGCGTAAAAGAACGCCGAATCGTCATCGTTGCCGGCAGCCACAGGAGTGCCGGCGCTGTCGCTGAGACGCTTTTCCATGAGATGTTCCACCTGGGGCTGCGAAACGTGCTGCCCGGGGCCGATTATGTCCAGAGCATGCTGGACCTGGCAAAGCGGGACGCGCGCGTGCAGGAGTACGCCAACCGCTGGAAGCAGGAAGCCTCGGACGCGCCGCAGCAGTTGCAAGTCCTTCGCGAGCAGGGCTACCGAGGCAGCGAGCTGCAGGCGCAGTACGAGGCCCTGGCTGTGGAGGAGGGCTTGGCCGTGGTGGCTCAAGAGCTGCGCGCCCAGAAGCAGGCGGGCACGCGCATGGGCCTGCGGTTGCGCACCCTGGCGAACTGGCTGGCGAGCGTGGCTGACCGCATGGGCATGGAGCGCCTGGGCGCGGCCATCCGCAAGATGACCTACAACGAGGCCGAGAGCTTCGTCATGAAGGCCATCGACAACGCCGGCAGCGCTCCGCTGAGTGGCGTCGCCACCGCGGGCCCGGACATCTCACGCTACCGCACCACGCCCGCCGCGGCGGTGGAGTCGAGCATGGGCGAGATGACGGCGGTGCAGGAGAAGGTGTGGAAGAAGGTGGCCGGCACGGCGACGGTCCCCACGCTGAAGCAGCGGGCCGAAGCCCTGCGGCAGAACTTCGCGGTGCGCGCCAAGCAGGCGCTGGTGGACCAGTTCGCACCCATCCAGGACGTGAGCCAGGAGGCGTACATGCTGGCCCGCATGTCCAAGGGCGCCGACGGCACCATGGAAGCGGCCATGCTCTACGGCCGGCCGTTCCTGCGCGACGGCGTGCCCGACGTGGACGTGAAAGAGGGCGGCTTCGCCAACGTGCTGGCCAGCCTGAAGGGCGAGCAGGACCGTTTCCTGTGGTGGGTGGCCGCGCAGCGGGCCGAACGCCTGAAGGCCGAGGGCAAAGAGAACCTGATGAGCGTGGACGACATCGGGGTGCTCAAGACGCTCAACGCCGGCACCATGGCTGACGGCACCAACCGTGCCCCGGTGTACGCGAAGGCCATGGCAGACTTCAACAGCTTCAATGAGAGCGTGCTGAAAATGGCTCTGGACTCGGGCCTGATCGACCAGGGAGCCTACGACCTGTTCCGGGACCAGCCCTACGTGCCGTTCTATCGGCTCATGGCCGACGGCGAGATGCAGGGCCGCCGCTTCAGCTCAGGGCTGGTGAACCAGAAGGCCTGGCAGAAGCTCAAGGGCGGGACCGAGAAGCTGAATGCCGACCTGCTGCAGAACACGCTGCTGAACTGGAGCCACCTCTACGCTGCCGCCGCGCGCAACCGCGCCGCGCTCGCCACGATGGACGCCGCGGAGAAACTGGGCGTGGCCTACCCGGTGCAGGAGGGCACGAAGGGGGCGGTGAAGGTGATGCGCAATGGCGAGGCCCAGCACTGGGCCGTCGAAGATCCTTACCTGCTGGAGGCAGTGAGCGCGCTCAACTACACCGCGAGCCCGCTCATGAAACCCTTGGCCAAGATGAAGCAGGTGCTGACCTTCGGCGTGACGGTGAACCCGACGTTCAAGATCCGCAACCTGATCCGGGACAGCCTGTCCGCCATCGCGCAATCGGAGCTGGGCTACAACCCGGCCTCCAACGTGGCGCGGGGCTGGAAGCTCACGGCCCGCGACAGCCAGACCTACGCCTCGATGCTGGCCTCGGGCGGCATCATCAAGTTCGGCACGCAGGAGAACACCGACCGTCTGCGCGACCAGGTGGCCAAGCTGGGCGGCGTGGTGCTGGACCAGCAGGGCTGGAAGAAGCTGACCGGACAACTGTCCACCGTCTGGCATGCCTACAGCGAGTTGGGCGACCGGGCCGAGAACGTCAACCGCGCCGCGCTCTACGACCGGCTGGTGGCGAAAGGGCACAGCCACGCCGAAGCCTCCTTCATGGCCCGCGACCTGATGGATTTCAGCATGTCCGGGAACCACGCCGTGGTGCGCTTCCTCACCCAGTCCGTACCGTTCCTGAACGCCCGCCTTCAGGGGCTGTACAAGCTGGGCCGCGCCGCGCACGACAACCCGCGTCGCTTCGCCATGGTGGCCGGCGCCGTGTCGCTTGCCAGCCTGGGCCTGATGGCGGCCTACAGCGATGACGACGACTGGAAGAAGCGCGAGGACTGGGACCGGGACAGCTACTGGTGGTTCAAGATCGGCGGCACGGCCTACCGCATCCCCAAGCCCTTCGAGGTGGGCGCCATCGGTACGCTGGCCGAGCGCACCGCGGAGCTGATGATGTCCGACGAGATGACGGGCGCTCGCTTCCGGCAGCGGCTGGCGCACATGGTGTCGCAGACCTTCTCCTTCGACCCGATGCCGCAGGCGTTCAAGCCCCTGATCGACATCTATTCCAACAAGGACAGCTTCACTGGACGCGCGATCGAGAGCCAGGCGGACCAGCGCCTGCGCTCCCAGGACCGCTACGACGAGCGCACCTCAGAGGTGGCCCGCATGTTGGGCTCCTGGGGGCTGCCCGACCCAGCCCGGCTGCTCAAGGGCGAATGGGCCGACCTGTCGCCGAAGCAGGTGGACTATCTGCTGCGCGGGTACTTCTCCTGGGCCGGCACCACCGCGGTGGCCGCCGCGGATGCGATCGCACGACCGGCGCTCGACCGCGGGGAGCGGCCGGACATGCGCCTGAAGGACATGTTCGTGGTGGGCAACTTCGCCGAGAGCCTGCCGTCGGGCAGCAGCCGCTACGTCACGCAGATGTACGAGCAGGCCAAGCAGGTGGAGCAGGCCTACGCCTCCTATCGGGACGCGCTCAAGCGGGGCGACCTGGAGAAGGCCCAGGAGATCATGCGCGACGAGGCGCCGAAGCTCCAGCACCGCGCCGCTTTCAACAACGCCAGCGAGCGGCTGGCCGCCCTCAACCAGCGTTCCAAGGCGATCACGGCTGATCCGAGCATGAGCGGCGAGGAGAAGCGCCAGCGCCTGGACACGATCGAGCGCCTGCGGGCAGAGATCGGGTATCGGATGAGCGCGCTGTCGATCGCTCCCTGACGGCCTGTGACGGGCTCAGATCTGAGCCCGTCAATAGCGCTTCTGGCGTACACGGCTGAAAATTCAGCCGTATATGTATGCGGCCACCGACAGCGAGCTGAAGGGCGAGCGGCGCTCATGGCTGCGGCACAGCCTGGGTTGCCGCTGTTCCATTGACCGGCAGCTTTCCTCTGGTTCAAGGTCGGCTGCATCCTGGCCCTGGTGGCGTGAGAGTTTGCCAAGGGCGTGGCGCGGCCCATGGTCCTCGGACCACCTAAGTCGCGCAAATAGCGCGCCGACGTCGAACGCCCGAGGTTGGTACGATGCCACCTAACAAAGGGAGGCCCATGAGCTACGTTTTGGCGACCACAGAGAACAAGGTGCGCTGGTACAAGTATGAGTTCGGGCCGGGCATGAAGCCCGGCGAATTCGAACTGCTGGATCAGTTGGACCTCCATGCCGTCCCGAACCTGGGTGACAAGGAAACTGCCAAGCGCGCTGCGCAAGCACTGGGACTGAAGACCTGGCGCTACGTGAAAATCTAGCTCACGCCGTAGGGCTGGACGGGATGGGGCACGCGGACGTTTTCTAAAGGACGCCCATGGAACTCACCTCCCCATCGGCGCCACGGCTGCCGGCCTACTCGGCTTCTTCTTCGTGATTTTCTGGCGTTGGCGCCAGGAGTGACAAGGCTCCTCGCTGTGTGCGAGGCCTGATGAAGGTTCAGTCGTCGTAGTGATATCTGCAGGCCAGCACCACGACATCCTCATCCGTCGCGCGGTACACCAGCCGATTGGTCTGGTCGATGCGTCTTGACCAGTAGCCGGCCAGATTGCCCACCAACGGCTCTGGCTTCCCCGTACCCACGAACGGATCGCGCGTCGTCTCGTTCAGCAGTGCGTTGATCCGCTTGAGGGTCTTTTTGTCCTGGCCCTGCCAGTAGAGGTAGTCCTCCCATGCACTGGGGAGGAACTTGATTGCTCGGCTCACTCTTCGATCAGTGAGCGAACCTGAGCTGCACCCTTGCGGTCTTGCGCGACTGCAGCCAACAGGCGGCGCGCGTTGGCCGGCGCCTGCAGCAAGTGAAGCGTTTCCAGCATGCTGTTGTAGGTGGACTCAGCCAGCAAGACGGCGTTCTCGCCATCCCGGCGATGGATCAGCGTTGCGTCGCAATCGGCCACGACACGGTCGATCACGCCCTTGAACTCGCTGCGCGCTTGGGTGAAGCTGATGACGTGCATGATCCTCTCCTTGATATGTACGTTTAATTGTACATGTTGTGGGCGAAGGATGCAAAACCAACCTGCGCGGCTTCGACCGGGGCGGCCGACTGAGATCACCTTCCCCCAGGACTCTCGCGCCAGTTCTCCGAAGGGAGGCGAAACCCCACGACGAGCGCGGAAGAGAAGCGTAAACGCGTGGGATTGAAGGCTCGGAGAGCCGCGCCGCTGCGCGCTTAAAAATCGAGCAGTTGTTCCCATGATCCATGCTATAGGCCGCGCCAGTGCTAGGTTGTGACCACAGATTGTGATTCCTGTCGTCGTGGGTTCGAGTCCCATCAGCCACCCCAAGTTCTAAAAGTCATTGAAAATCAATGACTTAGACTGACGGAAAGTTGGTCGGTGTAGCAGTAGGTGTAGCACCTGCTGTAGCACTTCCAAGGTTGTTCCAAGTTCCACCCCAAGGAACTTCATGAGGAACACCTACCAAAAAAACGGAACCTTCTACCTCCGTTTGCTGGTCCCCAAAGCACTTCTCCCCCATGTCACCAAGTCCAAGGTGGTTCAGAGTCTGAACACCAAGGACAGGCGGCAGGCATACTTGCGGGAACCTCTCACAACCTGTGCTGAGCATCGATGTGGATGCGGACGGTCAGATGCCCGTCCTTTTGAATCCGTGATGAGGCCCTGCTGGCGAGCGGCAGCCCGTTCATCGGGGCCTCGCAGCCCCTGATGGCTCAGGCTTTCGCCGTTTGCGGGCGCACCTGTGCCTTGATGGTCGCAGGCTTGAAGAACGCATCCACCCCCCGTTGCAGGAATGAAGCCAGGCGCTTCATGTTGTAGCAGGCCGCCATCATCGTCATGGCCGCCGTGGCACGCGCCTGCCCGATCGTGCGCACGAACTTGCCCCCCAGATGGCGGATGCCGGCGAACACATGTTCGACCTTGGCCCGCTTCTTGGCAATGCGCCGGTTGCGCTTGTTCTGGCACTCGCTCAAGGGCTTGCCCGGGCGCGCACGGCGCTGCATCGCGTCCACCAAGCCCAGCACTTGCAGCATCTGCTGCCTCTGGCGGCTCGGGTAGGCCTTGTCCGCATGCACCGCCCGCCCGGTGTTGTGCATGTCCAGCACCTCATCGAAGTGGTGCCCGTCGTG
>NZ_QLTA01000009.1 GCF_003269065.1 Paracidovorax anthurii
CCCGATCTGGTCAAGCAGGAGCTGTGGGGCTTGCTGATTGCCTATACGCTGCTGCGCCGATGGATGCGCAAGATGGCTGAGCACGCGGGCGTGCAGCCTGTGCGCATCAGCTTCCATACGGCCCAGCATGCCATCGTCGGTCTGCTCAACTCAGCCAGCCTCGCCACACCGGGCACGCTGCCCCAACGGCTGGATCAGTTGCTGCAACAGGCCCACTACTTCGTCCTACCGCCACGGCGACCTGAGCGAACCTACCCGCGCGAGGTCAAAAACAGAGCGCACAAGTTCCCAACGAAAAAATGCCAGTCAGCTGTTAACTGACTGGCATTGCGCCCGCAGGGGCTGTTTCACTTCAGTTTTCCATCGTGCGGCGCGCCACCCGCGACGCATGCCACTGGCGCGGCCCGGGCCCGTGGCCGCCGCGCAAGGGCCTCCCCGCCGCGCTGGCGGCGCCCCCTCCCGCTTCGCATCGCATCGCAAGGCGAAAGAGGAGGAAGGCGCGAAGCGGCTCAGGGGGTGTCGTTCCATCTCATGCCGGCGCGGCCAGCAGCAGCGTGGCCAGGATGCCGATGGCGCCGGCCCGGCCGAGCTCGCCGCCGAGCACGCTCTCGGCCAGATGCTCCCCCGCGCCCAGGAACGCGACGGTGAAGCCATACACCACCTCGGCATCGGCGCGCACGAATCCTTCCAGCGCGGCGGCATAGCGCTTCGCGAAATCGACCCGGACCATCCGATGGTCCTCGCCGGAAACCACCAGCGCGGCACTGATCGCGTTGTAGAGCGGGCCGTTCTCCAGGGTGCAGTCCAGGTAGGCCGTGCCGATGGCGCGGGCCACCTCGGCACGCTCCAGGCGCCCCTCCCGGCCTTCCCGCAGGGCCGCCAGCGCGGCCCCTTCGTGCTCCGCGCCCAATTGCCCGTACAGCTCCGACAGCAGGCCTTCCCTGGAGCCGAAATGCTGGTAGGCGATCGGCTTGGTCACCCCGCACGCCTGCGCGACCCGGGCCAGGGTCAATGCCGCGACCCCCTCCTCTCGCACCATGCGGACGGCCGTCTCCAGCATCTGCTGCCGGCGATCGGCCGCAGGCATGCGCTTGCGCGGGGAGGAAAGGGGGGTGGGAGAGGTCGCCATTTCGGATCGCCGGGGTTGAACGGTCAGCATTCGAACATATACTACCACCAGCAACTTACCATTGGTAGCTTGCTGACGGCACGCCGATGGCGCCGCCGTCGATCCGGGCGCGCGCCGGCCATGGCATGCCGCCCTCCATCCCGAGCCCTCCGAAAAAACGCCGCAAGGAACCCCCACCGTGTCCCGGAAAATCACCGTCATCCTCGGCCACCCCGACAGCTCCAGCTTCTGCGGGGCCCTCGCCGAGCGCTATGCCGCCGCCGCGCGTGCCGCCGGCCATGAAGTCCGCCTGCTCAAGCTGGGCGATATGGATTTCGACCCGATCCTGCGCCACGGCTACCAGCGCGTTCAGCCGCTGGAGCCGGACCTGCAGGAAGTCAGCGATGCGATCCTGTGGGCGCGGCACCTGGTGTTCGTCTATCCGATCTGGTGGGGCTCCATCCCGGCGCTTCTCAAGGGCATGCTGGACCGGGTTCTCCTGCCCGGCTATGCCTTCAGGATGCGCAAGGACTCCCCCTGGTGGGACAAGCTGCTGGCGGGCCGCAGCGCGGACCTCATCGTGACCATGGACACGCCGCCGTGGTATTACCGCCTCATCTATTCCATGCCGGGGCACCACCAGATGAAGAAGACCATCCTGGAATACTGCGGCGTCAAGCCCGTCAGGATCACGGCGCTGGGCCCCGTGCGTTACGCGCCGGAGCAACGGCGCGGCCGGTGGCTCCAGCGCATCGAGCGGCTGGCGGCCGGCTGAACGCTTCCGCCCGGACCGCGCCGCCGCGCTCAGAACGTGTTCACGATCTCAGTGCCTGGCGCGGCGCAACTGGCTCAGGCGCGCCCCGATGGCATCCACGTCCAGCGCGTCCTCAGCATGCGCGAGGTAGGTTTCCAGGTCGGACACGGCGCCGCCGGTATTGCCCAGCTCGGCCCGCGCGAGGCCCCGGTCGCGCCATTCGCCCCAGGCATCGGGCAGCAGCACCACGAGGCGGTCCTGCACCGCCGCGAGGCGCACCCAGTCCTGCTGGGAGCGGTGGATTTCCTTGAGGTTGCGCAGCATGCGGGCGATGACCTCGCGCGCGGGCGCGGCCTGCAGGTACAGCCCCAGCGGCACCTCGAAGTCGTCCACCAGCCCGCTGCGGCGCTTGAAGGGCTCCAGGCGCTCGGCCAGTTCCTCGCGCGAGAGCGACTGACCCGTGGTCGGGTCCATCACCACCTGCCCGCGCGGCAGCAGCACCTTGACCATGAAATGCCCCGGAAACGAGATGCCGCGCACGTGCAGCCCGAGCCCCTGGGCCAGCTCCATCCACAGCACGGCGAGCGAGATCGGAATGCCGCGGCGCGTGCGCAGCACGGCGTTCAGGTAGCTGTTGTCGGGGTCGTAATAGTTGTTGACGTTGCCGCCGAAACCCAGGTCGTGGAAGAAGAACTGGTTGAGCGAGCGCAGCCGCTGCATCGACGAGGCGTCGGTCGGCAGCCTGCGGCGCAGCCGGGCCAGCAATTGATCCACGTCGCCGAGCAATTGCTGCACGTCGAACTCGGGATACTCGTCATGGGCGATGCACGCAGCAGCCTCCAGCAACGGAAACTGCTCGTCGCTTTGCACCAGCGAGGTGAAATATTCGAGCGGCGTGGGAAGGGAATAGCTCAGGACCATGCCAGGGGTTGTACGGGCGGGTGCGTGGTGCGTCAAGCGGACGGCATGGCGCGCAAGGGGATAAAAACGCCTGGGAATGGAAAGGAAAAAGAAAAGGAATGGCAGCGCCCGTTCAGCGCCGCAGCAACAGGCGCAGCTTCAGGCCCGCCGCCCACAGCGCGCCGAAATACAGCGCCATGGCACCCAGCAGCAGCAGCGCGAGCCAGCCCGCGCGCTGCGCCTCATGGGCGCGCAGCGCGATCCAGTCGAAATGCCGCGCGCCCCAGATCAGGAAGATCGCCAGCAGCGCGCTGGCCGCCACCACCTGCAGCAGCAGCCGGCCCCAGCCGGGCCGTGGCTGGAAACTCCCGCGCCGCAGCAGCCCGATCAGCAGCCAGAGCGCATTGACCAGCGCCCCCAGCCCGATCGAGAGCGCCAGCCCCGCATGGTCGAGCATGGGCACGAGCACGGCATTGAGCACCTGCGTGACGACCAGCACCACCACCGCGATGCGCACGGGGGTGCGGATGTCCTGGCTGGCGTAGTAGCCCGGCGCCAGCACCTTGATCGCCACCAGCCCCAGCAGGCCCACTCCATACCCCGCGAGCGCCAACGCGATCTGCGCCACGTCGCCGTCGTGCAGCGCGCCGTGGTGGAACAGCGTGGCCACCAGCGGCTGCGCGAACGTGAGCAGCCCGACCGCGCAGGGCACCGACAGCACCACCACGATGCGCAGGCCCCAGTCCAGCATGGCGGAATAGCGCTCCGCATCGCCCGCCGCGCGCGCCGCCGCGAGCTGCGGAGTGAGCACCACCCCCAGGGCCACGCCCAGCAGCGAGGTGGGGAACTCCATGAGCCGGTCGGCATAGAAGAGCCACGTGACGCTGCCCGGCGCCAGGTACGAGGCGATCTGGGTGTTGATCATCAGCGAGATCTGGGCCACGCCCACGCCCAGCAGCGCCGGGCCCATCAGCGTCAGGATGCGGCGCACGCCGGGATCGCGCCACGCCGAGAGGATGGCCGAGGGCGCAATGCCGATGCGGGGCAGAAGCCGCAGGCGGTGCAGGGCCGGCAACTGCACGGCCAGCTGGGTGATGCCGCCCAGCATCACGCCGCCGGCCATCGCGTAGATGGGCTCGATGCCGCGCGCCGCGAGCTGCGGCGCGCCCAGCCAGGCGGCGGCGATCATGCACAGGTTCAGCAGCACCGGCGTGGCCGCGGGCACGGCGAAGCGCTTCCAGGTGTTGAGCACGCCGGCCGAGAGGGCCACCAGCGACATGAATCCGATGTAGGGGAACATCCAGCGCGTCATTACGACGGCGGCATCGTAGCCCTCGGGGCTCTGCCGCAGGCCGCTCGCGAGCAGCCACACCAGCAGCGGCGCGCCCAGGACACCCGCCGCGCAGGTGGCCAGCAGCACCCAGAACAGCGCGGTGGCCACGCTGGCGATGAGGCCGCGCGTGGCGTCGTCGCCATGCCGGGCCTTGTGCGCGGCCAGCACGGGCACGAACGCCTGGCTGAACGCCCCCTCGGCGAAGAGGCGGCGGAACAGGTTGGGGATGCGGAACGCGACGTTGAAGGCGTCGGTGAGCGCATTGGCCCCGAACATCGACGCCATCAGCAGATCGCGCATCAGGCCCGTCACGCGGGACGCCAGGGTCAGCAGGGAGACGGTGGAGGCGGCTTTGAACAGGGACACGGCGCGAGTGTATGCGCTGCGCCCCCCCGGCCCGCCGGCGCCCGGGCCGGCGAATGCCCCGGAAAGACGCTGCGCTATAATCGCCGGCTTTGCTGACATCATCCTCAGACACCTAAGGAACACACCATGGCATCTGCCAAGCCCAAGAAAAAGAACCCCCGCCTCGCCTCCGGCCGCAAGCGCGCCCGCCAGGACGTGAAGCTGAACGCAGCCAACACCTCGCTGCGCTCCAAGTACCGCACCGCCGTCAAGAACGTCGAGAAGGCCGTCCTGGCCGGCGACAAGACGAAGGCCTCCGAACTGTTCGCCAAGATGCAGTCCGTCGTCGACACCATCGCCGACAAGGGCATCTTCCACAAGAACAAGGCTGCTCGCGACAAGAGCCGCCTGTCCGCCAAGGTCAAGGCCCTGGCACTGGCCGCCTGACCCTCTTCAGGCAACAGCCCGGGCGGCCCCGCCGTCCGCCGTTTGCAACGGGTGCGCTGTCAGCAAAGCGAAAAACCGCCTTCGGGCGGTTTTTTCGTTTCTGCCGGGTGGCGGCTCCGGGCATGCAGGCCGGAGGCGGCTACCACGAATCGGCTTTGCAAACTTTGATCTGGCGGAAGGTCTTTGCTTGATGGGACAATCCCTCTGTCGTAAAACATTGTTTTTTGATAAGCGAGCAAAGCCTGCGGCCCTGCCAGCAGGCTTTTTTTCACGCCCAGCCATCCGAGATCCATGAAAAAGTCGATCAAAGCCTTGTTCGGCGCCCTGCTGGCGCTGGTTCTGGCCGCGGTACTGTTCCTGTACTGGCCTCTTTTCCCCCGCTCCGTGCCCCCCGCCGAAAACGAGCAGCCCATCGATGTGGTGATGGTCGGCGCCGGCGTGATGAGCACCACGCTCGCCACCTACCTGCAGGAGCTGCAGCCCGACTGGAAGATCGAAGTGTTCGAGCGCCTGGACGGCGTGGCCCTGGAAAGCTCCAACGGCTGGAACAACGCCGGCACCGGCCATTCGGGCTTCGCCGAGCTGAACTACACGCCGCAGCTGCCCGATGGCTCCATCGAAACCGTGCGGGCCGTGGGCATCGCCGAGCAGTTCGAGGTGTCGCGCCAGTTCTGGGCGCACCAGATCGGCCGCGGCAGCATGCAGGCGCCCGGGACCTTCATCAACCCGACGCCGCACATGAGCTTCGTCTGGGGCGACGACAACATTGCCTACCTCCGCAAGCGCCATGCGGCACTCGTGCAGAACCCGCTCTTCTACGGTATGCAGTACTCGGAGGACCAGGCACAGATCCGCCAATGGGCGCCCCTGATGATCGAAGGCCGTGATCCGGGCCAGAAGGTGGCCGCCACCTACATGCCCCTGGGCACCGATGTGAACTACGGCGCGGTGACCAACCAGCTCATGGCCGGCCTGCGCAAGAGCCCCCACTTCACGCTGAGCCTTCAGCACGAGGTGCGCGCGCTGCGCCAGAACGCCGACAAGACCTGGAACGTCACCGTGGCCCAGCTCGCCGAGGGCGGCAAGGAAAAGACCGTCAAGGCCAAGTTCGTCTTCGTGGGCGCGGGCGGCGCGGCGCTCAAGCTGCTGCAGGCCTCCGGCATCCCGGAGTCGAAGGACTACGCCGGCTTTCCCGTGGGCGGCCAGTTCCTCGCGATCGAGAATCCGGACATCACCGCACGCCACGACGTGAAGGCCTACGGCATCGCCTCGACCGGCTCCCCGCCGATGTCGGTGCCCCATCTGGATGCGCGCAACATGGACGGCAAGCCGGTGGTGCTCTTCGGCCCCTTCGCGCTGGCCACCACGAAATTCCTCAAGAACGGCTCGTGGTTCGACCTGTTCGCCTCCGTGACGCACGACAACCTTGCCGGCATGCTGCGCGTGGGCATCCACAACCTCGACCTGGTCAAGTACCTGGTGCAGCAGGCCGAACTGACCGACGAAGACCGCCACAAGGTGCTGCTGGAGTATTTCCCCCACGCCAAGCGCGAGGACTGGAAGCTCGTGACGGCCGGACAGCGGGTGCAGGTGATCAAGCGCGACCCCGTGAAAGGCGCGGTGCTGCAGTTCGGCACCGAGATCGTGACCGACAGCGACGGCACCATCGCCGCGCTCATGGGCGCCTCCCCGGGCGCCTCCACCGCGCCGCACATCATGCTGAACCTGATGGCGAAAGCCTTCCCGCAGCAGATGACCGATGCCGCCTGGAAGCCGCGCCTGAAGCAGATCGTCCCCTCGTACGGTCGCAAGATCAACGAGAGCCCCGCCCTGACGAACGAGATCCGCCGCATGACCAGCACGGCGCTGCATCTGCCCTACCTCGATGTTCCGGCGGATCTGTCACGGCCCGCCGCGCCGCAGGCTGGCGCCGAGAGCGCCGCACCGGCGGCACCTAGCGCACCGCGCCAGTTGAACAAGGAAATGCAGGCGCTTTGACCGCACAGGGCCGGGCTTTCAGTCCGGTTCGTTTCCTGCCGGGGGGGCCGCCTCCGGCCCGCCTGCAGACCCTCTTGCACGGCGCCCGCAGCCACACGACCGGCGCCGCGGGTTCCGCGCCGGTGCCGATGGCCCGCCATCGGCAGGGTGAAGGGGAAGGAAGGGTGAGTGTCCGGCGCGGCCGCCGGGCGATTCAGGGCTTGCCGGCGGGCGGATTGCCGTCAGGCAGCAGGCAGGCCTCGGCCACCTGCAGGCCGTTGTCGCGCGCGAAGTTCATCACGAAATCCCAGGCCATCGGCTCGTGGGCCTGCAGGTCGCGGTGGATGACGACGCACTTCACGCCGTTCATGGTGGTGGGAACGCACCAGGGGGAATAGCTCAGGTGGCTGCCCGGACGCGCACCGCCCGGGCGGAACTGGCTCATCACGCCGGCCAGTCGCTCGGCCCAGTCGCTGGGGCGAAAGGTTTTCCCGTCTTGGGTGACGCCTTGGATGAAGACTTCTTTGGAACTGGGGGAAACCATCGGGATCGGGGGGTCGTTGGAGGAAATTCGCCGCAGGATCGCCGCATGGCGCTACCGCCCGGCATTCTAACTCTTATATAAGAGCTACCCCCTTCAAAGACCCCTGGGCCGCGTCCGGCACGCATGGCTGTGATGCGCAATCGGCAATGGCCTCGCCATGCCCTGCACCTAGAATCGTGCTTCCGCGCGCCGGCCGGTCTCCCCGGGCCGGCGCACTCTTTTCCGATCCGCCTCGACCGTCTTTCTGGAGACCCCGCATGAGCGCTTCCGCCCAGCCCGCCTCGCCCCACGTGATGAACACCTACGGCCGCCTGCCGATCGCGCTCGAACGCGGAGAGGGCAGCCGGGTGTGGGACGTGAACGGCAAGCAGTACCTGGATGCCCTGGGCGGCATCGCCGTGAACACGCTCGGCCACAACCACCCCAAGCTCGTGCCCGCGCTGCAGGAGCAGATCGCCCGGCTGATCCACAGCTCCAACTACTACCACGTGCCGCTGCAGGAGCAGCTCGCCGCGAAGCTGGTGGAGCGCTCGGGCATGACCAACGCGTTCTTCTGCAACTCGGGCCTGGAGGCCAACGAGGCGGCCATCAAGCTCGCGCGCAAGTACGGCCACGACAAGGGCATCGAGAACCCGCAGATCGTGGTCTACGAGAAGGCCTTCCACGGCCGCTCGATCGCCACGCTCTCGGCCACCGGCAACCCGAAGGTGCAGGCCGGCTTCGGGCCGCTGGTGGAGGGCTTCATCCGCGTGCCGATGAACAACATCGAGGCCATCCGCAAGGCCACCGAGGGCAACGCCAACGTGGTGGCCGTGTTCTTCGAGACCATCCAGGGCGAGGGCGGCGTGAACCCGATGCGCATCGACTACCTGCAGCAGCTGCGCCGGCTCTGCGACGAGCGCGGCTGGCTGATGATGATCGACGAGGTGCAGTGCGGCATGGGCCGCACGGGCAAATGGTTCGCGCACCAGTGGGCCGGCATCGTGCCCGACGTGATGCCGCTCGCCAAGGGCCTGGGCTCGGGCGTGCCGATCGGCGCCGTCGTGGCCGGCCCCCGGGCCGCGCACATCTTCAGCCCCGGCAACCACGGCACCACTTTCGGCGGCAATCCGCTGGCCATGCGCGCCGGCAACGAGACCATCCGCATCATGGAGGAAGACAACCTCCTGCAGAACGCCGCCGACGTGGGCGCCCACCTGAGGACGGCACTGGAGCGCGAGCTGGGCGGCCTGCCCGGCGTGAAGGAGATCCGCGGCCAGGGCCTGATGCTGGGCATCGAGCTCGACCGCCCCTGCGGCGTGCTCGTGGGCCGCGCGGCCGAGGCCGGCCTGCTGCTCTCGGTGACGGCCGACAGCGTGATCCGCATGGTGCCGGCGCTCATCCTCACGCGTGCGGAGGCCGACGAGATCGTGTCCCTGCTCGCCCCCCTGGTCAAGGCCTTCCTGGCCGAATGAAAGCCCCTGCGCCCATGAAGCATTACCTGCAATTCAAGGACCTCGCCGCAGACGAATACGCCTACCTGCTGGAGCGCGCCGCGTTCATCAAGGCGAAGTTCAAGAACTACGAGAAGCACCACCCGCTCTCCGACCGCACGCTAGCGATGATCTTCGAGAAGGCCAGCACCCGCACGCGCGTGAGCTTCGAGGCCGGCATGTACCAGCTCGGCGGCAGCGTGGTGCACCTGACCACGGGCGACAGCCAGCTCGGCCGCGCCGAGCCCATCGAGGACAGCGCCAAGGTCATCAGCCGCATGGTGGACCTGGTGATGATCCGCACCTACGAGCAGACCAAGATCGAGCGCTTCGCGGCGCACTCGCGCGTGCCGGTCATCAACGGCCTGACCAACGAGTTCCACCCCTGCCAGATCCTGGCCGACATCTTCACCTTCATCGAGCACCGCGGCTCCATCCAGGGCAAGACCGTGGCCTGGGTGGGCGATGGCAACAACATGGCCAACACCTGGCTGCAGGCCGCCGAGCTGCTGGGCTTCACGGTGCACGTGAGCACGCCCTCGGGCTACGAGGTGGACAGCCGGGTCGCCGGCGTGGCGGCCGGCTCGCACTACAAGGTGTTCCAGGACCCGATCGAGGCCTGCCGGGGCGCCGACCTCATCACCACCGACGTGTGGACCAGCATGGGCTACGAGGCCGAGAACGAGGCGCGCAAGAAGGCCTTCGCCGACTGGTGCGTCGATGCCGAGATGATGGCCGCCGCCCGGCCCGATGCGCTCTTCATGCACTGCCTGCCCGCGCACCGCGGCGAGGAGGTGGAGGCCGACGTGATCGACGGCCCGCAGTCCGTGGTGTGGGACGAGGCCGAGAACCGCATGCACGTGCAGAAGGCTCTGATGGAGTACCTGCTGCTCGGCCGCGTCGCCTGACGCGGCCTCTTCCCTTCGCTCCATGGCCCCGGACCGCGACGCCCTCCTGGCCCGCTGGGCGGCGCTGGGCCGGCAGCTCGGGCGCGAAGGCCCAGCCTGGATGGCGCAGGGGCGGCGCCTGCTGCGCCACTGGTCCCTGTGGCCGCGCGCCTACCACGGCACCCGCCACCTGCAGGCCTGCCTCGACCATTTCGAGGCCGCGCGCGCGGCGCCCCCCTCGCAGGCCATGGCCGATCCGCAGGCCGTCGCCCTCGCGCTCTGGTTCCACGATGCCGTCTACTGGCCCTGGTCGCGCCGCAACGAGGAGCGCAGCGCCCGGTGGGCATGCCGCTTCCTGCAGGCCCAGGGCTTCGCCCCCACCCTGGTGGACACGGTGGAGCGGCACATCCTGGCCACGCGCCATGCGCCCGCCAGCCCGATCGAGGGCGACGCCCGCTGGGTGGTGGACATCGACCTCGCCATCCTCGGCCAGCCCCCCGGGGCATACGCGGAGTTCGAGCGGAACGTGCGCCGCGAATACCGCTTCGTGCGCTGGCCGCGCTACTGCGCGGGCCGCTGCGCGGTCCTGCAGTCCTTCCTGGACCGCCCTTCGGTGTATGCCACCCGGTGGTTCGGCGACCGCTGCGAGGCTCAGGCCCGCCTGAACCTGCGCCACGCGCTGGAGACGCTGGGCCGGGGCCACCCGTTCTGACCACGGCACCGCCGCCCGGGGCGAAGGATGCCGCCCGGCCCGCGCCGCGCGGGACGGCCGCTTTGTTCACAACTGCGGCGAAATGACAAACGGGTGCCCGAGAGTCCCATCTCCGTGCGTTCCCTTTGGCCCACGGCAGGGTCAGGCCGGGGAGAATTTCCGTCCTCCCATTTGCTGCCCCTTCTTCCATGACGTCGCCCACGGCCTCTGCGCGCCCCTCCACCCACCAAGGCACCGCCTTCCATGACGAAAGCTTCACCCGCGAGCGGCTGGCGCAGTGCCTGGCCGAGGAGACCGCGCCGCTGCTCTTCGAGCGCTGCCGCTTCGAAGGCGTGGACATGAGCCACCTGACGCTGGCAGGCTGCATCTTCTCGGAATGCCATCTCCAGGACGCGAACCTCGTGGCCTGCGACCTGGGCGCCAGCCGCTGGTTCCACTGCGATGCCGCGCGCGCGGATTTCCGCAGCGCCCGCGCGGACGCGGCGGAATTCCAGGCCTGCAACCTCGGCAACACCCGCTGGCAGAACGCGGTGATCGATGACGCGCGCTTCATCGAATCCAAGCTGACCGGCGCGCATTTCGGCAATGTGAAAGGCTCGGGCGTGGTGTTCAACCGCTCGCAGCTCTTCGCCGCCCACCTGCGCGGCATGGGCTTTCGCAAGGCGCGGATCGAAGAGGTCAACTTCGCGGAGGCGGACCTTTCGCAATGCGATTTCCGCCAGGCCGTCTTCGTGGGGGGCAGCCTGCGCGACGCCCGCGTGGACAACGCCGATTTCTCCTTGGCGGACCTGGGCGCCACCGAGATCTCCGGCCTGCCCCTGTGGAACAACCCGAAGTTCCGCAAGGCCCGCATCTCCCTGGCCCAGGCGGCCGCCCTGGCCGAGGAGGGCGGGCTGGTGGTGGACATCTGACGCGCCCGGCCGGGGACGGCCGGGCGCGGCTTCAGTTCCGCGGCGCTCCCGAGGGGCCCGGACGCACGATGGACACCGGCCGCGCCGCATCGCCGCCGGCCCCCGTGGTGGCGCAGCCACCCGCCGCGCCGCTGCCGCAGCTGCTGCATCCACCGCAGCCGGACGATTCGGCCAGCGCCGGGTGCACCGCCCCCAGGCGCCCGCGCCAGCGCGCGGGCATCCACTTCCATGCCAGATAGGCGGCAGCCACCGCCACGATGGCCACGACGATCCATTCCTGAGCCATGTCCTTCAACCTCCGGAGGTGAGCGCGAGCGCCACGCGGTAGGTGACGAAACTCGCGGCGTAGGCCAGCGCGAAGAGGTATCCCGCCATGAGCAGCGGATAGCGCCAGCTGTTGGTTTCACGCCGCACGGCGGCGATGGTGGAGATGCACTGCGGCGCGAACACGAACCACGCCAGCAGCGACAGCGCGGTGGCCAAAGACCACGTGCCGGCGATCAGCGTGCCCAGCTGCGCGGCGGCTTCCTCGCCGGTGGCCGACAGCGCATAGACCGTGCCCAGCGCGCTCACCGCCACCTCGCGCGCGGCCATGCCGGGGATGAGCGCGATGGCGATCTGCCAGTTGAAGCCGATCGGCGCCACCAGCGGCTGCAGCAGCGCACCGATGCGCCCGGCCAGGCTGTACTGGATGGCCGCACCGGTGGCGCCGTCGGGCGGCGCCGGGTAGCTGGAGAGGAACCACAGCAGGATGGTGACGGCCAGGATGATGCCGCCCACGCGCTTGAGGAAGATCATGGCGCGCTCGTAGAGGCCCTGCGCCAGGCCGCGCGGGCTGGGCCAGCGGTAGGCGGGCAGCTCCATCAGCAGCGGCGTGGCGCCCTGCTGGCGGCGCGCGAGCTTGGCCACGGCGGCCACGGCCATGGCGCTCGCGATGCCGCCGAAGTAGAGCGCGAACAGCACCAGCCCCTGCAGGTTGAACACGCCCGCCACCGTGCGCTCGGGGATGAAGGCGCCGATGAGCAGCGCATAGACCGGCAGGCGCGCCGAGCAGGTCATGAGCGGCGCGATCATGATGGTGACGAGCCGGTCGCGCCAGTGGGTGATGGAACGCGTGGCCATCACGCCCGGCACGGCGCACGCGAAGCTGGAGAGCAGCGGGATGAACGAGCGCCCCGACAGCCCCACCGTGCCCATCACGCGGTCGAGCAGGAAGGCCGCGCGCGGCAGGTAGCCCGAATCCTCCAGCGCGAGGATGAAGAAGAACAGGATCAGGATCTGCGGCAGGAAGACCAGCACCCCGCCCGTGCCGGCCAGGATGCCGTCGGTGAGCAGGCTGCGCAGCGGCCCGTCGCCCATGTGCGCGTTGACCCAGCCCGAGAGCGCGGCCACGCCGTCCTCGATGAGGCCCTTGGGCGCCTCGGCCCAGCTGAACACGGCCTGGAACATCAGGAACAGCGTGGCGGCCAGCAGCAGCAGGCCCCAGAGCGGGTGCAGCACGACGGCATCGATGCGGTCGTCGGCGCGCAGGCTGGCGGCGGGCTCGCGCACGGCCACGGACATGATGCGGCGCACCTCCTGGTGCTGGCGCATGGCGCGCTCGGCAGCGCCCGTGGCGCCGGGCGCATCGCCCGCCGCCGCGGGCGTGGACGGCAGGGCGGCCGTGTCGAGCCAGCCCAGCAGCTCGCGCGCGCCGTCGCTGCGCACGCCCACGGTGGCGATCACGGGCATGCCGAGTTCCCGCGACAGCGCCTCGCGATCGATCGCGATGCCCTGGCGCTCGGCCATGTCGCTCATGTTGAGCACGAGCAGCATGGGCAGGCCCAGCGCGCGGGCCTCCAGTACGAGCCGCAGGTTGAGCCGCAGGTGGGTGGCATCGGTCACGCACACCAGCAGGTCGGGCACCGCCTCGCCCGGGCGGCGGCCGGTGACGATGTCGCGCGTGACGGCCTCGTCGAGGCTGTGGGCGTTCAGGCTGTAGGCGCCCGGCAGGTCGAGCACGCGCACGCGGCGCCCGCCCGCGGTCTGCAGGTGCCCTTCCTTGCGCTCCACGGTGACGCCGGCATAGTTGGCGACCTTCTGGCGCGCGCCGGTCAGCAGGTTGAAGAGCGCGGTCTTGCCGCAGTTGGGGTTGCCCAGCAGGGCGATGCGCAGGGGCGATGCGGCGCTCATGCCACGCCCTCCCCGGGCCGCACGCGCACCAGCGCGGCTTCATGGCGCCGCAGCGCGAAGGTGGCCTGGCCGATGCGCACGGCGATCGGATCGCCCCCAGGGAAGCCGCTGGCCACCACGCGCACGGGCTCGCCGGGCAGGAAGCCGATTTCCATGAGGCGCTGGAGGATGGCCTGCTCGCGCTCGTCGCTCGCGGGCTGCAGCTCCATCACGCAGGCCGGCGTGCCGCGCGGCAGCCGGTCGAGGCCGACGAGATCGGTCATGGCGGACGGACGGGCCACGGCGGGCCCCATCACTCCTTCTGACATTTTCATGGGATATTGTTGGAAATGATATTAATTTTCATTCTATCCACCCGGCCTTCGAGGGCCTTGTGATGGATCACAGACCCGGGCAGCCCGCAAAGGTTCTGCGGACCGGGCATTTCTGTCGCCGGGCCGCCGCCGCGCGGGGCGCGGCACAATCGCGCCCAGCCCGCCACCGCCAGCCACCTTGTCCATGAGCCTCCATCCCTGCCTGACGTGCGGCGCCTGCTGCGCGAGTTTCCGCGTCGATTTCTCGGTGCACGAATCGGAGGAGATGGGTGGCAGCGTCCCGGGGGGCCTCGTGGTGGAGGTGAACGACGGGCTGCGCCGCATGCGGGGCACCGACCACGCCGCGCCGCGCTGCGCGGCGCTCACCGGCCGCGTGGGCGCCCGGGCGGCCTGCGGCATCTACGAATGGCGCCCCTCCCCCTGCCGCGAGTTCGAGGCCGGCGGCGAAGCCTGCGCCCGCGCGCGCAGGCGCCACGGCCTGGAGCCGCTGGCGGACTCCGTGGTGTTCTGACCGGACCGCGGGCCCGCGCGGGCCCGGCCAAGGTCAGCCGGGCACCGGCAGCCCGCCGATGCGCCCCTTGAATTCCTGCAGCGAGAAATAGCTGTGCACGTGGCGCACGCCGGGCAGGCGGTGCAGCCGGCCCTGCAGCAGCTCGGAATACGCATCCAGGTCGCGGGCCACCACCACGAGCATGAAATCCTCGGGCCCGGAGATGCCGTGGAACATCACCACCTCGGGGATCGCGCGGACGGCGTCCTCGAACGGCCGGGAGGACGCCTCGGTCTGCCGGTCGATGCCCACCATCACGAACACCAGCACGCCCAGCCCCAGTGCGCGGCGGTCCAGGGCCGCGTGGTAGCCGGCGATGACGCCGTCGTCCTCCAGGCGCTTGACGCGCCGCCAGCAGGGCGACTGCGAGAGGTGCGCCATCTGCGCCAGCTCGCCCGAGGTGAGGCGCGCGTCGTCCTGCAGGGCCGCCAGGAGCTGCCGGTCGGTGCGATCGAGGTCGGCTTGCATAGGTTTTTTCCTTTTTCCAGCAAATCGGAAGATTTATCCAATTTTCAGGCTTGTCAGGATTAAACGACACCATACCCCACCCGTGTGCCTAGGATGCGCCCCATAGCGGTTCGAAGCCGCCTTTGGAGGGAGGAGACAGCCTATGACCGCTACCCGCACGCTGTGGGACATTTCCGCGCCGGTGCACGCCGGCAGCCCGGTGTTCCCGGGCGACACGCCCTATTCGCAACAGTGGTGCGCCACCATCGGCCCGCAGTGCCCGGTGAACGTGAGCGCGGTCACCCTCTCGCCGCACGTGGGCTCGCATGCCGACGCCCCGCTGCACTACGACCCCCAGGGCGCCGCCATCGGCAACGTCGCGCTGGACGCCTTCCTCGGGCCCTGCCGGGTCATCCACGCGATCGGCCGGGGCCCTCTCATCGGGTGGGAGCACCTCGCGCACGCCGTGGACGGCGGCGCCCCCCTGCCCCCGCGCGTGCTGGTGCGCACCTACGGGCGCATGCCCGTGGACCGCTGGGACGGCGCGCTGGCCGCCTATGCGCCCGAGACCATCGAGCGCCTGGCCGACCGGGGCGTGGTGCTGGTGGGCATCGACACCGCCAGCATCGACCCGGCCGAGAGCAAGGCGCTGGAGAGCCACCAGGTGATCCGCCGGCGCGGCCTGCGGGTGCTGGAGAACCTCGTGCTCGACGCCGTGCCCGAGGGCGACTACGAACTCATCGCCCTGCCCCTGAAGCTCACCACCGCCGATGCCTCGCCCGTGCGTGCCGTGCTGCGGGCCCTGGACTGAGCCCCGGGCGCCCTGAAGGCCCTTTTCTCGGCCTTTGGGCCTCCATGTCGCCGTATCCGCTGCGAAGTTAGCTACACATTTAATAGCAATCCCCTGCCATGACCACCCTGGACGACTGCCGCGCCCTCGATGCGCAAGACCCGCTGCGCCCGCTGCGCGACCACTTCCTGCTGCCCGAGGGCGTGATCTACCTCGACGGCAATTCCCTGGGCGTGATGCCCCGGGCCGCGCCCGCGCGCATCGCCGACGTGGTGGCGCGCGAGTGGGGCACGGACCTGATCCGCTCGTGGAACGACGCCCGCTGGTTCGACCTGCCGCAGCGCCTGGGCGACCAGCTCGCGCCGCTGATCGGCGCGGGCGCCGGCGAGGTGGTGTGCACCGACAGCACCTCCGTCAATCTCTACAAGGTGCTGAGCGCCGCGCTGAACATCGCCCGCGAGGACGCACCCGCGCGCCGCCGCGTGGTGAGCGAGCGCAGCAACTTCCCCACCGATCTCTACATCGCCGAAGGCCTGTGCCGGGAGCGCGGCCTGGAGCTGGTGCTGGTGGAGCCCGAGGACATCGCCGCCGCGCTCACGGGCGACGTGGCCGTGCTGATGCTCACCCACGTCAACTACCGCACGGGCGCGATGCACAACATGGCAGCGGTCACCGCCGACGCGCATGCCCGGGGCATCCTCTGCGTGTGGGACCTGGCGCACAGCGCGGGCGCGGTGCCGGTGGACCTGCGCGGCGCGCAGGCGGATTTCTCGATCGGCTGCGGCTACAAGTACCTCAACGGCGGCCCCGGCGCGCCCGCCTTCGCGTGGGTGCACCCGCGCCACGCGGACCGATTCTGGCAGCCGCTGTCGGGCTGGTGGGGCCACGCGGCGCCGTTCGCCTTCACGCCCGGCTACCAGCCGGCCCAGGGCATCGCGCGCTACCTCTGCGGCACGCAGCCCATCATCAGTCTGTCGGCCCTGCAGTGCGGGCTGGACGTGTTCACCGCGGCCGGGCCGCTGGGCGGCATGGCGGCGCTGCGCGCGAAGTCGCTGGCCCTCACGGACCTGTTCATTCGATTGGTGGAGGAGCGCTGCGCGGGCCACGGCCTGGGCCTGGCCACGCCGCGCGGGCATGCGCAGCGCGGCTCCCAGGTCTGCCTGACGCGCGACGAAGGCCAGGGCGTGGACGGCCGGGGCAGCGGCGCCTACGCCATCGTGCAGGCGCTGATCGCGCGCGGCGTGATCGGCGACTTCCGCAAGGGCGACGGCGGCCAGGGCCCGCACAAGGACATCCTGCGCTTCGGCTTCACGCCGCTCTACCTCGGCCACGAGGACGTCTGGAACGCCGTGGAGCACCTGCGCACGGTGCTGGAGAGCGGCGAATGGCGCCGCCCCGAATTCAACCAACAACATGCCGTGACCTGAACCGGCCGGAGACCGCCCCCCATGTGCCCCCACGCCCCGCAAGCCGCCACCACCGCAGCCCCCCAGCCCGAAGCCATCGTGCACGAAGAGCGCGCCCAGCTCGACTTCAGCCGCGACATGAGCTATGGCGACTACCTGCAGCTCGACGCGATCCTGAGCGCGCAGTCGCCCCTCTCGCCCAACCACAACGAGATGCTGTTCATCGTGCAGCACCAGACCAGCGAGCTGTGGATGAAGCTCATGCTGCACGAGCTGCAGGCAGCCATCGCCCACGTGGCGCGGGACGACCTGCCGCCGGCCTTCAAGATGCTCGCGCGCGTGTCCAAGATCATGGAGCAGCTCGTGCACGCCTGGGACGTGCTGGCCACGATGACGCCGCCCGAGTACAGCGCCATCCGCCCCTACCTGGCGCAGTCCAGCGGCTTCCAGAGCTACCAGTACCGCTGCATCGAGTTCGCGCTGGGCAACAAGAACGCGGCCATGCTCCGGCCGCATGCGCACCGCCCCGACCTGCTCGCGCGCGTGCAGGCCGCCTACGAGGCCCCCTCGCTCTACGATGAGGTGCTGCGCCTGCTGGCGCGCCGGGGCCTTCATGTGCCCGCCAGCCACACGCAGCGCGACTGGACCCAGCCCTATGCGGAGAGCGACGCGGTGGAGCAGGCCTGGCTGGCCGTGTACCGCGACACGGCGCGCCACTGGGACCTCTACCAGATCGGCGAGAAGCTCACCGACCTGGAGGACGCCTTCCGCCTCTGGCGCTTCCGCCACGTGACCACGGTGGAGCGCGTGATCGGCTTCAAGCGCGGCACGGGCGGCACGGGCGGGGTGAGCTATCTGCGCCGCATGCTGGACGTGGTGCTGTTCCCCGAGATCTGGAAGCTGAGGACGAGTCTCTGAAGCCCGCCTGAGCGGCCTTCTGACGGGTGGCGCCGCGCCGGTTCCATGCGCCCTGGGGGACTGCGCACGTGCGGCTAAAAGCCGAGAATGCCGGAGCCTCGCCGCAGCCGCGGCGAGGCCGTCCGCACGCCCTCCGCCGCCATGCACTCCACTCGCCAGCCCCCTGTCGAAACAGCCGCGCCTCCGGACTCGGGCGCCCCCTGGGCCATGCTGCTCGCGCTGGTCTCGGGCTTCGCGCTCAGCCAGGCGTTCCGCACGGTCACGGCCATCATCGCCACGGGGCTGCAGGCGGAGTTCGGCCTCTCCGCGCAGGCGCTGGGCGTGTTCGCGGGCACCTTCGCCTTCGCGTTCGGCACCATGCAGCTCTTCATGGGCGTGGGCATCGATCTCTTCGGCGTGCGGCGCACGGTGCTCGCGGTGTTTCCGCTCGCGGTCGCGGGAGCGCTGCTGTCCGCGCTGGCACCGGGCCATGGCGCCGTGCTGGCCGGGCAGGCGCTGATCGGCGTGGGCTGCGCGCCGGCCTTCCTGGCGTGCACGGTGTTCATCGCGCGGCACTTTCCGGCGCGGCGCTTCGCGTTCGTCTCGGGCGTGGCGCTGGGCGTGGGCGGGCTGGGCATGCTGTTCACCGGCACGCCGCTGGCGTGGCTGGTGGAGTGCACCTCCTGGCGTGCGGGCTTCGGCGTGCTGGCGGGGCTGGCGGCCGCGGCCTGGCTGCTGATCGCCTGGCGCGTGCGCGAGCCCGCAACGCATGCGAAGGACGCGCCGCCGCGCGAATCGCCGGGCGCGGCGATGCGCGGCTTCGGCGCGCTTTTCCTGCTGCCGCACACGCCGGGCATCCTGCTGCTGGGCCTGGTGACCTATGCGGCCTTCCTCGCGCTGCGCGGCCTGTGGCTGGGGCCGCTGCTGATCGGGCGGCACGGCTTCTCGCTGGTGGAGAGCGGCAACGTGGCGCTGCTGGTGTCGCTGGTGTCGCTCTTCGGCCCCGCCGCCTTCGGCCGGCTCGACCCCGGCCCCGCGCGCCGCCGGCGCTGGATCATCGGCGCCACGCTGCTGATCGCGGCGATCTTCCTGGCCATGGGGGCGCTGCACAGCGCCCGCGCGGACGTGGCCGGCGCGATCGCGGTGGGCGTGCTCTCGGGCGCCCTGGTGCTGCAGTACGCCGACGTGCGCTCGGCCTACCCGCCCGCCATGACCGGGCGCGCGATGTCGGTGTTCACCATGGCGATGTTCCTCGGCGTGGCGCTGGTGCAGTGGGTGACGGGCCTGGCCGCATCGGTGGCCGCGGCGCGCGGCGCCGACCCGTATGCGGCGGTGCTGCTCACCATCGCCGGGCTGCTGGCGGCCGGCGCGCTGGCCTACCGGCTGCTGCCGGCGCCGCCGGGCGCGGCCGGCCCGTCCGCCGGCTCCCGATAAAGCCAGGGCTGGTCCAGCAGCCGCTCGCCCAGCAGGCGCAGCGCGGCGTCGCGGGCCCAGCGCACCGGGCCCGCCGCGTGGAAGATGCGGCCGTTGCGCTCGGCGCGGGCCTGCACGCGCGCATTGCGCCGCCAGCGCTGCCCGGCATAGTGCCGCAGGCGCCCGGGCACGTCCGCGCCCGCGCCCGCGCCCGCGCCGGCCAGCACCTGCTGCAGCACGGCGGCATCCTCGATCGCCATGCCCGCGCCCTGGGCCAGGTACGGCCGCATGGGGTGGGCCGCGTCGCCCAGCAGGGCCACGCGGCCCCGGGCCATCTCCTGCGGCCCCCCCACGGGCGGGCGGTCGCACAGCGGCCAGAGGCGCCAGCCCGCGCCCGCGTGCGGCACGGCGCGCACCACGTCCTGCAGCGCCGCGCAGGCGCCGCGCAGCGCCGATTCGAGGTCGCCCGCGTTGCCCGCGTGGTCCCAGCCGTCCAGGTCGTCCGGCGCGCGGCCGTGGCGAATGGCCACGACGTTCATCAGCTCGCCGCGCCGCACCGGGTACTGCACCACGTGCAGGCCCGGCCCCAGCCAGGCGGTGACCTGCGCCGTGCGCAGGCCCTGCGGCAGCGCGGCCTGCGGCACCACGGCGCGGTAGGCCAGGTGGCCCGACACCCGCGCGGGCGCATCGCCCAGCAGGCGCGCGCGGGTGGCGCTGCGCAGCCCGTCGGCGCCGATGAAGGCATCGCCGCGCGGTGCGTCGCCCGCCGCCGTGCGCAGCACGATGCCGTGCGCCTCCTCGGCATGGCCGGCGATGGTCTCGCCCGGATGCAGCCGCACGCCGGCCTGGGCGCGCGCGGCCTCCAGCAGCAGGCCGTGCAGGTCGGCGCGATGGATGGTGGCGTAGGGCGCGCCGTAGCGGGCCCGCAGGGCCTCGCCCAGCGGCAGCGTGGCCAGCACGCCGCCGTGCAGGGCGCTGCGCACCTGCAGCCGGTCAGGGTAGGCGGCCACGGACTGCAGCGCGCCGCCCAGGCCCCAGGCCTGCAGGCGCCGCACGGCATTGGGGCCCAGTTGCACGCCCGCGCCCACCTCGGTGAAGGCGGGGGCGCGCTCGAAAAGCTCCACGGCCCAGCCCCCGCGCCCGGCGCCCAGCGCCGCGGCCAGGCCGCCGATGCCCCCTCCGGCGATCAGGAGCACCGGCTGTCGTGTGTGGTTCATGCGCGCGATTGTGCGCGGGGCGTGCGCCGCGCGGCACGAGGCAGGTCAATGGAATGACTGCCGCGCCCCTGCGGCGGCGCAGCCGTCACAGCGCGGGGCGCAGCGCGCGCTCCAGCACCGAGGCCGGCGCGGGTCGCCCGAAGAGGTGCCCCTGGAAGGCATGGCAGCCGTGGCGCTGCAGGAACTGCAGCTGGCCCGTGGTCTCCACCCCTTCGGCCACCACGCTCAGGTCCAGGCTCTGCGCCAGCGCGAGGATGGTACGCACGATGGCCGCGTCGTTGGGGTCGGAGAGCACGTCGCGCACGAAGCCCTGGTCGATCTTGAGCTGATCGAGCGGCAGGCGCTTGAGGTAGCTGAGCGAGGAATAGCCCGTGCCGAAGTCGTCGATGGAAAAGCCCACGCCGTGCGCGCGCAGCTGATCCATGCGCGCGATGACCTCCTCCACATCGACCATGAGCAGGCTCTCGGTCAGCTCGATCTTGAGCAGCCTCGGCTGCGCGCCGCTGCGGCGCAGCGCCCGCAGCACCTGGTCCACGAAGTCGGGCTGGCGGAACTGGCGCACGCTCACGTTGACCGACAGCACGAGCTGCGCCGTGGCCGCGCCGCGCGCCCAGGCGACGAGCTGCTCGCAGCCGCGCTCCAGCACCCACTGCCCCAGCGGCACGATCAGGCCGCCCTGCTCGGCCACCGGGATGAACTCCCCGGGCAGCACCATGCCCCGGCGCGGATGCCGCCAGCGCACCAGCGCCTCGGCCCCGAGCATGTGCCCCCCGACGTCCACGATGGGCTGGTAGTGCAGCACCAGCTCATCGGCCCGCAGGGCCTGCCGCAGCTCGGTTTCGAGCGCGGCGCGGGCGCTCACCGCGGCCTGCATGGACGGGTCGAAGAAGCGCACGGTGTTGCGCCCCGCCGCCTTGGCCTGGTACATGGCCAGGTCGGCATGCTTGAGCAGGTCGTCCACGCCCGGCGCGGCCCCCTGCCCCGCGCCGAACATCACCAGCCCGATGCTCGGCGTGCTGTGGTGGTGCCCCATGCCGCCGACCTCGTAGGGCGGGCCCAGGGCGGCCACGATGTGCTGGGCCAGCCGGGCGGCCTCTGAGCGCGCGGCGCCCGCGTCGCCGGGCAGGCCCTCGGCCAGCACCACGAATTCGTCGCCGCCGAAGCGCGACACCGTGTCCTGCGGCCGCACGCAGGCCAGCAGCCGCTGCGCGGCCTGCTCCAGCAGGCGGTCGCCCATGTCGTGGCCCAGCGTGTCGTTCAGGTCCTTGAAGTTGTCCAGGTCGATGAAGAGCAGCGCCCCGTGCCGCGTGCCATCCGCCGTGGAGCCGATGGCCCGGCCCAGGCGGTCGGTGAGCAGGCGGCGGTTGGGCAGGCCGGTGAGGGCATCGAAGAAGGCCAGGCGCTCGATCTCCGCCTCGACGCGCTTGCGCTCGGAGATGTCGCGCCCCACGCCCCGGTATCCGAGGAACGCGCCCCCCGCGCCGAACACCGGCACGCCGCTCAGCGACACCCAGTAATTGCGCCCATCGGCGCCCGGGCGCTGCAGCTCCAGGTCGCGGAAGGGCTCGCGCGCATCGAGCAGGCGGCGGTGCGCCGCCCAGTCGGCGTCGGTGAAATTGAGGGCGCCCAGCTCCCAGCGCGTGCGCCCGAAGATGTCCGCGGGGGGCATCCGCAGGTTGCCCGAGCCGCCGGCGAAATGGACGAAGCGGTAGTTGGCGTCCTGCTCCCAGTACCAGTCGGAAGAGAGATCGCTCAGGCTGCGAAAGCGCGCCTCGCTCAGGCGCAGCTCCGCCTGCAGGCGCGTGTGGGAGGTCACGTCCGCGAAACTGCGCAGCAGCCTGCCGCCCGGCAGCGCGGTGGTGGTGACCTCCAGCGTGCGGCCGCTGTGGGTCTTGCGCCAGTACACCCCGGGCGCGGCCAGGCTCGCGCCGCTCTCCACGTAGGCGCGGCCGCGCTCGTCCACGCGGTCGTAGCCGGGGCCGAAATCGCCGCGCCGGGCCTGCACCTGCTTGATCTCCGCGAGCGTGGGCGCGCGGTCCAGCAGCGCGCGCGGCAGCTCCAGCATCTCCAGCAGCCGTTCGTTGTAGAGCTGCAGGCGGCCATCCGCCCCGAAGATCAGCAGCCCCAGCCCCATGTGGTCCAGCGCGGTCTGCAGCAGCGCCGCGGGCGCGGCCCCCACGACGGGCGGCATGGGGGGCGCGGCACCGTCCCGTGCCTCGGCCTCGCCGTCCGCCTCCATGCCCCGGGCCCGGCGCACCATGGCCGCCGTGCCCGCAGGCACGGCGGCCAGCAGCGTGACCAATCGCAAGGCCAGCTCGCGCACGTGGCCATCGCCCTGGGCGCCGCGCTGCACGTAGTCGCCCGGCCCGGCGCGCAGCGCCCGGGCGGCCAGGGCCTCCTGGGCGATCTCCGGCCCCAGGCACAGCAGCAGGGGCATGCGCCGGCCGGGCTGGACGGCCCAGGGCGGGAGCGCGGTGGCGTGCAGCGAGGGCGCGAGCACCACGGCGTCGAAGCCGGCGCCCGACCCGGGCAGGCCGTCGCTGGACAGCGCGCCCGTTTCCCCGGGGGCCATCCCGAAGGTCTGCCATGGCAGCTGCACCACCTCCCAGGCATGGCCCCAGTCGCGGCCCTGCGCCGCCAGGGAGGCGGCCGCGGCGGCCCGGTCCGGCAGCTCGGGCGCGGCGTCGATCCAGGCGATGCGGGTATTCATGGCCCGGGGGGAGCCACGGCCCCTGGTGCCAGGGGCGCCGCGGACTGCGGGCCGGGCAGCTGGTGCTCGCGCTCGAATGCGGCCATCGGGACCGGGCGGCCGAACAGGTAGCCCTGGAAGCCCTCGCAGCCGTGCAGCTTCAGGAAGCTGAGCTGGCCCGCCGTCTCCACCCCTTCGGCGACCACCTTCAGATCCAGGCTCTTGGCGAGCGCGAGGATGGTGCGCACGATGGCCGCGTCGTTGGGGTCGGTGAGCACGTCGCGCACGAAGCCCTTGTCGATCTTGACCTGGTCCAGCGGCAGGCGCTTGAGGTAGCTGAGCGAGGAATAGCCGGTGCCGAAATCGTCGAGCGCGAAGCCCACGCCCGCCTGCTGGAGGTGGGCCATGCGGGCGATGGTGTCCTCGACGTCGCCCAGCAGCAGGCTCTCGGTGAGCTCGATCTTGAGCCGCCGCGGGTTGGCGCCCGTGCGCTCCAGCGTCTCCAGCACGTCGGCCACGAAGTCGGGCTGGCGGAACTGCCGCGCGCTCACGTTCACGGCGATGGTGAGGTGGGCGGTGGCGGGATGCGCCGCCCAGCGCACGAGCTGCTCGCAGGCGATGTCCAGCACCTGGCGCCCCAGCGGCACGATGAGCCCGGTCTGCTCCGCGATGGGAATGAAATCGGCCGGGCTGATGAGGCCCTTCTCGGGGTGGTGCCAGCGCACCAGCGCCTCGGCGCCGCACAGGTGCGTGCCGCCGTCCACGATGGGCTGGTAGTGCACGGCGAGCTCCTGGCGCGCGATGCCCTGGCGCAGATCGGATTCGAGCTGCGAGCGGGCGGTCACCTCGGCCTGCATCTCCGGGTCGAAGAAGCGCTGCGTGTTGCGGCCGGCGGCCTTGGCCTGGTACATGGCGAGATCGGCGCGCTTGAGCAGCTCGTCCACGCTGCGGCGCTGGTCGCCGAAGAGCGTGATGCCGATGCTCGGCGTGCTGTAGTGCTGCTGCGAGCCCATCGCGAACGGCTGGTTGAGCTGCGCGAGCAGCTTCTCGGCCACCTGCTCGGCCTGCAGCGCGGCCTGCGCGAGATCGCCGTCCAGGCTCTCCAGCATCACCACGAACTCGTCGCCGCCGAACCGCGCCACGGTGTCGGAGGGCCGCACGCAGTCCTGCAGGCGCTGCGCCACCAGCACGAGCAGGCGGTCGCCCATGTCGTGGCCCAGGGTGTCGTTCAGGTCCTTGAAGTTGTCCAGGTCGATGAAGAGCAGCGCGCCCAGCTGGCGGTTGCGCAGGCAGGCCGCGCTCGCACGCTGCAGGCGGTCCAGCAGCAGGCGGCGGTTGGGCAGGCCCGTGAGCGCGTCGAAGAAGGCCAGCAGCTCGATCTGCTGCTCGGCCTTCTTGCGGTCGGTGATGTCGCGGCACACGCTCAGCAGGCCGGTGACGTGGCCGTGCAGGTCGCGGATCGGGGTCTTGATGGTCTCGAAATAGCCGGAATAGCCGTCTTCCGCGAAGGTGAGCGTTTCCTCGTACACCAGCGGCTGCCAGGCGGCCATGGCGCGCTGGTCGAGCTGGCGCACGCGCGCCGCCTCGATGGGCGGCAGCAGCTCGTCGTCGCCGAGGCCGAGGATGTCGCGCTCGCGGCGGCCCAGGAAGCGCTCGAACACCGGGTTGCACGACAGGTACCGGCCCTGCGCGTCCTTGAGGAACACCACGTCCGGGATGGCGTTCACGAGGCTCGCGAGCCGCGAGCGCTGCTGCGCCAACTCCAGGGCCATGCGCTTTTGCTCGGTCAGCTCGAACGCGAACACCACCACCGCGGCCACGCGGCCATCGGGCCCCGTCTCGGGCACCACGGTGGTGTGGAAGAACAGCGGGCCGGACTGGCCGCCCGGGGTGCTGTATTCGAACACCACCGTCTGCCCGCGCAGCGCGCGCAGCACGTGCGGGCGCAGCGAATGGAACAGCTCGGCGGGCAGCACGTCGGAGAGCAGTTGCCCTTCGAGTTCGCGCTCGGAGCGACCCAGCCACTGCGCCTGCGACGGATTGACGTAGAGGATGCGCAGGTCGGGATCGAGCCGCGAGACACCACCCGGCATGCGGCCCAGCAGGCTCGCGAGCTGGATCTCGTGCGCGTGGCTCAACTCCTGCGCCTCGCGCTGCTCGGTCACGTCGGTCAGCACGCCGTCCCAGATCACCCGGCCGCTGCCGTCGTCCAGCAGGCGCGGCGACGAGCTCAGCCGCATCCACCGCCGCTGGCCGTCCGCGCGCCGCATGCGCACCACCGACTGGCTCACGCCCATGGTGCGGTAGGAGTTCTCGTCGGCCTCGGCGCTGGCGGCGCGGTCCTCGGGATCGATCCGGTCGAACAGGCGCGAGGCATCCTCCATCACCTCGGCCGCGGGCAGGCCCACGAGCCGCTCCAGCGCCTCGCCCATGTGCACGAAGCGGCGGCGGCCATCGGGCTCGCGCACGACCTGGTAGGGCACGCTGTCGGGCAGGTTGCGCCCGAGCAGCTGCAGGCGCAGCTCGCTCTCGCGCAGCCGCGCCTCCGCCTCGCGCACGCGGGCGAAGGGCATGCGGATGCCGGCGATGAACACCGCCTGGAACAGCAGCGCATACCCCAGCACGCGCAGCGCGTGCGAGAGGGTGTCGATCCACAGGGAATAGCCGCTCGCGAGCACCAGCAGCAGCACGAACTGCCCCGCCGCCAGGGACACCGCCGCCGAGGCCATGAGGTGCCTGCGCCCCTGGCGCAGCAGCGGCTCGCCCGCCCTGCGGTGCGGGCCGTAGAGCAGGGCCGCTGCCAGCACCAGCAACGCGCCGGAGAACAACCCGCCCGCCTGGGACGGCAGGCCGCCGAACCACCGCGCGAGGCGTTCGGGCAGGCCGGCCGTGGCCGACCACACGATCGCCAGCGCCAGCCCGGACGCCGCCACCGCCCACGCGCGGCCGGGCCCGGGGCCGGAGACGCGCAGCGCGAACAGCAGCAGCGTGACCGCCTCGACCACCGTCCCCCACAGCGCGAAATAGGCCGATGCATTGATGCTCCCGCCCACCGGCACGCCCATCACCTCGTGCTGCAGCACGCCATGCAGGAAATTGCACACCGCCGCCGTGGCCAGGCCCAGCACCAGCACGTTCGCCCGCCCCTGGGAGCTCTCGTCCAGCATGTGCAGCGACACCGACACGGCCAGCAGGCCCACCAGCACCACCACCATGTCGAGGAACGGCTCCACGCCGTGCAGCCCCTCCAGCCCCGCCCCCAGCATCTGCACGATCGGCACCAGCAACAGGGCCATGCCCGCGGCCACCAGCACGATGGTGACAGCCGGGGTATCTGACCGCAGGGCGCGGGAGAGAAGACCGGCGGGCGGCGGGCGGCGGGACGGACGCATGGCGTGATCGGTGAGGGCGGGCCGGCTGGGGAGGATGCACCGGGGCCCGCTCACGGGCTTTCAGCGCGGCGACGCCTGGAAAGCCCTGTGCACCGGCCCGGTGACAACATATCGTCACAAGTGTATCGATCCCCACGGCCCGGTGGGGGCCCGCCCGTCCCCGCAGGGTCAGGCAGTGAGCAATTGGCGCAACACGTAGGGCAGGATGCCGCCGGCGCGGTAGTAATCCACCTCGATGGGGGTGTCGATGCGCAGCGTCAGGGCCACCTCCTGGCGGGTGCCGTCGGCGCGGCGGATCACCAGCCTGGCCTCGCTCTGCGGCGTGAGCGCCGCATCGGGCACCACGTCGATCACCTCATCGCCCCGCAGGCCCAGAGATTCCCAGGAATCCGCTCCGCGGAACTGCAGCGGCAGCACGCCCATGCCCACGAGGTTGGAGCGGTGGATGCGCTCGAAGCTGCGTGCCACCACGGCCTTGATGCCCAGCAACTGCGTGCCCTTGGCGGCCCAGTCGCGGCTGGAGCCCGTGCCGTACTCCTCGCCCGCGAAGATCACCGTGGGCGTCTTCTGCGCCATGTACTGCATCGCGGCATCGAAGATGAACATCGTCGCGCCGTGGTGCGGCCCGTCGTTCTGGAAGACCGTCAGGCCGCCCTCCTCGCGCGAGCCGTCCTCCTTGGGCGGGATCATGAGGTTCTTGATGCGCACGTTGGCGAAGGTGCCGCGCATCATCACGTCGTGGTTGCCGCGCCGCGCGCCGTAGCTGTTGAAGTCCTGCTTCATCACGCCGTGCTGCAGCAGCCACTGCCCGGCGGGAGACGTCTCCTTGATCGAGCCGGCCGGCGAGATGTGGTCGGTGGTGATGGAATCGCCGAACAGCGCCATGATGCGCGCCCCCAGCACCGATTGCGATCCTTTTTGCGCCCGTGTCGCTGATTCTTCTGGATTGTTTGCTATGGAATCAAGAGCAAATCGGGCGAAGAACGGCGGCTCGGCGATGTAGGTGCTGGAAGGCCAGTTGTAGGTGTCGCCCGAAACGCCCTGCACCTTGCCCCAGAGCGCGCCCGGGTCGGTCCTCACCTTGCCGTAGTTCTCGCGGAAGGCCTTGCCGTTCATCGCGTGCCGCATGAGCTGGTGGATCTCGTCGCTGCCCGGCCAGATGTCGCCCAGGTAGATGTCGCGCCCCCCCCGGCCCTTGCCCACGGGCTCGGTCATCAGGTCGCGCAGCACCGTGCCCGCGATGGCGTAGGCCACCACCAGCGGCGGGCTCGCGAGGAAGTTGGCCTTGAGGTTGGGGTGGATGCGCGCCTCGAAATTGCGGTTGCCCGAGAGCACGGCCGCGCACACGAGGTCGTTGCCGGTGATGGCCTCGTTGATCTCGGGCGCGAGGTCGCCCGCGTTGCCGATGCAGGTCGTGCAGCCGTAGCCGGCCACAGCGAAACCCAGTTTTTCCAGGTAGGGCAGCAGGCCGGTTTCGGTCAGGTACTGCGTCACGATGCGCGAGCCCGGGGCCAGCGAGGTCTTGATGTGCGGCTGCACCTTCAGGCCCGCCTCCACCGCCTTCTTGGCCAGCAGGCCGGCCGCCAGCAGCACGCTGGGGTTGGAAGTGTTCGTGCAGCTGGTGATGGCGGCGATCAGCACGTCGCCGTTGCCGATCGTGGGATCGGCCCCCCGAACCGGCAGCTTCGCCGTGGCGTCGGCGTGCTGCGTCTCCAGCGCGGGCTTGTTGTGCTCCATCTCCACGAGGAAGCGCGGGCCGCCGGCCGGCGCCGGCTTCTCGCCCGGCAGGCGCGCCGGGGCGGCCTCGCCGGCGCGGTGGATGTGGTGGCGCGTGTGCAGCAGCTCGGCCGGGCGGTTGAAGCCGTTCTCGGCCGCCGGCCTGGCGAACAGCGTGGTGAACTGCTCCTTCACCTTGCCCAGCTCGATGCGGTCCTGCGGGCGCTTCGGGCCGGCCAGGCTCGGGGTCACGTCGCCCAGGTCGAGCCGCACCACCTGCGAATAATCGATCTCGCCGGCCCGGGGCACGCCGAAGAGGCCCTGCGCGCGGAAATACGCCTCGAAGGCCTCGATCTCGGCGCGCGTGCGCCCCGTGCCCTCGAAATAATCGATCGTCTTCTCGTCCACCGGGAAGAAGCCCATGGTGGCGCCGTATTCGGGCGCCATGTTGCCGATGGTGGCGCGGTCGGGCAGCGAGAGCGTGCGCGTGCCCTCGCCGAAAAACTCCACGAACTTGCCCACCACCTTGTGCCGGCGCAGGATCTCGGTCACCGTGAGCACCAGGTCGGTCGCCGTCACCCCCTCGCGCAGCTGCCCCGTCAGCTCGAAGCCCACCACGTCCGGCGTGAGGAAATACACCGGCTGGCCCAGCATCGCCGCCTCGGCCTCGATGCCGCCCACGCCCCAGGCCACCACGCCGATGCCGTTGATCATCGTGGTGTGGCTGTCGGTGCCCACCAGCGTGTCGGGGTAGTACACGCCGTCGGCGCGCCTGTGCACGCCGCGTGCGAGGTACTCCAGGTTCACCTGGTGCACGATGCCGAAGCCCGGCGGCACCACGCCGAAGGTGTCGAACGCCTGCATGCCCCACTTCATGAACTCGTAGCGCTCGCGGTTGCGCTGGAATTCGAGCTTCATGTTCAGGTCCAGCGCCTTCTTGCTGCCGTAGTGGTCCACCATGATCGAGTGGTCCACCACCAGATCGACGGGCACCAGCGGCTCGATCTTCTTGGGCTTCTTGCCCAGCCGCTGCGCCACGCTGCGCATCGCGGCCAGATCGGCCAGCAGCGGCACCCCGGTGAAATCCTGCAGCACCACGCGCGAGACGATGAACGGAATCTCGTCCTTGCGCTCGGCCACGGGCTGCCAGCGGGCCAGCTGTTCCACGTGCGCGGGCGTCACCTTGAGGCCGTCGCAATTGCGCAGCACCGATTCGAGGACGATACGAATCGATACCGGCAGCCTTTTCACGGAAGGAAACTTGCGCGCCAGCGCAGGCAGTGAATAGAACTGGCCGCTTTTACCCGATCCGGTGGTGAATGTCTGGAGGGTGGAAGCAAAAGCGTGGCGGGGTACCTGGGCAGACTTCGGGGCCATGGGGCACTACTCCTTTTACTGGGGCGACGGCAGCATTTTGGCAGTCCGCCATTTCGATGCAAATGTGGGGAGATCGCCCGAAGACCCATGTGCCGGCCGTTCGGGAGAACCCCAATGCCGCCGCGCCGGGCGCGGTATGGATCGGGTATCCGGGGTATGTCGGACAACGCCGCTTTTTGCCCATCCGCGAACGCCCGCATTCTCGGCAGTTACCACATTTCCGCCGTTTATGCTTCGCGCCGCCAATACCCCATCTGCCCGCATCGCCAAACGCCAGAACCGCAGATGGTTATGCCCTCCCCCGGCCGCGTCCCGCCGTTTCGACCCGAATGCCGCCCACGCGTCCGGGCGATTACGCGCGTATTTCGGCAATGCCCCTGAAAGGGTATTGCCCCGGCATTCGCGCCGCCCGGTCCCGCATGGTTCGCAGCACCGATTACCCTCGCCGGCCCCGAGTGCAGCCCGGCCAGCCGTGGCGGCTGCGCCAGAAACACAAAACCCGCCAAAAGGCGGGTTGTGCAGGCGTTCGACACTATCCACGGCGGCTGGGCAATGCACCGCCCAGCGGTGCCGCACATGCAGCCGGTGATGCTGCGAATATCAGATGGCGAACTGTTCGCGATTTTCGTTCTGGATCCACTTCGGGGCCTTGCCGCGGCCCGTCCAGGTCTGGCCGGTGGCGGGATTGCGATATTTGGGAGCCACCTTGGTACCGGCGCTGGCACTGCGCGCGCGGCCAGCGGGGAATATGTCCTCGGCCTTCAGGCCATACTCGGCCACGAGCGTGCGAGCCTGGGTGATTGCATCGGCGAGTTCACGGCGGCGGGCCTCGCTGATTTGCTGCTCGAGTTGATCCCGCTGTTTCAGCAGTTCCTTGTAGCTGGTGGTCATGTGAGTCAGGGTGGTAGTGAAAAACGAAGACTGCATTATAGAAACTATTTTCGAATACATGCGGACTCTCGCATCCGGAAAATTAAAACCCCGCAGATGTGCCGTCCGGCCATGGAACTTTGAATCCACCCTCTTCTCCAAGCCCGCCCGCGCGATACGCCAGCCGGCCGCACAGGGCGTTTTTGCCATTCACAATGGCGCCTTGGCGAATAAACACTTCCCCCTCCATTCATGGCCCTCTACTGCATTGGCGATATTCAGGGATGCGACACCGCGTTGCAGCGCCTGCTCGACACCATGGATTTCTCGCCCAGCCGCGACACGGTTTATCTGCTGGGCGATCTGGTGAATCGCGGCCCCGAATCCGCGCAGGTGCTGCGGCGTTGCGCCCGGGCGGGCGACAGCCTGCGCAGCCTGCTGGGCAACCACGACCTGCACCTGCTGGCGGCCTCGCGGGGGGCGCGCAAGCCCTCGCGGCGCGACACGCTGGCCAGCGTGCTCGACGCGCCCGACCGCGACAGCCTGCTGGAATGGCTGCGGCAGCAGCCGCTGGCGCGCGAGCACCGGCATGCCGGCGAGCGCCTGCTCATGGTGCATGCCGGCGTCCTGCCGCCCTGGACGGCCGACGACGTGCTGGCGCACGCCGCGGAAGTGCAGGCCCTGCTGCAGGGGCCGGAGCTGCCCGGGTTCCTCCACGCGATGTACGGCAACCAGCCCGACCAGTGGCGGGCGGACCTCCAGGGCACCGAGCGGTGGCGCGCCATCGTGAACGCCCTGACGCGGCTGCGCTTTTGCACCCCCGAAGGGCGCATGGACTTCGAGAGCAGCGAAGACGCCGGCGCAGCGCCGCCAGGGCTGGTGCCCTGGTTCGACGCCCCGGAGCGGCGCACGCGCGGCACCCTGATCGCCTTCGGCCACTGGTCCACCCTGGGCTGGATGAACCGGCCCGATCTGCTGGCGCTGGACACCGGGTGCGTCTGGGGCGGCTGCCTCAGCGCCGTCCGCTTCGGCGCCACCCTGGCCGAGCGCGAACACCTCAGCGTGCACTGCGAACAGGCACAGGCGCCGGGGTGAAGCGCGGCTGCGCCCCGTACCGGTCTGCAACCCTGTTTGCTATGTTTTTAGGAGCAAAGAACGCAGGCGATACGCCGACATCCGCCTGATTTCATCAGCATATTGCCCTACAGGGCGGTCCGCGCCGCCTTGGGCGCGCCCCGGAGTGCCGGGCCCCGTGGCGGCCGCGTTGCCTCGCCCCGTTCCCGCAGGGATCGCCCGGCCCGGGCGATCCGGTTTACTGCGACGGGCTTTCCACCCCGGGCGGCGGCACGGCCTTGAACAGGGCCGCGACCTTGCGCTTGGACTTGATGTTCGCGGAGATGCCGCTGCGCGCCGGCTGCTGCGCGCGGGCGGTGGCCTCCCAGCCCGGAGCGGTGCTGGAGGCGGCCTCGTAGGGCTTGTCGAAGAAGGGATCGCGCGGCGCGGACGGCGCGCGGTAGCCGCCGCCCCGGGGCTCGCGCCCGTCGCCACGGGCATCGCGCCGCGGGCGCTGGTCGCCCTGGGCACCGTCCTCGTCGCGCCATGCGCGGCGGCCGTCGTTGAACCGGCCGCGCGGGCGGTCCTCGTCCCACTCCATCGGTTCGAGATCGATCTTCTTCTTGATGAGCTTCTCGATGTCGGCCACCAGCCGGGTGTCACTGCTGGACACCAGCGTGACCGCCAGCCCCGAGGCGCCCGCGCGGCCCGTGCGGCCGATGCGGTGCACGTAGTCCTCGGCGTTGAAGGGCACGTCGAAATTGAACACCGCCGGCACGTCCTTGATGTCCAGGCCCCGCGCCGCGACGTCCGTGCACACGAGCAGATCGACCTCGCCGCGCTTGAAAGCGTCGAGCGCCTTGAGCCGCTCGTCCTGGCTCTTGTCGCCGTGCAGGGCCGTGGCCTTGAGCCCCTCGCGCTCCAGGGTGCGGGACAGGCGCGCGCAGCCCAGCTTGCTGTTGACGAAGATGAAGGCCTGCTTCACGCCGCGCGTGCGCAGCACCTGGTGGATGGCGCGGCGCTTGTCGTCGTCGCCCACGCTGTAGAAGCGCTGCTCGACGGTGGAGGCGGTCTCGTTGGGCCGCGCGACCTCGATGGTGATCGGGTCCTGCAGGTAGCTGCTGGCCAGCCGCTTGATCTCGGGGGAGAACGTGGCCGAGAACAGCAGCGTGGTGCGGCTCTTGGGCAGGTAGCTCAGGATGCGCTGCAGGTCGGGCAGGAAGCCGATGTCCAGCATGCGGTCGGCCTCGTCGAGCACCACGTACTCGACCTGGTTGAGCACGGCATTCTTGGCCTCGATGTGGTCCAGCAGGCGTCCCGGCGTGGCCACCAGCACTTCCACGCCCTTCTTCAGCTCCAGAGTCTGCGGCTTCATGTCCATGCCGCCGAACACGACGGTGCTGCGCAGCTTGGTGTACTTGGCGTAGAGGGCGATCTGCTGGGCGACCTGGTCGGCCAGCTCGCGCGTGGGCAGCAGCACCAGGGCGCGCACGGGATGGCGGGCCGGCGAGGTGGAACTGTTCTCGTGCTGGAGCAGGCGCTGCAGCAGCGGCAGCGAGAAGGCGGCCGTCTTGCCGGTGCCGGTCTGCGCGGCGCCCATCACGTCCTTGCCCGTCAGCACCACGGGAATGGCCTGTGCCTGGATGGGGGTCATCGACGTGTAGCCCATCTCGGCCACGGCGCGCGCCAGCGGCTCGGCCAGCGATAAATTGGAGAAAGAACTTGTCATTTGAGCCCGTTATTGTCGCACCAGCCTCACATAGGAGGTGTTTTTGGCCCCATGTCGGCGTGGAACGGACGGATACAGCTATCAAAAATGAAGCGATTCACCCCGCCGGAGCGCCTCAAAGGCTGCGGCTGGAGAAGGTGTCGCAGGCCTTCACGCTGCCGGTCTGCAGGCCCGTGTGGAACCAGCGCTGGCGCTGCGCGCTCGTGCCGTGGGTGAAGCTGTCGGGCACCACGGCGCCGCCGGCCGCGCGCTGCAGGGCGTCGTCGCCGATCTTGGCGGCAGCGTTCATCGCCTCCTCCACGTCGCCCTGCTCCAGGATCTGGCGCGCGTTCTGCGCGTGGTGGGCCCAGACGCCGGCGAAGCAATCGGCCTGCAATTCGAGCCGCACCGAGAGGTGGTTCATCTCGACCTGGCCCACGCGGCCCCGCATCTGGTCCACCTTGGCGCTGATGCCCAGCAGGTTCTGCACGTGGTGGCCCACCTCGTGCGCGATCACGTAGGCCTGGGCGAAATCGCCCGGCGCGCCGAGCCGGTTCTTCAGCGTCTCGTAGAAGCCCAGGTCGATGTACACCTTGCGGTCGGCCGGGCAATAGAACGGGCCCATGGCCGCCTGCCCCGCGCCGCAGGCCGTGGGAATGGAGCCGCGGAACAGCACCAGCCGGGGGTTCTGGTACGTGGTGCCGCCCTTGCGGAAGACATCCGCCCACACGTCCTCGGTGTCGGCCAGCACGACGGAGACGAAGCGGGCCAGGGTGTCGTCGGCCGGTGGCCGGTGCGCGGGCCCGGGGTGCTGCTGGACATGCGCCGGCGGGGCGCCGCCGCCGCTCAGCAGGCCCAGCAGCGTGAGCGGGTTGATGCCGAACACCCACCCGCCGATGAGCGCGATGACGATGGTGCCGATGCCGATGCCACGGCCTCCGAAGAGAGGTGATCCGCCCGAGCCGCCGCCTTCATCGCGGCGGTCCTCGACGTTGTCCGATTCGCGATTGCCTTCCCATCTCATCGTCCGCACCTCATGGCTTCATCCAGGCGCCGGATGCGGCGCTTTGCCGCGCATGGTACGCCCGCGCGGGCGCCCCGGCACTCAGCGATGGCACCAGTGGAGCGCGGCGGCCGCGGGTTCCTCGTCGAAATATTCGGACAGCTCCCGCACCAGTGCCTGCAGCGTCTCGCCCTGCAGGCCCCGGGCCCGCTCGATCTGCGCGAGCGCATAGCCCCGGTCGCCGAGCATCATGGCGGCGCTGATGCAGTGGCCGCGCGCGGCCATCTGCAGCAGGAAGGCATCCAGGGTGTGGGCGGGCCAGTAGCGCGGGCCGCAGCCGAAGGTGTCCGCTCCCGGCATTGCGGGGCATGGGCCCCCGGCGGCACCGGCCAGGGCGGAAGGCAAAAACGATGTGGCGAGCATGGCGGCGTCCTCCGGGCGGGTGGTGCGGAGTCTGCCGGGCATTTGTGACAACCATCACCGTGTGCAACGACAGACCTTGGGCTGGATGCTAGGCCCTGGCCCGCGCCGGCGCATCGGGCGGAATCACCGCGCGGATGTAGGACGACGGCGCACCCATCTCCAGCCCCCCGGATCGTGGCGCGGGGCCCCTGCCACCGTGCCGCGCCAGGCGCAGCGATCGCCCGCCGTGCGAAGCCCCCCGGGCCGAAGCGGGGGCAGGCCTCAGGCCTTGGGCAACGTCACCCCCGACTGCCCCTGGTACTTGCCGCCCCGGTCCTTGTAACTGACGTCGCAAACCTCGTCGCTCTCGAAGAACAGCACCTGTGCGCAGCCCTCGCCCGCGTAGATGCGCGCCGGCAGCGGGGTGGTGTTGCTGAATTCGAGCGTCACGTAGCCCTCCCATTCGGGCTCGAACGGGGTCACGTTGACGATGATCCCGCAGCGCGCATAGGTGCTCTTGCCCAGGCAGATGGTGAGCACGTTGCGCGGGATGCGGAAATACTCCACCGTGCGCGCGAGGGCGAAGCTGTTGGGCGGGATGATGCAGCTCTCGCCGTGGAAATCGACGAAGCTCTTCTCGTCGAAGTGCTTGGGGTCCACCACGGTGCTGTGGATGTTGGTGAACACCTTGAATTCCGGCGCGCAGCGGATGTCGTAGCCGTAGCTGCTGGTGCCGTAGCTGATGATCTTGCGCCCCTCGCTCTCCCGGACCTGGCCGGGCTCGAACGGCTCGATCATCCCGTGCTGCTCGGCCATGCGGCGGATCCACTTGTCGCTCTTGATGCTCATGGGTTCTCTCTCCTCGTGCGCGCCAGGTCGAAGGCGGCGCGCGGACGCGATACTACTCTTTTCATAGCTGCATACCGGCGTTCCATATGCCCTCGCGGGCTATGGGGCCGCAGCGATCACGGTGCGCTCGATGAGCCGGTCATCGCCCAGCACGATCATCGCGAACAGCAGCTCGTCCAGGCTCGCGGCCTGGGCCACCCTGCGCGCGAGCAGCGGGGTCGCCCGGGGGTTCAGCACCACGAAGTCGGCCTCGCAGCCCGGCTGCAGGTTGCCGATCACGCCGTCGAGCCCGAGGGCGCGCGCGGCGCCGGCCGTGTGTTGCCACCACAGGTGCCCCGGCGGCAGCGACAGCCCCGGCTTGGTCTGCCCTTCGCGGCCCACATAGTAGGCGGCGAGCATGGTGTGGAACGGGCTGAAGCTGGTGCCGCCGCCCACGTCGCTCGCGAGGCCGTAGCGCATGCCCATGCGGTCGGCGCTGGCATAGTCGAAGAAGCCGCTGCCGAGGAACAGGTTGCTGGTCGGGCTCACGGCCGCCACGGTGCCGGTGTCGCGCATGAGTGCGCGGTCCTCGTCGTCGAAGTGGATGCAGTGCGCGTACACGGCCCGCTCACGCAGGAGGCCGAAGCCCTCGTACACGGCGAGGTAGCTGCGGGCCCGGGGAAAGAGTTCGCGCGCCCAGCGGATCTCGTCGCGGTTCTCGGCCACGTGGGACTGGATCCACACGCCGGGGTGGCGCGCGGCCAACTCGCCCGCGCCGCGCAGCTGCGCCTCGCTGCAGCTGGGCGCGAAGCGCGGCGTGATGGCATAGCCCAGCCGGCCCCGGCCGTGCCAGCGGCGGATCAGCGCCTCGGTGTCGATCAGCGACTGCGCGGTTGCGTCGCGCACGCCGTCGGGCGAGTGGCGGTCCTGCAGCACCTTGCCGGCGATGATCCGCAGGCCGCGCGCAGAGGCCTCCTCCATGAGGGCGTCCACCGATGCGGGGTGCGAGGTGGCGAAAGCGAGCGCGGTGGTGACGCCGTTGCGCAGCAGCTCGTCGAGGAAGAAGGTGGCCACGCCGCGCGCGTACGCCGCGTCGGCGAAGCGCGATTCGTGCGGGAAGGTGTAGTGCTCCAGCCAGGGCAGCAGCCCCTCGGCGGGCGAGCCGATCACGTCGGTCTGCGGGAAGTGCACGTGCATGTCCACGAAACCCGGGGCGATGATGCGCCCCGGCCAATGCTCGGCCGGCAGCCCCGCGAAGCGCGGCGCGAGCGTCTGCCAGTCGCCCGCCGCGATCACGCGCGGCAGGCCGCAGGCATCGGGGCCGGTGGCGAGCAGGCCGTCCTCGTCGTAGCGGGGCGAGCCATCGCCATCGAAGCGCAGCAGCGCGGCGCGGTAGAGCCGGGTGGCGGATTCAGGGGGCGCAGGAGTCGTCGCGGGCATGGGAGCATGATGACACGGGGTGCCCCTCCCCCGCGGGCAGGCGGATGCCGATCTCCACCCAGCCTGCCCCGGATGCGGCGAACGCCTCGCCGCCATGCATGCGCGCGATCGCGGACACGATGGCCAGGCCCAGCCCGTGGTTGCGGTCGGCCTGCGGGCGCGCGGTGTCCACGCGGTAGAAGCGGTCGAAGATGCGCGGCAGATGCCGGGCCTCGATCCCCGGCCCCTGGTTGCGCACCGAGAGCGAGACGGTTTCCGGCGGGCCCGGCATGCGGCCGATGCACACCTGCACGACGGAGCCCGGCGTGGCATACCGCGTGGCATTGCCCAGCAGGTTGGAGAGCGCGCGCCGCAGCAGCCGCGCATCCACTGTGGCGGGCGCGTCGCCCACGATCTCGGCCCGCAGGCCGGCGTCCTGGATGGCCGCCTCGTGGAACTCCAGCACCTCGATGGCCAGCGCCGACAGGGCCGGCACGCGCTCGCTGCGCGCCGCGGCGCCCCGGTCGGCCTGCGAGAGAAAGAGCATGTCGGCCACGATGCCCGCCAGGCGCCGCAGCTCCTCCAGGTTGGAGGCCAGGGTTTCCTGCAGCTCGGCCTCGCCGCGCGAACGGCGCAGGGCCAGCTCGCAACTGCTGATGAGGGTGGCCAGCGGTGTGTTCAGCTCGTGCGCCACGTCGGCGTTGAAGGCCTCCATCTGCCCATAGGCGCCGGAAGCGCGGTCGAGCAGCGCGTTGAACTGCGCGATCAGCGGCTGCAGCTCGGTGGGCTGGGCAGAGCCGTCGAGCCGCTGGCCCGTGCCCGTGGCCGTGAGACCCGCGGTCTGCGCCACCAGGTGCCGCAGTGGCGAAAGCCCCTGGCGCACACGCCAGAACGCCCCCAGCGACACGACGGCGGCCCCCGCGAGCGCGGCGATCAGCAGCGTCCACGCGAGCCGGCGCAGCAGGGCATCGTCCGCGCGGGTGTCGAGCACCAGCGTGGCATACACGGCGCGCCGGCTCTCGGGCGGCCCGTTGATCTCGAACGTGCGGCGCAGGTGGGCATCGTCCGCCGCCACCAGTTCCGGATTGCGCGCGTACACGACGCGGCCCTGCGCATCGGCCACGCGCAGGGCGAGTTCGCTGTGGCCGGCGAGCATGTCGTCCAGCATGTGGGCGGCGGCCTGCGCGCCATGGCCGGGGCGGTGGCCGGCAAGCACCTCCATCACGGCCCCTTCCTTCTGCGCGATGGCTTCTTCCTGGCGCTGCGCCATGGTCAGGGCGATGACCAGGTACACCGCCCCGCACACCACGCCCAGCCCCAGCACGGTCTGCACGGCCAGCCAGCGCGAGAGCGTGGCCCCCAGCGATGCCGCATGCGCATGGCCACCCGGGGCGGCCTTCACGCGGGCGCTCCCGGCACGCGCGCCTCCAGCACGTAGCCCATGCCGCGCACCGTGTGCAGCAGCGGCCGCTCGAAGGGCTGGTCGAGCTTGGCCCGCAGGCGGCGAACGGCCACCTCGACCACGTTGGTCTCGCTGTCGAAGTTCATGTCCCAGACCTGCTCGGCCAGCTCGGTGCGCGAGAGCACCTCGCCCTGGCGGCGCAGCAGCAGGCTCAGCAGGTTGAACTCCTTGGCCGTCAGGTCCAGCCGCTGGCCCGCGCGCACGGCCCGGCGGCGGATCAGGTCCAGCTCCAGGTCGGCCATGCGCAGCACGGTGGCCTCGGCGGGCGCGCGGGCGCCCTGCGCGCGGCGCAGCAGCACGTGCAGCCGCGCCACCAGTTCGGAAAACGCGAAAGGCTTGACGAGGTAGTCGTCGGCGCCGCCCTGCAGGCCCTGCACGCGGTCTTCCACGCGCCCCTGGGCGGTGAGCATCAGCACGGGGACCTGCCGGCGGGTGCGCAGGGCCGCGAGCACGGCCAGTCCGTCGATGCCCGGCAGCATGCGGTCGAGCACGATGAGGTCGTAGGCGTATTCGGTGGCGCGGTGCAGGCCGTCCACGCCGTCGTGCGCGACATCGACGACGAAGCCCTCTTCGCTCAGCCCCTTGCGCAGGTACTCGGCCAGCTTGACCTCGTCTTCGATCACCAGCAGTTTCATGCGGCGGATTGTGCCCACGCGCGGCGCCGGCGGAGATTACGAATTTGTCATCTGCCGGGCGGCGCTTTGTCGGCATCGCCTCCCTAGAGTTCGGGCTGTCCCAAGGCCATCGCCGCAAGACATGGCTCCACAACCCTTCCAACCAGGAGATCGATCACCATGACCCGCATCCGCACCACCCTGCTGTCCACCCTGGCCTGTGCCGCGCTGCTGCCCGCCGCCGCGTTCGCGAGCGACATCATCCACAGCGCGCCCACCGAATCGGGCTACACCTCGCACCCCGACCATGCCCGCACGGCGGCGGCCCCCGCCAACGCCAACGCCAGCACCGGCACCGCCGCCCCGGCGGCCCGCGGCGACACCTACGCCAACGGCCAGTCCGCGCTGGGCCGCGCCGCCAGCCCGGCCAACGCCACGCGCACGGTGGATGCCTCCCAGGCCCGCACCCTCAACGTGAAGTGCGGAGAAACCGTCGCCTTCCGCAACGGCGACAAGACCTTCGCCTGGAAGTTCGACGTGGCGGCCCACCGGCCCGTGAGCCTGGCGGCGATCAGCCCTTCGGACTTCGGCGCGAGCCCGCTGCGCGTGTACGTCGCGCCGAACGAAGGCGAACGCAACTGACGCGCCTGCGCCGCCGGCCATCCCCCAGGCTGCCGCGCTACCGCTGCACGCCCTCGACGAGCCAGTCCATGCGCAGGATTGCCTCGTCGCCGAGCGTGCGGCCCCGCGCGATCACCTCGCGGCCGGTGTTGTCCCGCACGGCTGTCGCGCCGGCGCTGAACGGGTGCAGGCGCCCGCGCGCGATGTCGTCCTGGCGCGCCAGCACCTCCCGCCGCACGGCGGGCGGCACCCGGCTGCCGAAGCCCTCCACGCGCACCATGCCCTCGCGCACGCCGCCCCAGACGCTGCCGCTCTTCCAGCGGCCTTCGAGCACGGCCCGCACGCGCTCGGTGTAGTAGGCACCCCATTGGTGGGTGACGGCCAGGATCTGCGCGTCCGGCCCCACGCGGCGCATGTCGGAGTGGTAGCCGATGGCGAGGCGGCCGCGCTCCTGGGCGGCGGCCATCACGGCGGTGGACCCCGTGTGGAAAGCCACCACGTCCACGCCCTCGTTGAAGAGCGCCATGGCGGCGTCGCGTTCCTTGGGCGGGTCGAACCAGGTGTCGAGCCAGATCACCTTGACGATGGCCTTCGGGTCCACCGAGCGCATACCCAGCGTGAACGCATTGATACCCTGCAACACCTCGGGGATCGGGAAGCCCGCCACGAAGCCGGCCACGTGCGACCGCGTCATGCGGCCGGCGGCCACGCCTGCGAGGTAGCGGCCCTCGTAGTAGCGCGCATTGGCGGTGGCCACGTTGGGCGCGGTCTTGTAGCCGGTGATGGATTCGAACTTCACGCCGGGAAAATCGCGCGCCACCTTCAGCGTGGGCTCCATGTAGCCGAAGCTGGGCGTGAAGATGATCTGGTGGCCCGTGGCGGCCAGGTCGCGGATCACGCGCTCGGCATCCGCGCCCTCGGGCACGTTCTCCACGAAAGTGGTGCGCACCCGCGCCCCCAGGGCGGCCTCCACCGCGCGGCGGCCCTCGTCGTGCTGGCGGGTCCAGCCGGCCTCGGTGATGGGCGATACGTAGACGAAGCCGGCCTTCACGGGCTCCGGCTCAGGGGAAGCGGGTCGGGACAGGGCGGCGGGGGCAGCGAAAAGACAGGCGGCCGCGAACGCGGCGGCGAGGTTTTTGTACATGGTGTTCCTCTACATGGTCCCGGGGGCGGAAAAACAAAAAGGCTGCCGGGACAGCAGCCTTTTGCCTGGAAATGCTCGCAAAAGCCGGCGGATTGTATTCCCCGGCCCTGCAGGCGCTTACACGGGAGAAACCACGCCCCGCCCGCTGAAATGCCCCTCGGCGTTGGCGAGGAAGCGGTCCACGCTGGACTGCACGGCCTCGGGCGACCAGCCCGCCACGTGGGGCGTGAGCACCACGTTCTCCAGCCCCACGAGCGCCTCGGGCGGGTGCGGCTCGCTCTCGTACACGTCCAGCCCCGCGCCGGCGATGCGGCGGTCGCGCAGCGCGGCGGCCAGCTCCTCGGTATCGACCACGCTGCCGCGCGCGATGTTCACCAGATAGCCCAGCGGGCCGATGGCATCGAGCACTTCGGCGTTCACCGCGTGGCGCGTTTCCGGGCCGCCGGGCGTGGCGCACACGAGGATGTCGCTCCACTCGGCCAGCTCCCGCAGGCTGTCGAAGTAGCGGTGCGGCACGCTCCCGCGCGGCCTGCGGTTGTGGTAGCCGATCTCCATGTCGAAGCCCGCCGCGCGGCGCGCGATCTTCTGGCCGATGGTGCCCAGGCCGAAGATGCCCAGGCGCTTGCCCGAGACGTTGGGCGGCAGGCCGATGGCGTCGCGCCACACGCCCTCGCGGCAGAGCCGGTCGAGCGGGCGCAGGCCGCGCACGATGGAGATCAGCAGCCCGAAGGCATGGTCGGCCACGCAGTCGTCGTTGGTGCCCGCGCCGTTGGCCACCGCGATGCCGCGCGCGCGGGCCGCGTCCAGCGCGATGTTCTCGTAGCCCGCGCCCATGGCACAGATGAGTTCGAGCGACGGCATGGCCTCGATCTCCTGCGCCGTGAGGCCGATGGAGCCGATGGTGAGCACGGCGCGGAACATCCCGCCGCGCGCGGTGATCGCCTGCGTGCGGTCGTTGGGCATGGGCGCGTAGTGCAGGTCATAGACCGCGGCGATCTGCGCCTGGTGCTGCGGCGACAGGGTATTGAGGACGAGCAGGGGGATGCGGGGAGTGGACACGGTTTCGCTTCCATTTTTATAGCAGTTGGCGCCCGATGCACGGGCGCTTGAGCGCCACGGCAGCCCTCCAGGTCTGCCACGGCGCCCCGGCCGGGTGCCCCGATTGTGCGCCAGCCCCGCGCCCTCCGGGCAAGGGTGTGGGAGACAAGCCCTGGAAAACGGAATGCATGGCCCAGTCCACCCCGTTGACCTGACTGGCCCGTTGCACACCAGGCCCACGGTGATGGATGCGGGCGCTACAGCAACGGCACCACCCCAAAGAGGGCAGCGGAAAGGATCATGACCACCACGAGCAATGCGGCCCATTTGAAGGTGAACCTCTGGTGCGCCCCGAACTCGACACCGGCCACCCCCATCAACACGTAGTTGGCGGCCACCAACGGGCTGAGTTGATGGATCGGCTGGCCCAGCAAAGAGGCCCGGGCAATGACCTCCGGCGCGATCCCATAGGTCTTCGCGGCCTCGGCAAGGATGGGCACCACGCCGAAGTAGAACGCGTCGTTCGACAGGAAGAACGTGAAGGGCGCGCTGAGCAGGCCCGTGATCAACGGCATGAACTGCCCTGCCGAGTGGGGGATCGACTGGATGACGCTTTGCGCGATGGCATCGGTCATCTTCGTTCCGGACAGGATGCCCGTGAAAACGCCAGCGGCGAAGATCAACGACACCACCGCCAGGGCGCTCGGTGCATGCGATGCAATCCGCTCCTTCTGGTCGTTGACATTGGGGAAATTGACGCTGATCGCGATGGCAAACGCTCCCATGAACAACAGCGCCAGCGGCCACTTGCCGTGCACGAGCAGAACCATCAGCGCGGCGGTGAGTACCAGATTGAAAGCCATCTTGGCACGCGAGGTTCTCGGCCTGTCGGACTCGCCGAGGTCCAGGCGGCCGCCCAGTGGCGACTCTTCCGTGGCGACAGGCGTCCAGGTCACGGCCTGAAGGCGATGGCGCTCCTTGAGGCCCAGGTACCAGGCAATCCCGAGCGTTGCGGCACTCGCCATGAGGATCGACGGGATCAAGGGCGTGAAGACCTGCGTGACATCCAGATGCAACGTGCTCATCACGCGTGCGGTCGGCCCGCCCCACGGCGCGATGTTCATGATGCTGTTGCCCAGCATCGTCACGCAGGGAAGGATCAAGGGATTGATGCCCAGCCTGCGATGCAGGGGCAGCATGGCAGAGCAGCACAACAGGTAGGTCGTGGAGCCATCGCCATCGAGGGAGACGATCAGCGCCAGGATGGCCGAGCCCACCACGACCCGCATGGGGTCGCCCCTGCACAGGCGAATGATGCAGCGGATGAGCGGGTCGAAAAGGCCCACGTCGATCATCAGGCCGAAGTACAGGATCGCGAACAGCAGCAACACCCCGGTCGGGGCGATCGCCCGGATTCCCGAGACGACCATCGGGCCGATATCGGCCCCGAAGCCTCCGATGACGGCGAACACGATCGGCACCACGATGAGCGCGATGAGGGCCGTCGCGCGCCCTGACATGATCAATGCCATGAAGACCACGATCATTGCGTACGCAAGCAAGGTCAGCATATTGGTTTCCTGGTGTGTGGTGGAGTTTTCCGGCGGCGCGCGCGCAGGCTCGCGCCACCAGCCCACTGGGTATCGCGGATTGCCGGGATGTGAGGGCCGGCGCACGCGCGCCGGGACAGTCGCTAGCCCAGGGTGATGCCCTGGCGTGCCCCCGGAACGTCGCCGGCCGGCAACGCGCCGGGGCATTCATGCGCAAGCCCCTGGGGCCTGGCATCGTGTGGCCCGGAGGACAGCGCCTCGGCGCCCACATAGTCCCGCCACACCCTCGGAAGAATGCCGCCGTGGCGCCAGTAATCGACGTCCTCGGCGGTATCCAGGCGAATGGTCAAAGGCACGGTGGTCGCGGTCCCATCGGGACGGTGGAACACCGCCTCGACGCGGCCGTTCACGGCCAGGCGGCCATCGAGGCCTGGGATGTCGATCGTCTCGCTGCCATCGAGGCCCAGCGTCTCGGCGGTGGTCCCGGCGTCGAACTGCAGGGGCAGGACCCCCATGCCCACGAGGTTGGTGCGGTGGATGCGCTCGAAGCTCTCCGCGATGACCGTCTTCACGCCGAGCAGGGCAACCCCCTTCGCAGCCCAGTCGCGCGAGGAGCCGCACCCGTAGTTCTTTCCGGCAATGACCGCCAGCGGAGTGCCGCGCTCCATGTATTGGACAGCCGCCTCGAACACGCGCATCGGCTCTCCCTCGGGCATGACCTTCGTATAGCCGCCTTCGACACCCGGAACGATCCGGTTGCGCAGTCGGATGTTGGCGAAGGTGGCCCGCACAGCCACATCATGGTTCCCGCGGCGGGTCGTGTAGTTGTTGAAATCCGGCTTCTGGACACCCTTGCCCAGCAGGAAGTCGGCGGCAGGAGTGCCCAGGCTGATGGCACCGGAAGGCGATATATGGTCCGTGGTCACGGAATCGCCCAGGATGACCAGTGGACGCATGCCCTTCATGTCCTGCACCGCAGGCGCCTCGCGCGCCAGGCCCTCGAAGTAAGGCGGCCGCCGCACGTACGTGCTGGACTCCTGCCACGGGAAGCGCACGCTGGCCTCGCCAGCCAGTGCATCCCAGGCCTCGCCGCCGTCGAACAGGTCGGCATACTTCGCGCGGAACAGCTCCGGACCGTAAGCGCCGCTGACTGCGGCATTGATTTCGGCGGCGGTGGGCCAGATGTCCTTGAGGTACACGGGCTGGCCATCGCGGCCGGTGCCGATGGGCTCTGTCGTCACGTCGACGGTCAACGATCCGGTGAGGGCGTACACGACCACCAGCGCCGGCGAGCCAAGATAGGCAGCGCGGACATTCGGATGAATGCGGCCTTCGAAGTTCCGATTGCCCGAGAGGACGGCCGTTGCCACCAGCTTGTCTCTCTCGATTGCATCCGCGATCGGTTCGGGCAGCGGCCCCGAGCCACCGTTGCAGGTGGTACAGCCGAAGCCTGCCACGTGGAAGCCCAGCGCGTCGAGCACCGGCTGCAGGCCGGCCTTCTCCAGAACGGCCGCAGTGACGTGGCTGCCAGGAACGAGCGAGGTCTTGACCCAGGGCCTGGATTGCATGCCCAGCGCCACCGCCTTCCTGGCCACCAGGCCGGCAGCCATCATGTTGATGGGGTTGGCCGTGTTGGTGCAGCTGGTGATGGCGGCGATGACCACCGCCCCGTCGCTCAGCGCAAAGTCCGCCCCGGCGACAGGAGCGGCCCGCGCAGGATCGATCGGCCGTCCGGCGATCTCCAGATGGTGCTGCGCGAATGCGGCGGGTACCGTCTCCAGATCCAGGCGATCCTCCGGATTGCGAGGCCCCGACAGGCAGGGGCGAATCCCCGCCAGGTCGAGGGTCATCACCTTGTCGAACCGGGGCGCCGGGGTGGAGCGGTCGCGCCACAGCTTCTGCGCCTTGGCATATGCCACGATCAGGTCGATCTGCGCCGGCTCCCGGCCCGTCATCTTCAGGTAGTCGACGGTCTGCTCATCGATGGGGAAGTACACGGCGGTGGCGCCGTATTCCGGGGCCATGTTCGCGATCATTCCGCGCTCCCCGAGCGACAGCGCTTTCAGGCCTTCGCCAAAGAACTCGACGAACTGGCCGACGACACCCTGCTCGCGCATGAGCCGGGTGATGGCGAGCACCAGGTCGGTGGGCAGCACGCCCTCGCTCAGCCGGCCCTTCACTTCCAGTCCGACCACCTCGGGGAGCGCAAGCGCCACGGGCTTGCCCACCATCACGGCTTCCGCCTCGATGCCGCCCACCCCCCAACCGAGGACTCCCAGCCCATTGATCATGGGCGTGTGGCTGTCGGTGCCAACGCAGGTATCGGGGATGGCCAGATCGCCCTCCTCGGTCTTCTCCGTCCAGACCACCTGGCCGATGTACTCTAGGTGGATCTGGTGCATGATCCCTTTGCCCGGCGGAACGATGCGCACGCCCTCAAAGCTGCTGCTGCACCAGCGCAGGAACGCGAAGCGCTCGCGATTGCGCTCGTATTCACGCTCGAGATTGAGGCGGCGGGCATCCGGGCTCGCCCAGCGATCCACCTGAAGCGAGTGATCGATGATCACATCCACAGGGACCTTGGGTCTCACCTGGGCCGGATCTCCACCGGCCTCGGCCACCGCATCGCGCATGCCCGCCAAGTCCACCAGCATGACCTGCCCGAGGATGTCCTGTCCGAAGACGCGCACCGGATAGAAACTGAGGCCGCTGCCCACGCGGCGCTGCAAAAGCGCGTCGATTTCAGCCTGGGTATCGATGCCGCGGCTGGCCTGGCGCAACAGATTCTCCAGCAGGATGCGCAGGGAAAACGGGAGGCTGTCGACGCCCGGGACGTTTGCGATCGAAACATATCGCGTGGATCCGCTGGGCAGCGGCAGAACATGGATTTCCGGCTTCAAAGTCATGGTGGGTCACTCTCGATGGATCTGGCGAACGTTCGGTGGCGGCGGTCCATGGGCCCATCGAGGACGGGCGCCACGGCAGCCGAAGGCCACCGATTTGCTGAATTGTATTTTCTAACCACTTTCAACATTAAAGGACGAGGAAAAACCCCACCCCGCCGCCGCGGGCGACCCACCCGGTCATTGTTCGGGCGTGAATACCTCGGTCTGCTTCAACTTGCCGCGGCGCGCGCCGTCCAGATGCGCCCGCATCAGGACGGCGGCCTGGACCATGTCCAGCTTCTCGATCGCATCGAGGATGGCCAGGTGCTCCATGGCCTGGACGCGACGGGCGTCGCGCCGGGATGCCTGCCGGTACTCGACCAATCGCCGCAATTGATTGATCCGCCGCACCGACTGCAGCACGAAGCGGTTGTGGCCCCACTCGGCCAAGGTCTCGTGAAAGCGACTGTTGGCCTCGAACAGCTCGATGGCCGTCATGGATTCATAGCCACCATCGACGATCCGCCGCTGCTCGGCCAGCAAGCGCTTGAGGGCCGCAGGATCGAAGGCAAAGGTTGCGCTCAGCAGCGAGTTCGGCTCGATGAACTGGCGATAGAGGTAGCTCTCCTCATAGGACTCGGAGGAGTCGATCAACGGCAGGAAACGCCATCCGTGCCCCATGCTCTGCTCGACCCAGCCTTCTTCGGAGATGCGGGACAGCACCTTGCGCAGGGAGCTGCGCGCGATCCCATAGCGGCGCATGAGATCCGCCTCGTTCACCTCGTCGGGGAGCAGCTTGCGCTGCAGGTCATCGGCGATCCGCAGGTACACCGGGTCATCCGTCGTGAGCAGGCTGGCGACGGCGCCATCCCAGTCCTTGGCGTCCTTGACCAGGAAGAAGCCACGATTGGCGTCCTGCTGGAGGACCCCCAGCCGGGAGAGATGGCGCAGGGCCGCCTGCACGGGGGAGCGCGAAGTGCCGATACGCTGGGCGATGTGGACTTCCGGGAGGTGCTCCCCTGCACGGCGGCCCTCCCGGCGTACCAGGGCGACGATCTCGCGAGCCACCTTGAGCTGCAGAGCCGTGAGTTCGGAACCGGGGTTGTCCTGGGTTTGGGTGTGCGCATGCATGCCCATAGTCTAGGAGCTCAGTCGATCTTCACCCTCCACTGCCTGATCTGCCTGGACCAGCGCTGATTCTCCCGTGCGATCAGGTCCGCGAATTCCCTGGGGCCGGCGCCGATGGGCTCCGTCATGCCTGCCGCCAGGCGCTCCGCGACCTCTTTCTCCTGGAGTGCGGCGCTGGCGGCCCCGTGGATCCGGGCGATCACCGGCTCGGGCGTTCCCTTGGGGACCACGAGACCCATCCATGAGGTGAACGCATAGCCGGCGACACCGCTTTCCGTGACGGTCGGGACATCCGGCAGTGCCTTGGACCGTGAACTGCCAGTGACCGCGAGGGCCTTGAGCTTCCCCGCCCTGATGTGAGGAAGTGCCGCGAGCGGGAACGCGATCGCCGTGCTGATTTCGCCGCCCAGCAGCGCAATGATCGAGTTGCTGCCGCCCTTGTAGGGAACGTGCATGACGTCGATCCTGGCCATCGACTTCAGCATTTCGCCGGCCAGGTGATTGGCGCTGCCATTGCCCGCCGTTCCATAGGAATACCTGCCGGGCTCCTTGCGGGCCAGTTCGATGAATTCCCGCAGGTTGTTCGCCGGAACCGAGGGGTGGGCCACGATCACGAGGTCGATCGATGTCAACCAGGTCACCGCGGCGAACGACTCCACCTTGTAGCCGGGGTTGGGGTACAGGGCGGGATTCAGGGCCATCGTTCCCTGATTGACGAAGGTCACCGTGTAGCCGTCCGGCGCGGCCTTCGCGCCCAGCGCGGTTCCGATGTTCCCGCCCGCGCCACCGCGGTTGTCGATCACCACGGGCTGGCCAAGGACCTGCTGCATCCTGGCCTGGATCGCGCGGCACACCGTATCCGCATCTCCCCCGGCAGGTTGCGGAACGATGAGGGTGACCGGCTTGTCGGGGTACTTCTCCTGGGCCATGGCCCCGCCAGCCAGGCGACCGATGGAAAGGCAGACAGAGGCCTTGAGAAGCTTTCTGCGTTGCATGGGATGCATAAGTCGGGTTCCATGGTTTGCCTCCATACACAATGTATAAAGTGATCATATAATTCAATACAAACAACGGATGGCGCATGGAGACAAACCCTTGGTCCGGATCAGCGAGCCCTCGGCGATGGGCCTTCGTGGGCTGCAGGACGTCCGCAGCCCGCAACGCGCAGGGCACGGCGATCGAGGTCTACGAGCGCGGCGGTGACGGCGCGTGGCGGCACGCACACTCAGTGCCCGCGGGAGACAACCCGTCCTACCTGGCGCTCGATGCGGCCGAGCGGTTTCTGCATGCCGTCCACGGCGATGGCTCCTCGGTGAGCAGCTTCGCGGTGCGGGCGGACGGCACCCTTCAACGGCTGGGAAACCAGAGCACCGAGGGCCTCAACCCGGTGCATCTCTCGTTCTCCCCGTGCGGCCGCTGGGTGGTCGTTGCGAACTACGCCACGGGAAGCGTCGTTTCGCTCCCCGTGCGTGCCGATGGAAGCCTGGGGACGGTTGCCTGCAAGCTGGAGCTGCCGGATGCCCCCGGGCCCCACCGCCTGCAGCAGCGCGGCTCCCACCCGCATCAGGTGGTCTTCGACCCTTCCGGCAACTGGCTGCTCGTTCCCGACAAAGGGGGAGATGCCGTGCACACGCTCACGCTCGACGCGGCGACCGGCGCACTGCGGCGGGTCGCATCCCTGCACTGCGCACCGTGCAGCGGCCCCCGCCACCTGGTGTTCGATCGCTCCGGAACCAAGGCTTGGGTGGTGCTTGAGCTCTCCAGCCAGGTCCTGTCGATGCACTTCGATCCCTCCAGCGGCATCCTCCAACCCCATCAGCGCATCGCGTCCGTTCCGGAATCCTTCACCGGAGAAAGTTCTGGCGCCGGCATCCTGATCACCGACGATGGCGAGGCACTGTGCGTGTCGAACCGAGGCCATGGGAGCGTCTGCGTTTACGCGGTCGGCCGCGCCTCCGGCGTGCTCAGCCGGCCCGTATGGATCGGTGCGGGAGGCCTGGTTCCACGATTCATCTGCCAGGCGCCGGCGGCCACCGGCGCTCGCGAAACAGACGCCGACGCCAGCCGCACTTCGATCCTGGTCGCCAACGAGGATGCGCACACGATCGTGCGCGCGTCTGTCGATTCCGACCCCTTCGTCTTCGCCCACACGGGAAGCCCCGTGTGTGTTGTCTTCACCCAAGGAAGCCCATGAGCAAGCAATCCCCCCAAGTCGGCATCCGAGCCACCTACATGCGTGGCGGCACCAGCAAAGGCGTGTTCTTCACGCTGGATGACCTCCCGCAAGCAGCGCGCCGGCAGGGCCAGGCCCGCGATGCGCTGATGCTCCGTTTGGCGGGCAGCCCCGACCCCTACGGGAAGCAGATCGATGGCATGGGCGGGGCCACGTCCAGTACCAGCAAGGTCGTTATCGTGGGCCCGGGGTCCCGCGGAGATTGCGATGTGGACTATCTCTTCGGCGCAGTGTCCATCGAATCGCCGGTGGTGGATTGGAGCGGCAACTGCGGCAACCTCACTTCGGCTGTCGGCCCGTTCGCGATCCAGCGTGGCCTCGTGAAGGCGCCCCGGGACGGCATCGCAGTGGTCCGCATCTGGCAGGCCAATATCCAGAAGACCATCATTGCCCACGTGCCCATGCAGGACGGTCAGGTCGTCGAAACCGGTGATTTCGAGCTGGACGGCGTCACCTTCCCTGCGGCACAGATTCAGCTGGAGTTCCTGGATCCCGGTGCCGACGGGGAGGGCGAGGGCGGCGCGATGTTCCCGACAGGGAACATGATCGACCGCATCGAGGTCCCGGGCATCGGCACCATCGAGGCCACCTTGATCAACGCCGGCAACCCGACCATCTTCGTGGATGCCGCGACGCTGGGCCTGAAAGGTGCGGAGCTGCAGCCGGAGTTCAACGGCGATGCAGCGCTGCTGGCGCGGTGCGAAACCCTCCGGGCACACGCGACCGTCGCCATGGGACTGGCCCAGTCGGCGACGGAGGCCACCGAGAAGCGGCCCCACACGCCCAAGCTGGCATTCGTCTCCACACCGGTTGCCTACACGGCATCGAGCGGGAAGCCGGTGCGCGCCGAGGACATGGACCTGTGCGCCCGCATTCTCTCCATGGGGAAGCTGCACCATGCCATGACCGGCACCGGTGCCGTCGCCATCGCTGTGGCCGCGGCCATCCCGGGCACGCTCGTGTCGCGCCTGCTGGGCGAAGGACTGCACCGCGAAGTCCGGTTCGGCCACCCGTCCGGTACCTTGACGGTCGGCGCGGAAGCCGCAGAGGTGAATGGAAGCTGGACGGTGACAAAGGCCCTCATGAGCCGCAGCGCCCGCCGCCTGATGGATGGCAACATCTATGTCCCGGCCAACAGCGTCGAGACAGCCTGAGAGGTTCACATGCAGTTCACGGAGCAGGAACGGAAGTCGATCGCACCGATGGGCATCCTTCGGTCCACCATCAACCTCGGAAATCCGATCCTGGCCCGCCAGGAGCCCGGCATGGATCATCCCGAGGGCGTGTCCGTCGATCTGGCCAGGTCACTGGCCGCACTGCTCGGGCTGGAGCTTCGGTTGCTGGTATTCGATGGCGCCGGCAAGGCCGTGAAAGCCGTTGCCGCGCAAGAGGCAGACATCGGCTTCTTCGCCATCGATCCCTTGCGCGCGGAAGGCATACGGTTCACCTCCCCGTATGTCCTCATCGAAGGCGCCTACATGGTCCGCGATGCCTCCCCCATCCAGAGGAACGAGGAAATCGACAGACCGGGCAACAGGGTCGTGGTCGGCCAGGGAAGCGCGTACGACCTCTTCCTGACGCGCGAGCTCCAGCAGGCGCAGATCGAACGGGCGCCGACTTCACCGGCGGTGGTGGACGTTTTTCTTGAAGGAGGCTTCGAGGTTGCGGCAGGCGTGCGCCAACAGCTTGAATCGGACGCGGCGCGATGGCCCGGGCTGCGGGTGCTGCCAGAGCGCTTCATGGTCATCGAACAGGCCATGGGTTTGCCCAGCACGCGCGACGACGCGGCCACGGGCCTGCTGGCCCGATTCGTCGAACATGCGAAGCAGGAGGGCATGGTGAGCGCGGCGCTGCGGCATCACAAGATCACGGGTGCGCGGGTGGCGCCATGACCATGGCGGCTCCAGGGGCCGCGCCCGGGCGCCTGCGCGGCAGAACGGGCTGCACCTGCGGGAATGGGGAGGGGCACGGATTGACTGCACGGGTCCACACGCTGCCGCCCCTGCGAACCTGAACAGCGCGCCACCCGGTGGGCGCGCCGGGCCTCGAAGCATTCTGCCCGCGCTGCGAAGGCGGCCGCAGATCGGATCAACCCCGATCCGCGGCCGGTTCGCCAGGGCTCCGTGCGGGCGCCTAGGGCCGCACGGTGACCGTGCGGTAGTTCGCGTCGCCGGTGATTTCGGCCTCGGTGAAGGGCACGCGCAGCCACTGGTGGGCGCCATAGGCGCGCGTGTAGTCGCCGTAGTGCGGCGATGCCGGATCGTCCGAGAGCGAATGGGTGAGCAGCGTGTGGGCCTGCACGCCGCCCACGGGGAAGGTAACGACCTGCATGTAGGTGTTGCCGTGCGGCTGGCCGTCCATGGCGTAGCCGCCCTGGTCGATGGAATTTTCCGAGCAGGTGACGGTGAAGTAGCCCCATCCGCAGCCGCCGTAGAGCGGGATCTTCTCCCCACCGCGCGTGGCGAAGAGCACCTCGCCCCGGGGGGCGTCCATCGCGAAGCCGCTGGCACGCACCTTCTGCACGGCCTCCGCGAAGGCCCGCCGCAGCGCGTCCGCAGCGCCCGGCCGCAGCCCCCGGGGCGTGTCGATCGGTTGGGCGGGATCGAAGGCCACCGCATAGAGCTGCGCCTCGGGCAGCGCCTGCGCGCGCCGCCAGAACTCGTCCCAGACGTGCGAGCCGCGCGCCGTGGCGGTGCCGGTGTTGTCCCAGGCGCGCAGGGCCGCGCAGGCGGAGGCCACGTCCACCTCGCTGCCGTTCAGGCCGATGCGGGGCGCGGCGCACACCATGCCGAGCGCCTCGTCCTTGAAGCGCTCGGCGGAGAACACCCGGCTGCCGAGCACCATCTGACGCACGACGGCGCTGCCGGCCAGGCGCCCCAGGTAGCCGTCGGTGCCGGCCAGGCGGTCGAGCACCATGGCATGGCCCAGGCGGGTGCGCAGCGACTGCGCCTGGGTGCCCGCGGGGCCGAAGATGGCGGGAAAGCCGGTGAGCGGCGCGCGGACGTTGGTGAGCCAGTAGCTGTCGTTCATGTTGGCCACGTAGTCCTCGCGCAGCTGGCTGGGCATGCGCGCGGGGCCGACGGCACCCTTCTGCACCGAATCGGCATCGCTCTGCCAGTCGCAGGCGCTGCGCGAGCCGTCGAAGAACGGCACGTTGGGCAGGGCCGCCGCCACCGCCTTCCCGAAGGCCGTGGTGCACGCGACCACCTGCTCGGCCGACACGTTGGGCACCGCGCCGATGTCTGCGTACCAGGCGCGGGCATCGCCCCGGCCCACGGCCACCGTGTTGACCCACGGCACGGCCGCCTCCTGGCGCTGGATGTCCATGAATTCATCGAGCGTCTTCGCCTGGCTCCAGCGCAGCCAGGTGCGGAAGGTGCGGTAGTTGTCGCCATTGATGTCGCGGATGGCGAAGGCCGTGGTCTGGCTCCAGGCCAGGGCGGGGTTGAGGCCGCTCAGGTCCGCCACGGGCCCGTACTCGGTCTTGTAGAGGGTGCGCGTCACGTCGGTGAGCGCTCCGGAGGCATCGCGGTTCTGCACCGTGATGGTGCTCGGGACCATGCCCACGCGCCGGCCGTCGCGCACGTAGCTCGTGCGATCGCCCTCGGCCAGCTGCAGCTGGTAGAACCCGAAGCGCCGCGCGGTGGACACCGTGTGGCTCCAGGCGACGTTGCCGTTGAAGCCGATCAGCACCACCGGGACGCCGAGGAACGAGACGCCGCTCACGTCCAGCTCGCCCGGAATCGTGATCTGCGCCTGATAGAAGCGGTCCGCCCCCTTCCAGTACCAGTGGGGGTTGCCGAAGAGCAGCGCGCTGCCCTCGCCCGTCGCGGCTGACCCGAAGCCCAGCGCATTGCTGCCGATGCCCAGCGTGCCGCCCACCTGCATGGAAGGCACGCGGGTGAGGGACGGGTCGATGCCGGCCGTGCGGACCGCCGGGGCCCGCGCCGCGCGCTGCGCGGCCACCTTGCCGGCCGGGGCCGACGCGGTGGCCGGCGGCAGCGTGGCGTTGGCGATCGCGGCGGCGAAGTTGCTGTAGCCGCCCGCCAGGTTGGCCGCGAACATGCGGCGCCACACGTCCTGCGCGGTGATGGGCTGCAGCCAGGGCTGGGCGCGGCAGGCCGCGTGGGCCGTGCCCGAGGCGACGACCTCGCGCAGGTAGCGGTTGTAGCCCGCGGCGAAACCCTCCACCATCTGCCGCAGCGGCTCGGGCTGCGAGGCCTCCATGCGCCCGACCACGTCGGCCGAGATCACGTGGCGGTGGAAGAAGTCGGACTCGATGTTCAGCGGGCGGCCCAGCGTGCTGTCGTAGGCCACCCGCGCGTCGCCGCCGAAATGGCGCGAACGCTCGCCCCGGTAGGTGAGGAAGGCATCGGCCATGGTGCACAGGTTGTCCTGCGCCTGGGCATAGCCGATCCCGAAGCCGGCGCCGCCCCAGTTGTCGGCCTTGATGTGGGGCACCCCCATCGTGGTGCGTCGGATCTCGGCCTGGTAGGAGGCCGTACGGTGGAACTCTGCCTGGTAGACGGCGTTGCTGGCGCCCCCGCCGCCGCAGGCCGACAACGCGGCCAGCAGCAGCAGCAGGGAGAGCGGGCGGATACCGCCGCGAAAGGTGTCTTGCATACGAAACGTCTCCTGGATGTTCGCGCGTGGGCGAACCATCGGAAACCGGCCCGCGTCCCGGACAAGGGGGCGGGCCGGCACGAAATGCCCGTTCGGGGCCCAGGGGAGACGAATGAGGGTGGCACGCTGTTCACAACCAATCGGTATGCCAGCGATAACGGCTGACGGCAGCGGGCGGGCGGGCCGGGCGGCCGTCAGCCGTCGTACTCGACGGCCCGCTCGAAATGCTGCTTGAGCCGGTGCTCCCATTCCCGCTTCTCGGGCACGGACGCGAAGCTCGCCTCGAAGCTGTTGAAGGCCAGCTGGTAGGCATGGCGGGCCGTCAGCCCCCGGTCGGCGGCGAAGAGCTGCGTGAAGTTCTCGTTGACATAGCCGCCGAAATACGCGGGGTCGTCGGAGTTGACCGTGGCGGCCAGGCCCGCGTCGAGCAGCTGGCGCAGGTTGTGGCGGGCCAGGTCGGGGAACACGCAGAGCTTGAGGTTGGAGAGCGGGCACACGGTGAGCGGGATGCGCTCGCGCGCCAGCCGCTCCATCAGCGCCGCGTCGTGCACGGCCTGCACTCCGTGATCGATGCGCTCGACCTGGAGCACGTCGAGCGCGCTGTGGATGTAGGCCGGCGGCCCCTCCTCGCCCGCGTGGGCGACGAGGCGCAGGCCCAGTTCGCGGCAGCGCGCGAAGACGCGGGCGAACTTCTCGGGCGGGTGGTCCACCTCGCTGCTGTCCAGGCCCACGCCGATGAACTTCTCGCGCAGCGGCAGGGCCTGCTCCAGCGTGGCGAAGGCGTCCTCCTCGCTCAGGTGGCGCAGGAAGCACAGGATCAGCGAGGCGGAGAGGCCCCAGCGCGCGCGCGCATCGGCGCAGGCGCGGTGCAGGCCGTTCACCACGGTGGCCATCGGCACGCCGCGCGCGGTGTGCGTCTGCGGGTCGAAGAAGATCTCGGCGTGGACCACATGGTCGGCGGCCGCGCGCTCCAGGTAGGCCATGGCCATGTCGTGGAAATCCTGCTCGTGCAGCAGCACGCTCGCGCCCGCGTAGTAGATGTCGAGAAAGCTCTGCAGGTCGGTGAACGCATACGCCGCGCGCAGCGCCTCCACGTCGGCATAGGGCAGCGCCACGCCGTTGCGCCGCGCCAGCGCGAAGATCAGCTCGGGCTCCAGCGAGCCCTCGATGTGGATGTGCAGCTCGGCCTTGGGCATGGTGCGCAGCAGCTCGGGCAGGTGCGCGGCGGGGATCGGTGGGACTTTGAACATCGTGGGCTCCTCTTCTGTGCGGGCGGGGCTCCGGCGCCAGCCCGGCTGGCACGGGGCGCCCGATGCATGGCTTGTACCACGGCACCCCCGCCCTGCCCAGCACCCTGCCCAGCACCCTGCCCAGCACCCTGCCCAGCACCCTGCCCAGTGCCCCGCCCCGGCGCGGGACCGCGCGGGCCATAGGGCAAATCTCGGTGCACATCCGCCCGCGGCGTGCGCAAGATCGGCGCATGCACACCCTCCCTCCCTGGCGCCCGCGCGCCGCCACCCGGGCCCTGGCGGCCACGGCCCTCGCCGCCCTGGCCGGCTGTTCCGGCTCCCTGGCCCCCTCCCTCCAGCCCCGCGCCGCCGTGGGCGGCGCGCCGGTGGCCGCGTGCGACAGCCTCGCGCACCAGTTCCAGCATCCCGGCACCCGCATCACCCACCTGGAGAGCGTCGCGGCCGGCCAGGTCACGCTGCCGGGCATCCCGACCCCCATGCCCGCGCACTGCATCGTGCGGGGCGCGATGCACGAGCGCGCCGGCGCCATCGACGGCAAGCCCTATGCGATCGGGTTCGAGATGCGCCTGCCGGACGCCTGGAACGGCCGGCTGTTCTACCAGGCCAACGGCGGGCTCGACGGCCAGCTGGTGCCCGCCTGGGGTGGCATCCTGGGCGGCGGCCCCGCGACCAACGGGCTGCTCCAGGGCTTCGCGGTGATCAGCTCCGACGCGGGCCATGCGCTGGACCGCTCCGCCGGCGCGATCGGCGGCGCCACGTTCGGCGTGGACCCGCAGGCGCGGCTGGACTACGGCTACCGCGCCGTGGCCGAGCTCACCCCGATGGCGCGCGCGCTGGTGCGGGCCCACTACGGCAAGGGCCCGGACCGGGCCTATCTGGTGGGCTCGTCCAACGGCGGCCGCCACGGCATGGTCGCGGCCGCGCGGGACAGCGGGCAATATGACGGCATCGTGGTCACGGCGCCGGGCTACCGCCTGCCGCTGGCCGCCGTGACCCAGCTCTGGGGCGCGCAGCAGGTGGCGCGCATCGCCCCGCTCGGCGCGCAGCAGCGGCCCGACCTGCAGGCCGCCCTGCCGCCGGCCGCGCTGGCCGCCGTGGCCGAGCGGGTGCTGGAGCGCTGCGATGCCCTCGACGGCCTGCGCGATGGCCTGGTGCACGACGTGGCGGGCTGCCAGCAGGCCTTCGATCCGCGGCGCGACCTGCCCGTGTGCGGCCCCTCCACGCAGGGCGCCTGCGTGAGCGCCGCGCAGCGCGACACGCTGGCCGCGCTGTTCGCCGGGCCCGCCACCCGCGACGGGCGGCGCTTCTACAGCGACTGGGCCTGGGACGCGGGCGTGCGCGGCAACGACTGGCGCACCTGGCGCTTCGTGCACAGCGTGGGCCAGCGCGACGCCGTGGCCGTGGCCTTCGTGTTCCAGACGCCGCCGGCCTCCCCCGCCGTGCTCACGGGCGAGGGCACCAGCCTCCTGGACTTCGCGCTGGGGTTCGACCTGGACCGCGACGGCCCGCGCATCGGCGCCCGCGACGGCACCTACCGCGAGTCGGCCCTGGAATTCATGCTGCCGCCGGACGCCGACCGCATGGACGCGTTCACGGCCCGGGGCGGCAAGCTGCTGCTGGCCCACGGCACGAGCGACCCGGTCTTCTCGGCCCTGGACACGGTGCGCTGGCTGGACGCCTTCCGCGCCCGCCACGGGCCGCAGACCGACGACATCGCGCGCCTGTACCTCGTGCCCGGCATGAACCACAGCTGGGGCGGCCCGGCCACCGACCAGTTCGATCTGGTCGATGCGATGGTGCGGTGGGTGGAACAGGGGCAGCGGCCCGAAGGGATCGTGGCCGCCGCGCGCGGCCCCGGCAGCAACCTGCCCAACCCCGAGGTGCCCGCCGACTGGTCGCCCCGCCGCACGCGGCTGCTGTGCCCGCACCCGCAGGTGGCCCGCTACGCCGGCCAGGGCGACCCCGAACAGGCCGCGAGCTTCCGCTGCACCGCCCCATGACCCCCCAGGACACGGAGACCCCCGCCATGCCACGCCTCGCCCGCCGCCGCCTGCTCGCCGCCCTACCGGCGGCCCTGGCCCTGGACCCGCTGCGGGCCTGGGCGGACAGCCCCGCCGCCGCTGCCGCTGCCGACGCCCCTCCCGCCAGCGCGGCCGCCGCGGCGGCCGCGGGCGCGCCCCGCACCGAATGGGTGTACGACGCCACCGTGGACATCGACCCCTCGCAGCGGCTGGGCGACGGCCCCCTGGGTGAGCGGCGCATCGTGCCCATCACGGGCGGCACGTTCGAGGGCCCCCGGCTCAAGGGCACGGTGCTGGCCGGCGGCGCCGACCGCCAGACCGTGCGCAAGGACGGCATCGTGCAGCTAGACGCCCTCTACGAGATGAAGACGCACGACGGCGCGGTGATCACCGTCCACAACCAGGTGCTGGTGGACAACAGCCCGCCCGGCGGCGGGCCGCGCTATGCGTTCTCGCACATCCGCCTCGTCGCGCCCACCGGCCCCTACGACTGGCTGAACCGCGCCGTGTTCGTGGGCACACTCACCAGCCTGCGCCCGCAGCGGCAGGCCGTGCTGATCCGCGCCTACCGGCTGGGCTGAAGCAAGCGGCGCCATGAAAAAGGGCCGCGCGGTGCGGCCCTGCCGAAACGATCGCGGGGGAGGCTTACTTGCCGCCGCCCGGCACCGTGCCCTCCACGCCCTTGACGTAGAAGCTGATGCCCGAGAGGAACTTGTCGTCGGCCACCACGTCCTTGGCGAGCACCTCCTTGCCGTCCTGGCCGACGATGGGGCCCTTCCAGATCGAGAACGAGCCGTCGCGCAGCCCGGCCTTGACCTGCTCGACCTTCGCCTTGGTCTCGGCGGGCACGTCCTCGGCGATGGAGACGAGGTCGATCGCGCCCTCCTTCACGCCCCACCAGCTCTGGCCGGTGGTCCACTTGCCTTCGAGCACGTCGCGCGTGGCCTTGACGTAGTACGGGCCCCAGTGGATGACGGCCGAGGCCAGGTGGGCCTTGGGGCCGTAGGCGGTCATGTCGGAATCCCAGCCGAAGGCGCGCTTGCCCTTTTCTTCCGCGGTCTTGAGCACGGCCGCCGAGTCGGTGTTCTGGAACAGCACGTCGGCCCCGCCGTTGATCAGCGAGGTGGCGGCCTCGGTCTCCTTGGGCGGGCTGAACCACTCGTTCACCCACACCACCTTGGTCTTGATCTTCGGATTGACCGACTGCGCGCCCAGCGTGAAGCTGTTGATGTTGCGGATCACCTCGGGGATCGGCACCGAGCCCACCACGCCCAGCGTATGGGTCTTGGTCATGGCGCCCGCGATGACGCCGGCCATGTAGGCGCCTTCGTAGGTGCGGCTGTCGTAGGTGCGCACGTTCTCGGCGGTCTTGTAGCCGGTGGCGTGCTCGAACTTCACGTCCTTGAACTCGGGCGCGAGCTTCTGGAGGGTCTCCATGTAGCCGAAGGTGGTGCCGAAGATCAGCTTGTTGCCCTGGGCCGCCATGTCGCGCAGCACGCGCTCGGCGTCGGCCGATTCGGGCACGCTCTCGACGAAGCTGGTCTGCACCTTGTCGCCGAACTCCTTCTCGATGGCCTTGCGGCCGTTGTCGTGCGCGAAGGACCAGCCACCGTCGCCCACCGGGCCCACGTAGGCGAACGCGATCTTCAACGGCTCGGGCTTGGGCGCCGGGGCCACGGCGGCGGGTGCCGGGGCCGGTGCCGGGGCGGGCGCGGGCTCGTCCTTCTTGCCGCAGCCCGCGAGCGCGGCGGCGGCCATGGCGGAGAGCGCGGCCGCCTTCAGCAGCGAGCGTTTGTGCAGATCGGTCATGTCGGGATTCCTTCCTGGGAAAGGGTGGGTGGGGGTCGAAACGGAGATGATGTCACGCGCCGGGGTGGAACGGCTTGCCCAGCGAGGCCGGCATGTTCGCGCGGATCCACGCCGGATTGCGCGAGATCAGCGCCAGCACCACGATGGTGGCCACGTAGGGCAGCATGCTGAGCAACTGGCTGGCCACCTGCACGCCCGTGGCCTGCAGGTGGAACTGCAGCATCGTCACGCCGCCGAACAGGTAGGCCCCAAGCAACACCCGTGCCGGCCGCCACGTGGCGAAGGTGGTGAGCGCCAGCGCGATCCAGCCGCGCCCGGCCACCATGCCCTCGACCCAGAGCGGCGTATAGACGGTGGAGATGTAGGCGCCCGAGAGCCCGCACAGCGCCCCGCCCACCACCACGGCCGCGAGGCGGATGCGGCGCACCGGATATCCGAGCGCATGCGCCGAGTCGGGCGATTCGCCCACCGAGCGCAGCACCAGGCCCGCGCGCGAGCGGTAGAGGAACCATGACAGCCAGCCCGTGAGCAGCATCGCCAGGTACACCAGCGGGTGCTGGCGGAACAGCGCCGGCCCGAGCAGCGGCAGCTCGCCCAGCACCGGCACGGCGTATTGCGGCAGCGCGGGCAGCTTGGCCTGCACGTACTGGATGCCCGCGAAGGCCGAGAAGCCCGCGCCGAAGAGGCTCAAAGCGAGGCCGGTGGCGTACTGGTTGGTGTTCAGCCAGATCACCAGCACGCCGAACACGGCCGCCAGCAGCGCGCCGGCCCCCATGCCGGCCGCGAAGCCCAGCCAGGTGCTGCCCGTGTGCACGGTGGTGGCGAAGCCCGCGATGGCCGCGCAGAGCATCATGCCCTCGGCGCCCAGGTTCACCACCCCGGCCTTTTCGTTGATGAGCAGCCCCAGCGCGGCCAGCGCCAGCACGGTGCCGGCGCTCAGCGTGGAGCCCAGGAGCAGTGCGTACGACTCCATCACGCGGCCTCCTTGCGCGGCACCGCGCCCGTCCAGCGCACGCGGTAGGCGATCAGCGTGTCGCAGGCCAGCAGCGTGAAGAGCAGCAGCCCCTGGAACACGCCCGTGAGCGACTTGGGCAGCCCCAGGCGCGACTGCGCCAGCTCGCCGCCGATGTAGAACATGCTCATGAGAACGGCCGAGAACACCATGCCCACGGGATGCAGCCGCCCCACGAAGGCCACGATGATGGCCGCGAAGCCGTAGCCCGCCGGCACGTAGGGCGTGAGCTGGCCCAGGGGCCCGGCCACTTCCAGCGCGCCCGCGAGGCCCGCCGCGCCGCCCGAGACCAGCAGCGCCGTCCACAGCGCGCGCCGCGACGAGAAGCCCGCATAGCGCGCCGCCGCCGGCGCGAGGCCGCCCACCTGCTGCGCGAAGCCCGCGCGCGTGCGGAACAGGAACACCCAGAGCGCCGCCGCCGCCGCGAGCGCGATCGGCAGCCCGATGGTCATGCGCGAGCCCTGCACCAGGCGCGGGATCTGCGTCACGCGCTCGAAGGTCCGCGTCTGCGGGAAGTTGTAGCCCATCGGGTCCTTCCAGGGGCCGTAGACGAGGTAGCCCAGCACCAGCGTGGCCACGTAGACCAGCATCAGGCTCACCAGGATCTCGTTGGCGTTGAAGCGGTCGCGCAGCAGCGCCGTGATGCCGGCCCAGCACATGCCGCCCAGCATGCCGGCCAGCAGGATGGCGGGCACGATCCACGGCCCCGTGCCCGGGCCGGCCAGCAGCGCGGTGCCGCCGGCAGCCACCGCGCCGATGACGAACTGGCCCTCCGCGCCGATGTTCCACACGTTGGAGCGGAAGCACACGGCCAGCCCCAGTGCGATCAGCAGCAGCGGCGTGGCCTTGACCATGAGTTCGCCCAGCGCGTAGGCGCTCTTGACGGGCTCCCAGAAGAAGACCTGCAGGCCGCGCACGGGGTCCTTGCCCATGGCGCCGAACAGCAGCACGCCGAGCAGCACGGTGATGGCCAGCGCGAGCAGCGGCGAGCCGAAGGTCCACAGGCGCGAGGCCTGCGGACGGGGTTCAAGCTTGAGCATGCGCGCCCTCCGGGTGGTCCTGGCGGCCCAGATGGGCCTGCACGCCGGCATGCCAGAGGCCGCTCATCCATTCGCCGATGCGCTCCACGGTGGCATCGGCCCGGTCGATGGCGGGCGAGAGGTGCCCCCGGGCGATCACGTGCAGGCGGTCGGCGATCTCGAACAGCTCGTCCAGCTCCTCGCTGAGCACCAGCACCGCGCAGCCCGCGTCGCGCAGCGCGAGGATCTCGCCGCGGATCTGCGCGGCCGCGCCCACGTCCACGCCCCAGGTGGGCTGCGAGACGATGAGCAGCTTCGGGCGCGCGTCGATCTCGCGGCCCACGATGAACTTCTGCAGGTTGCCGCCCGAGAGCGAGCGCGCGGCCGCGTGCGGCCCGCCGGCCTTCACCTGGAAGCGCTCGATGATGCGCCGCGCCTGCGCGGCCAGCGCGCCGGTGCGCACCCAGCCGCCCGCGCCCACGCAGTCCGAGCGCGTGAGCAGCAGGTTGTGCGCCAGCCCCATGGAGGGCACGGCGCCGCGCCCCAGGCGCTCCTCGGGCACGAAATGCAGGCCCAGCGCGCGGCGCCCGCGCGGGCCCAGGCGGCCGGCCTCGCGCCCCGCCACGCGCACCATGGCGGGCGCGGCGCGCGTGTCCTCGCCCGAGAGCGCGTAGAGCAGCTCCTTCTGGCCGTTGCCCGACACGCCCGCGATGCCCACCACCTCGCCCGCGCGCACCTCGAAGCCGACATCGGCCAGGTCCACGCCGAACGGCTCGGCGCGCGGCAGGCTCAGCGCCTCCACCCGCAGCACGGCATCGCCCGTGCGCGCGGGGCGGTGCTCCAGGGCCGGCGGCTCCGCGCCGATCATGAGGCGCGAGAGCGAGGCGTTCGACTCCTCGGCCGGGTTGCACACGCCCGTCACCTCGCCGCCGCGCAGCACCGTGCAGGCGGTGCACAGCGCGCGGATCTCGTGCAGCTTGTGGCTGATGTAGAGGATGCTGCAGCCCTCGGCACTGAGCTGGCGCAGCACCACGAAAAGCTTCTCGACCGCCTGGGGCGTGAGCACCGAGGTGGGCTCGTCCAGGATCAGCAGGCGCGGCGCGGTGAGCAGCGCGCGGATGATCTCCACGCGCTGCATCTCGCCCACCGAGAGCGTGTGCACGGGGCGCTGCGGATCGATGTCCAGCCCGTACCGCGCGGCGGTGCCCTGGATGCGGCGCGCGACCTCGGCGAGCGCCAGGCCCTTGTCCAGCCCCAGCCACACGTTCTCGGCCACGGTGAGCGTGTCGAACAGGCTGAAATGCTGGAACACCATGGCGATGCCGAGCTGGCGCGCCTCCTGCGGGTTGCGGATGTGCACGGGCCGGCCGTCGAACCACAGGGCGCCCTCGTCGGGCTTGACCGATCCGTAGATGATCTTCATCAGCGTGGACTTGCCGGCACCGTTCTCGCCGAGCACCGCGTGCACCTCGCCGGGCTGCACGGAGAGCGACACGCCGCGGTTGGCCACCACGGACGGATAGCGCTTGGTGATGCCCGCGAGCCGCAGGCGCGGCGGCGCGCCGGCGGGGGCTGGGCGGGTGGGAGGGGCCTCATTCATGCGGGCAATTGTCCATGGGTTTGGAAGGCCGGCGCCGGAGGGCGCCCGCCGCGCGCAGCCGCATGCAAGCCCCGTGCCGTGCCCTCGGCCACCGCCACGGCGCATGGCACCGAATTTGCGATGGCAAAGGGCAGGTGGACGCGATACCCTCATGTCCACGGCGCCCCGCCCGCCCCTCCTCCCGGAGGCCGGGCCCAGCCCCCACGAAAGCCCCACGCATGACCCCTTCCCGCCCGATCCGCTTCATCCGCCGGGGCCAGCCCGTGGCGCTGGACTCCGTGCCGCCCGACCGCATGCTGCTGGAGGTGCTGCGCGAGGACCTGGGCGACTGCGGCACCAAGGAAGGGTGCGGCGAGGGCGACTGCGGCGCGTGCACGGTGGTGCTGGGCTCGGCCGGCGAGGACGGCCGCGTGCGCTTCCAGGCCGTGAACAGCTGCATCCGCCTCGCGCACTCCATCGACGGCATGGCGCTGTGGACCGTGGAAGACCTGGCGCACGACCCGCTCATCGCCCCCGCCCCCGCGCCGGACGCGGGCCTGCACCCGGCGCAGGAGGCCCTGGTGCGCTGCCATGGCTCGCAGTGCGGCTTCTGCACGCCGGGCTTCGTCATGAGCCTCTTCGGCATGTACCAGAACCACGCCTGCCGGGGCCGCGCCATCACGCGCGAGCTGGCGGCCGAGGAGCTGTCGGGCAACCTCTGCCGCTGCACCGGCTACCGGCCCATCCTGGAGGCCGCCCAGCGCATGGCCGAGCTGCCGCCACGGCCGGTGGACGAACCCCTTCTGCTACAAAAACTAGAGCAAATTGCCCAGAAAACACGGCGACCTGGGGCCGATTCACCCCCGGAAACCGACGAAGAGGGTTACTGGGCGCCCCCCACGCTGGCCGGGTTGCTGGCCGCCCGCGCCGCCCTCCCCGGCGCGCAGGTGGTGGCCGGCGCCACCGACGTGGGCCTGTGGATCACCAAGCAGCACCGCCGCTTCGCGCAGGTACTGGACGTGACCCGCGCGCAAGAGCTGCGCCGCATCGCCACCGAGCCCGGCCACCTCGCGATCGGCGCGGCCGCCACGCTCGCCGATGCCTTCGCGGCGCTCGCCGCGCACTGGCCGGTGCTGCGGCGCTTCGCGGCGCGCTTCGCGGGCCTGCCGGTGCGCAACTCGGGCACGCTGGGCGGCAACATCGCCAACGGCTCGCCCATCGGCGATTCGATGCCGGTGCTGATCGCGCTGGGCGCGCGCCTCGTGCTGGCCAGCGTGCGCGGCGAGCGCACGCTGGCGCTGGAGGATTTCTACACCGGCTACCGCCGCAACCTGCTGGCGCCCGACGAGATCGTGGCGGGCGTGCGGGTGCCGCTGCCCGCGCCCGGCGGGCGGCTGGCGGCCTGGAAGGTGTCCAAGCGCTTCGACGACGACATCTCGGCCGTGTGCCTGGCCGTGCACCTGTCGCTGCGGGACGGCGTGGTGCAGTCGGCGCGCATCGGCGCGGGCGGCGTGGCCGCCGTGCCGGCGCGCGCGCGGGCCGCCGAGGCCGCCCTGGCCGGCCAGCCCTGGAGCGAGGCCACGGCGCTGCGCGCGGGCGAGGCGCTGCAGGCGGAGTTCTCGCCCATCTCGGACATGCGCGCGAGCGGCGCCTACCGCCGCGAGGTGCTGGCCGCGCTGCTGCGCCGCTGCTGGCTCGAAAGCCCCGAGGCGGGCGACGACCGGCCCACCCCGCTCGACCAGCTGGCCCCGCTGTCCTGGGCGGAGGTCCGGCCATGAACCAGCGCGACGACCTCCCCCCGGTCCGCGCTGCGGAGGCCCCCGTGGCCGACCGGGGCGCGCCGCGCGCCGTGGGCGCATCGCACGCCCACGAGAGCGCCCGCGCCCAGGTGACCGGCACGGCCCACTACATCGACGACCTGCCCGAGGCACGGGGCACGCTGCACGCCGCGCCCATCCTCTCGCCCGTGGCCCACGGGCGCCTGCGGGGCGTGGATGCCGATGCCGCGCTCGCCCTGCCCGGCGTGCGCGCCGTGGTGCTCGCGCGGGACGTGCCCGGCGACCCGGTGCTGGCGGCCTTCGCGCGCGACGAGCCGGTGTTCGCGCAGGACACGGTGCAGTTCGCGGGCCAGGTGGTCGGCCTCGTGGTGGCCGGCACCGCGATGCAGGCGCGGCGCGCGGCGCGGCAGGTGCGGCTGGACATCGAGCCGCTGCCGCCCGTGCTCACCGTGGAGGACGCGCTCGCGCAAGAAAGCTACGTGCTGCCGCCGGTCTTCGTGCGCCGGGGCGATGCGGCCGCCGCCCTCGCCGCCGCGCCGCACCGGCTGCGCGGCACGCTGGAGGTGGGCGGCCAGGAGCACTTCTACCTCGAAGGCCAGATCGCCTACGCCCTGCCGCAGGAGCAGCGCCAGTGGCTCATCCATTCGAGCACCCAGCACCCCGGCGAGGTGCAGCACTGGGTGGCGCACGCGCTCGGCATCGACAGCCACGCCGTCACCGTGGCCTGCCGGCGCATGGGCGGCGGCTTCGGCGGCAAGGAGACGCAGGCCGGCCACCTCGCGGTATGGGCCGCCGTGGCCGCGCACAAGACCGGCCGGCCGGTGAAACTGCGCCTGGACCGCGACGACGACTTTCTCATCACCGGCAAGCGCCACCCCTTCGCCTACGACTGGGAGGTGGGCTTCGACGGCGCGGGCCGCCTCCACGGGCTGCGGCTGCGCATGGCCGTGAACTGCGGCTTCTCGGCGGACCTCTCGGGCCCCGTGGCCGACCGCGCGGTGTTCCACTGCGACAACGCCTACTTCCTGGAAGACGTCGAGATCGCCTCGTACCGCTGCCGCACGAACACGCAGAGCCACACCGCGTTCCGGGGCTTCGGCGGGCCGCAGGGCGTGATCGCCATCGAAACCATCCTGGGCGACATCGCCCGCGCGCTGGGCCGCGACCCGCTGGACGTGCGCCTGGCCAACCTCTACGGCACCACGGAGCGCAACACCACCCACTACCAGATGGCGGTGGAGGACAACATCCTCCACGATTTGCTACCAAAACTAGAGCAAACTTCGCAGTATCGACGGCGACATGCGGCCATTTCTGCCTGGAATTCGGCCCACGCGACGCTCAAGCGCGGCCTGGCGCTCACGCCCGTGAAGTTCGGCATCAGCTTCACCGCCACGCTGTTCAACCAGGCCGGCGCGCTGGTGCACGTCTATACCGATGGCAGCGTGCAGGTGAACCACGGCGGCACCGAGATGGGCCAGGGCCTGCACACCAAGGTGGCGCAGATCGTGGCCGACGAGCTGGGCGTGCCGCTGGCGCGCGTGCTGGTCACCGCCAGCGACACCAGCAAGGTGCCCAACGCCAGCGCCACGGCGGCCTCCAGCGGCACCGACCTCAACGGCCGCGCCGCGCAGTTCGCCGCGCGCCACGTGCGCGACAACCTCGCCGCCTTCGTCGGCGGCCTGGACGGCTGCGGCGCGGGCGCGGTCCGCTTCGAGGATGGCGAGGTCGTCTCCCCGAAGGCCACGCGCCCCTGGGCCGAGGTGGTGAGGGCGGCCTACGCCAACCGCATCCAGCTCTGGAGCGACGGCTTCTACCGCACGCCCAAGATCCACTACGACAAGGCCACGCTCACGGGCCGGCCGTTCTACTACTTCGCCTACGGCGCGGCCTGCACCGAGGTGGCCATCGACACCCTGACCGGCGAGAGCCGCGTGCTGGCCGTGGACATCCTCCACGACGTGGGCCGCAGCATCAACCCGGCCATCGACGTGGGCCAGATCGAGGGCGGCTTCGTGCAGGGCATGGGCTGGCTCACCACCGAGCAGCTCGTGTGGGACGGCCAGGGCCGGCTCGCCACCCACGCGCCCAGCACCTACAAGATCCCGGCCACGGGCGACATCCCCGCGCACTTCCGCGTGGCGCTCTGGCACGAGGCCAATCGCGAGGACAACGTGGGCGGCAGCAAGGCCGTGGGCGAGCCGCCGTTCATGCTGGCGATCAGCGTGTACGAGGCGCTGCGCGATGCCGTGGCGGCGGCGCGGCCGGATGGCGGGGCCAGCGGCCCGGTCCGCCTCGCCGCCCCGGCCACGGCCGAGAACGTGCTGCGCGCACTGGGTCGCGTGCGCGAGAGCCCGTAGCCGGCGCGGGACCCGAGCCCTGATGGGCCGCGGGGCCGCGCTATGGGTTCAGGCTCCGGGAGAGCGCTTCCAGATCATTTTGCTGTACCGGGAATGCGTCTCCAACGGCGCTGCCCGGTGGAGGCGGGTTCAGCAGTTCCTGCCTGCACAGATCCATGTTGCGCAAGATGGCCGTACGGGGGGCAGCGGGAACCGGATGCCGGTCTTCCTGCGCGAAACAGAGGCAGTTGGACAGCGTGAAATGCGCGCACTGCGTCAGCCGGGGAAGCCGTGCTCCGGCCTTGTCGATCTGGATGTGCAGATTCCAGTCCTCTTGAACGTGCGATGACGCGCTGGGCGGTCATGTGCCCCGTGCATCGGGGCTTTGCAGCCCCAATGGATTACCACAAGCACCGGACCTGTTCCATCAGCGGCCACAGGATCGTGCGGGATGCGGCAGCTAGCGACTCGCGCCGTAGCGTAGTCCGTCGATGAAGAGAGCCACCATCCTGCGGGGGTCGGGCTGTTCAGCATATTCAGAAGGAGTGCAGAGGGCCCCCACACCGCATAGGAGTTCCTCCGACTTGATCCCCTCACGAATTTGGCCCGAAGCCATCGCCGCATCCAAAAGGTCTTGAACGACAGGGCGGAGCCTTTCCTGGAAATGTGGGGCCAACGCTTTGAAAGCAGGATCGTCCGAACTCAGGGAGGCTGCAAGCCCGCGCCTGGCTGTTACAAATTCAACATAGCATTCGACCCATTGAACCAGTGCCTCACCCGGCTTGTACTGGGCGGCAAGTTCAATTCCAGCGTTTGCACAGGCATCCACCTCGTTGCAGAGTACCGCCGCGATCAAATCCGAACGTCTTGGGAAGTGGCGATAAATCGTACCGACCCCCACGCCCGCTTTCTGAGCGATCTCACGTACCGGCGCATCCACTCCAGAAGCGTCAAACACCTCTAGCGCGGTTCGCAAAAGCGTATCGAGGTTGCGTTGTGCATCGGCTCGCATGGGACGGGGAGCATTTTCCTTGATGGTCTTGTTGTTCTTGCTATTCAATTCGACTCCTCTCTGAGATCCAATTTCCAATCATTTGGATTCCATGAACACCCTGTCACGCCCCCGGCCTGGTATGCAATCAGCCTGAAGCGGGGCCGGCGATCGAAGCAGCAGACGGGGTCGTGCAGAACTTGCCCCGGCACCCCGCACGCCGCCCCAGGCGCGCTGGTTGCACTCGCCTTCAACATCATTGATCTCCCACGCCTGCGCCGCGAAGTCCACAGGATCGGCCACGTTGCACAGCGCTTCACCGATCTTGTCGAGCCCGCTTTCGGGTGACTGCGCTGCAAACAGGCGGGCCTTGATCACCACCATGCTCTCGCCACGTCATGCACCCAGGTCATGCCCCGCGGCTGGCTGGGCCTCGGGCCGTTCGAGGGCCCCCTGACCAACCAACCTCAGAACGTGTTCACGATCTCAGGGCCCTCGACGTTGTCTTTTTTTGACAGCGCACCCCAGGAACCCGCGAGCACGGTCAGCGATAGGGCTTGAAAAACGGAACAACGTTCCGCATAATTCAAAAGCGGATCGATGTTCCAGTTAAATTCTAGCCTGAGCACGCTGGTTCCATCTACCGCTTCAAGGGCCACTTGTCGCTCACCAGTTCACATCAAACACGCTCACCGCGTTGGAGAAGATTATGGGTAAATTGGATGGTAAGGTCGCTGTCATCACTGGCGGCAGCGATGGAATGGGGCTGGCAACAGCCAGGCTGTTCGCCCGCGAAGGCGCCAAGGTCGTCATCACCGGCCGCGATCAGGCAAGGCTGGATGCCGCAGTTCAAAGCATCGGAAATGGTGTCGACGCGATCGGCTGCGATATTTCCAAGATGGCGGATATTGAGAGACTGCGCGAATTCGCCAAGCGAAAATACGGCCGCGTCGATATCCTTTTTGCCAATGCGGGTGCGGCGCGACCGAACATGTTCGAATACATGTCGGAGGAAGAATTCGACTTCACGATCGCTTGCACATTCAAGGGAACGTACTTCACGGTGCAAAAGCTCCTGCCGCTGATGGCTTCTGGCGGCTCGATCATCCTCAATACCACGACGCTGACAACAAAAGGTCTTCCCTATGTCAGCGTTTATTCGGCGGGGAAAGCGGCCATTCGCTCGCTGGCCCGATCACTCGCGGCGGAACTCACCCACAAGGGCATCAGGGTGAACGCCATGGCACCCGGCTACATCGATACGGACCAAGCGCGCAAATCGGGCGTAAGCGAGGAAATGATCGAGCAGACGAAGGCCCATGTACACACCCAAATTCCGATGCACCGCAGCGGCACCGTCGATGAAATCGCGAGTGTCGTCCTATTTCTCGCCTCCGACGATTCGTCCTACATGACGGGTAGCGAACTGTGCGTCGATGGTGGCTGGAATCAGGTCTAGCATGCAGAACGCTTCTCGTGAGTGAGATAGCCCGCTGATTCCCCGGCCCCGTCCTGTCACTTTTATCTTTAGAGATAGGAACAGGGCCGTGCACATGGCCAGGCATGCAGAGTCAATAGGGGCACCTCTCAAAATCCCGAACTCGGCCGTTCGGCATCCTTGGGAATCAATAGGTTATGGTGCCGAGAAGTGCGAATCCGGAGGTTTTGAGAGGTTCCCAGATATCCGGGAATCCCTTTTTTCTTAGGCCGGAAAGGTATGGCACCTTGTCTCCAGGCTGAATCAGGATGGTCTTTTTTCGAACCGGATCGACCGTGGCGATCTTGCCGACGGGTCTTTGGAGTTCATCCCGCCCCGGGAAAACCAGCTTCGGCCACCCTTTCCCCGGCCCGTATTGAATCCGCCCATCCTCGATGGGCTCCGCAGATCCCTCCCGGAACCAGGGGGCAAGTGGCATTTTTCTTTTCTTCCTGAGCCATGCACGGGATGGCGGCCTCGTTGCCGCCCGCCTCGGGCGCCGGTCCGCAGGGGCCCGGCGCGGCACGCACTGTGCATGAAGCGGCCGGCTTTTCGGGCCCACCCGCCGCCTCCGCTCCATCGAACAGCATGTTTCCATGCAGCCTGTGGACAAGAGCGGCTTTGCTGTTCGCTTCCCATGCCCGCGGCCATTGCCGGCCCCGTTGCGGGCGGGGGCCTCCGTCAGACCTCCGGGATGTTCCCGCCACCCCCTCACGGCGTGCCGGAGCCCTCGCCGCGCGCCAGCGCGCGCACCTCGACCCGGTCGCGGCCAGCGCGCTTGGCCTCGTAGCAGGCCATGTCGGCCGCGTGCAGCACGGCCGTGACGTCGTACACGTGGCCGTCGAGCGGCACCATACCGATGCTCACGCCCAGCGTGTAGCTGCGTCCCTGGTACCACGGCTCCCAGGCGCGGATGGCGGCGCACAGCTGCTCGGCGATGGCCCGGCCGCGCGCGATCGTGCAACTGGGCAGCACCACGGCGAACTCGTCCCCGCCCAGCCGCGCCGCCCAGCCCACATGGCGGACCTGGTTCTCGATGAGCCGCCCCACGTGGCGCAGCACGTCGTCGCCCGCGTCGTGCCCGGCGATGGCATTCACCACCGTGAAATGGTCGAGGTCGAGGAACAGCATCACGCCCTCGGCGGGCTCGCCGGCATGGGCCGGGTCCTGCGCGTCCGGCGCCGGCGCGGGCGCCCCGTCCTGGTGCCCCGGCGGCGCCCCGAAGGGGCGCTGCGCGCGGTCCGCGAGCAGCGTGTGCAACCGCTGCTGGAAGGCCTCGCGGTTGGCCAGCTGGGTGAGCGGGTCGTGCCCGGCCGGCCAGTTCTGCTGCCGCCGCGCCTCGCGCGCGGCCGTGAGGTCCTCCAGCATCCAGACCGTGCTCGCCGCGTCCGGCGGCGCGCCGTCGCGCAGCGCGCGGCCCAGCACCCGCGCCCAGATGGCACCGCCGTCCTTGCGCACGAAGCACACGTCGCCGTCGAAGGCACCATGGGCCTCGAACTCCGCGCGCACGCGGCGGCCCACGTGCGCATAGGCCGCGTCGCTCGCGTAGAGCATGCGCGCGGGCTGACCCAGCAGCTCGTGAGGCTCGTAGCCCAGCATGCGGCAGGCCTCCAGCCCCACCACCTCCAGGCCGCCGGCGCGCGTAATGACGATGCCCGCAGGCGCATGGTCGAGCACGGCCTGGAAGTGGTCCTGCAGCACGTCGGCGCGCCGCTGGACGCGGCGGCGCTCATCGATGAGGCTGCGGCAGGCGTGGGCGAGCGCATCCACCTCGCCCCGGCCGCTCGGCCAGGGTGCGTCGTCGGGCATGCCCGGGCCGGCGGCGCGGGCCGCGCGGCGGCACAGCCGCGCCAGGGGCTGCGCCAGCAGCGCGATCCCGGCGGCGGCCAGCAGCGCCACCAGCGTGGCGGCGGCGGCGGCTCGCCATGCGCCGACCTGCCGCGCGCCCGCGAGCGGCTGCAGCGCCGAGCGCGAATCGCTCACCCGCGCCACCAGCCACTGCGGCAGCGGCAGGCCCGCCACGCTGACCACGTGCTCCGGCAGCACCTCCGAGAACCCGCGCCCCGCCACCACGGCCTGCCCGCCCTGCAACGCGCGCTCATAGACCTGCGCCAGCCCCGGCTCGTCGCGCACCTGGCCCAGCACCCGCGACGGATCGGGGTGAGAGAGGATGGTGCCGTCGCGCGCGAAGACCACCAGCCGCGAATCGGCGCGCGCGGGCAGCGCCATCGAAGGCGGCAGCAGCCCCTGCGACTGCAGCCGCAGCGTGCCCGCGAGCGCGCCGGCCACGCTGCCCCCGTCCGCGCGGTGCAGCGGCAGGGTGAACATCACGCGGCCGTCGGACGGGCCGCTGCCGATCACGCCCGACACCAGCGGCTTGCCCTCCAGCAGCGTGCGGCGCAGCTGGTCGCGCTCCTGCGGCTCCAGCTCCCCGCCCTGCTGCGGTCGGCCGTTCTGCCACTGCAGGCTGAGCCGCCCGTCCTGCCGCGCGATCTGCATGGCGTCGAAGAAACGCGCGCCCGGCAGCCCCTGGCGCAGCAGCCCGTCCAGCGGCTCGGGCGATTCGAGCATCGCGGGCGTGATGCCCTCGGCCACGGTGGCCAGCACGCGCTGGCTCTGCTCGATCTTGCTGGAGAGCAGCCGCGCGATCGCCTCGACCTCGTCGGTCTGCCGGTCCACCAGCCGGTGCAGCGTGTCCTGCTGGGCCGCGCGCGCCACCAGCCAGGCCGACAACCCGCCCGCCAGCAGCACGGCCAGCACGGCGATGGCGATGGTGCGCAGCACGAGCGTGCCGGGCAGCGCCCATCGGCCCTCGTGCCCTTCGTCGTGCACGGTGGCAAAGGCACGCAGGCGCGTGCGCGCGTCCGGTGGGGCGATGGGTGGCGCGGTCATGCGCGCTCCGCGCGGAGCGCGCCTGCAAAACCGGGGAAACAGGTGTCGCGGAGCATGCGGGGGCGTACGTCGTCGTTGGCAGGCGGATGCCCCGTGGGTGCGGGGGCCTGTCAGCCAATATACGCAGCGCCTCCCGGACCGGCGTTGGGTGGAACCCGGGGAGGCCGCCCCGGGAGAACCCGGATGGCGGAGCGCCCCGCGGACCGATCCCCGAATGCCCCAATGCCCACGCCCGATGGCCCGCCGCGCCCACACCCGCGACCCCATGCAAACAGGTATTTATTGCAAGCCGATACGGAAACCACATCCGTCGGCAGCCACGGACGTGGCGACGGCCGATGGCTGGATCAAGGGGCTGCGCATTTCCGTCAGCGGCAACACCATCGCCGTGCGCCCCGAAAAGCCGGAGGGCGACCGATGCCGCCTGCCGGGCTGCGGGCGGTCAGCCACCCGCCACCATGCGCAGCTCCACGGGCTGCGGCAGCGTGAGCACGTTGCCCGTGCCCGCGATGAGCCCGTGCTCGCGCAGGTGGCGCAGCACGCGCGACAGGGTTTCCGGCGCGATGCCGAGCTGCGCCGCGATGAGGCGCTTGCGCTGGCTCAGGGTGACGCGCAGGGCGCCCGCGCCGTCCTGCTCCGCGTGGCGCAGCAGCCACTGCGCGCAGCGGGCCTCGGCATCCTGGGCCAGCCGGCTCACGGCCAGTTCGGTCTGCTGGAGATAGCCCGAGGCCATGTCGCGCACCAGGCCCTGGGCCGGCGACGGCAGGGCCGACACCCCGCGCAGAAACGCGGCCAGCGGCACGCGGCGCAACTGCACGCGGGAATCCGCCACCATGTCCACCGGACACGGCTGGCCGAGCAGCGCCGAGGCCGCGTCGAGCCAGAACGGCCCCTCCGCCACCCCGAGCTGGTGCCGCAGTTGCCCTTCCTCGCGCACGCCGAACACCACGCGGCCACTGTCGAGGTACAGCACCGAGGCGGACTGCTCGTGGCGCTGGCGCAGCACCTGGCCGGCGGCGGCCACTTCGCAGGGCGTGGAGGGGTCGCTGGAAGGGATGGGGAACATGGGCCGCACTGTGGCGCCACGCCGGCGCGCGCGTGTTGAGCAAGGTCAAAGGCGCCACGTGGCCCAGCCGTGCCTGCGAGTCGCGGGCGCGCGGCATCACGCTCCGCGCCGGGGTCGGCAGTCTTCGGCACGCTAGTTGCTTGCCAAGCCTGGGCCTCCTCAGGCACCCTCCGCCCCGCAGCCCCGATGCCTCGCGGTGGTGCATGGCGGCCCCTTCCGCCGTTCCTTTTTTCTTTTTGTGTCGTTGTGGACAGGAGTCTTATGAAAAAAAACCTGATCGCTCTGGGCGCCGCGCTGCTGTGCGCCGCCGGAGCCCACGCCCAGAGCACGGTTCAGCTCACGGGGCTGGCCGACCTCTATGTCGGCTCCATGAAGATGGCCGGCGACGCGGGCCGACAGTCCGTGGTCAACAGCGGCGGCATGACCACGTCCTGGTTCGGCTTCAAGGGCTCGGAGGACCTGGGCGGCGGCCTCAAGGCCGAGTTCCAGCTGACCTCGTTCTTCCAGGCCGACACGGGCACGCCCGGCCGCTTCACGAACGACACCTTCTTCTCGCGCGATGCCAACGTGAGCCTCGCGGGCGATTTCGGCTCGGTGCTCGTCGGCCGCTGGATGGCGCCCAACTTCCTGCCCTCCGTGGTGGGCAACCCGCTGGGCGACTCGTTCACCTTCTCGCCGCTGATCCTGCACATGAACGTGCCGCTCTTCAACGGCACCGGCTGGGCCGCGACCACGCCCGCCGACACGGGCTGGAGCAACCAGATCGTCTACAGCACGCCCAAGATCGGCGGCTTCTCGGCCAACCTGCAGTACCAGTTCGGCGAACAGGCGGGCAACAACGGCCGCAAGAACGTGGGCGCGAACTTCTTCTACTTCGGCGGCCCGCTCACGCTGACCGGCTTCTATGAACGCGACCAGATCGGCAACCCCGGCCAGGGCGCCTACCTGGGCACCACCCGCAAGGACTGGATGCTCCTGGGCGCCTACGACTTCCAGGTGGTCAAGCCCTTCCTGAGCTACGGCGAGGCCAAGGCCGACAACACCACCAACAAGGCCAAGACGGTGCAGTTGGGCGCGTCCATCCCCACCGGCCCGTCGGGCAAGGTGCTGGTGGAATGGGTCAAGACCGAGATGTCGCAGACCGACATCGACCGCAAGACCTTCACCGTGGGTTACGACTATTTCCTCTCCAAGCGCACCGACGTGTACGCCATGCTGATGAACGACCGCATCACCGCGCAGACCAAGGGCAACAGCTTCGGCGTGGGCATCCGCCACCGCTTCTGAAACCGGCCCGGAGCACGGGAGGCGCCCGCCGGTGTCATTCCGTTGTCACATCCACCTTCTACCGTGTGCGGGTTTGTATGGGGATGTAACGATGAATGATGCGCCGTATCCGGCCCTGCGGGAGGGCGTGCTCGCCGCCCTGTCGCCGGCGGTTCGCGAGAGCGACAGCCCGCTGGCGCAGCTGATGCGCGGCGATGGGTTGCATTGCGTCTTCCAGCCCCTGGCCGATCTGCGCGAGGGCGGCATCTACGCGCACGAGGCGCTCATCCGCGGCCCCGCGGACTCGCCCCTGCACACGCCCGACGCCCTGCTGGCAGCCGCGCGGCAGGAGGGCATCCTGCAGGATTTCGAGCTGCTGTGCGCCTTTGTCGCGCTGCGGCAGTGGGGCGGGCTCGGCGCGCCCGGGCGCCTCTTCATCAACATCAGCGCGGACGCCCTGGTGCAGGGCGTGGCGCTGTGCGCCGGCATGCCGGTGGGGGCCTCCATGCAGGCCACGGGGGTGCCCGCCGACCTCGTGGTGCTGGAGATCACCGAGCACGAGCGCGTGACCGACATGGCCTCGCTGCGCGACGCGCTGCGGCAGGTGCACGCCAGCGGCGCGCGGCTGGCGCTGGACGATTTCGGCGACGGGCGCTCCAGCCTGCGGCTGTGGTCCGAGGTCAAGCCCGACTTCGTGAAGATCGACAAGTTCTTCGTGCGCGACATCAGCGCCCAGCCCGGCAACCTGCAGATGCTGCAGGCCATCAAGGGCATCGCCGACGTGTTCGGCACCACCCTCATCGCCGAGGGCATCGAGACCCGCGAGGACCTGCGCGCGGTGCGCGACCTCGACATCCCCTTCGGCCAGGGCTACCTGCTGGGCCGCCCCGCGCCCGCGCCGCGCGAGGCCATCGAGGCGCCGGCGCTCGACGTGCTGCGCGACCGCCGCGTGGCCGTGCTGCCGCACCGGGGCCAGAACGCACGCCCGGGCATCCTGCGCAACCTGCTGGTGGCGCACGCGCCCACCGCCGCGCCCGACACCCACAACGACGAGGTGGCGGGCTTCTTCAAGACGCATCCCGAACTGCACGCGATCGCCGTGGTGGACGGCACCCGCCCCCTGGCGCTCATCAACCGCCAGCAGTTCATGAACCACTACGCCACGCTCTACTTCCGCGAGGTGCACGGGCGCAAGCCCTGCATGGCCTTCGCCAACCACGCCCCGCGCGTGGTCGAGCTCGATTGCGACGTGGACCAGCTCGTGGGCATCCTGACCTCGCAGGACCAGCGCTACCTGAGCGACGGCTTCATCGTCACCGACAACGGCCGCTACGCCGGCCTAGGCACGGGCGAGCAGCTCGTGCGCAGCGTGACCGAGGCGCGCATCGAGGCCGCGCGCCACGCCAACCCCCTCACCTTCCTGCCCGGCAACATCCCCATCAGCCTGCACATGCAGCGGCTGATCGACAGCGGCACCGGGTTCGTCGCCTGCTATGCCGACCTGAACCACTTCAAGCCCTTCAACGACTACTACGGCTACTGGCGCGGCGACCAGATGATCCGCCTCGTGGCGCGCCTGGCCGTGGCCCACTGCGACGCGCAGCGCGACTTCATGGGCCACGTGGGCGGCGACGATTTCATGCTGCTGTTCCAGAGCGACGACTGGCTGCAGCGCTGCCAGCGCATCGTGGACGACTTCGGCCGCGAGGCGCTGAACCTCTTCGACGACGCCGCGCGCAAGGCCGGCGGCATCTGGGCCGAGGACCGCCACGGGGTGAAGCGGTTCTTTCCGTGCACCACCCTCGCCATCGGGGCGGCCCGCATCGCGCCCGGCTCGATCCGCCGCGCCGAGGAGGTGGCCAATTTCGCGGCCCTGGCCAAGCACGACGCCAAGCGCTCGGCCAACGGGCTGGCCTGGCGCACGGCCGAGCCGCCCACGGCGTCCGCATCCGGGCATGCCGCCGGCCGCGCCGGCCCCTGGAGCCCGCAGCGCCACGCCGTGACGGGCAGCGCCATGCGCTAGCACCGGGTCGGTCGGTCTCAGGGCACCGGCGCGCCGCCCTCGAACCAGCGCCGCACCAGCGCGCGCTCCTCGTCCGTCATGCCGGTGGCGTTGTTCATGGGCATGAGCTTGAGCACGGCGGCCTGCTGGTAGATGGCCTGCGCGTGCTGCTTCACCGACTCGGCGGAATCCAGGCGCAGGTTCTTCATCTGCACCGTCTCGCCGTGGCACAGCGTGCAGCGCTGCGCCAACACGGGCTGCAGCGCCGCGTAGCCGATGGGCATCGGCGCTCCTGAAACAGGAGCACCTTTCGCAGCATCCACGCCGACATGGAGCGCTTTTTCAGGCATGGGACGCATCCAGGCGATGGTGCCGGCGATCACCGCCACCCCGGCGAGCGCATAGGGCAGCGGATGGCGGTTGCGCCCGAGCTTCCAGCCGTGGCGCATCACGAAGAACTGCCGGACGGCCGCGCCCGCAAACATCATGAGGATGAGCACCAGCCAGTTCTGCGGGTGGCTCCAGGTGAAGCTGTAGTGGTTGGACAGCATCGCGAACAGCACCGGCAGCGTGAAGTACGTGTTGTGCACGCTGCGCTGCTTGCCGCGCTGGCCGTGGACGGGGTCCACCGGCTGCCCGGCGCGGATGGCCGCCACCATCTTCCGCTGGCCCGGGATGATCCAGAAGAGCACGTTGGCGCTCATGGTGGTGGCGATCATCGCGCCCACCAGCAGGAAGGCCGCGCGGCCCGCGAACCAGTGGCAGGCCAGCCACGAGGCCACGCACACCAGCCCGAACACCAGCGCCCCCACGATGGCGTCGCCGTGCCGGCGCGGCCCGAAGGCGCGGCAGACGGCGTCGTAGAGCAGCCAGAACACCACCAGGAAGCCCAGCGCCGCCGCGATGGCGGCGGCGGGCGCCCAGTCCATGCGCGACTTGTCGATGAGGTAGGTGCTCGCGCTCCACAGGTAGGAGACCGTGAAGAGCGCGAAGCCGCTCAGCCAGGTGCTGTAGCTCTCCCAGTAGAACCAGTGCAGGTGCGCGGGCAGCTTCGGCGGCGAGACGGCGAACTTGACCGGGTGGTAGAAGCCCCCGCCGTGCACGGCCCACAGCTCGCCGCTCACGCCCTGGCGCTTCAGGTCCTCGTCCTGCGGCGGCGTGAGGCTGGAGTCGAGGAAGACGAAGTAGAACGACGACCCCACCCAGGCGATCGCGGTGATGACGTGGACCCAGCGCAGCAGCAGGTTGGCCCAGTCGAGGAGATAGCTTTCCATGAATGCTCTCGGCCCGGGCGGCCCGCGCTGGCCGCGCGCCGCCCCGGCAAGCTGCTCACCACTGCGGGCGCTTTGAGCAGTCGGAAAAAAGGCCGCGCACCTGGGCGCGCCCCGGCCCCGGCGAGGGGGCGTGGCGCGCGGGAGCACCGCTGCGGCCCGTGGATGCAGGCCAGTGTATGCACGTTCCGTTCCCGCCGACAGCGGGTTTCACCCACGCCGGGGCGGCCCCGCTCCCGGCGCTCATGCGGGATCCGGCGGCGCCAGCGTGGCCAGCAGCTGCGCGGCCACCGAGACCGCGATCACCTCCGGCTCCTTGCCCGCGATGCCGGGCATGCCGATCGGGCAGGTCACCTGCCGCAGCTCGTCCCGCGAAAAGCCCCGCGCCTCCAGGCGGTGCGAGAAGGTCGCCCATTTGGTGCGGCTGCCGATGAGGCCGATGAAGGGCAGGTCGGCCCGCGCCCGCTGCCGCGCGAGGCAGGCGGCCACCACGTCGAGGTCTTCCGCGTGGCTGAAGCTCATGACCAGCACGCGCGAGCCCGGCGCCAGCCCCGGCACCGCCGCCTGCACGGGCTCGGAATGCTCGCAGCGGGCCTGCGCGCCGGCCTCCTGCGGGAACACGCTGTCGCGGCTGTCGATCCAGGTGAGCGCGAACGGCAGCGGCGCCAGCACCCGTGCCAGGGCATGCCCCACGTGGCCCGCGCCGAACAGCGCGACCGGCGCGAGCGCGGGGGCGAGCCGCCGCGCCAGGGCCTCGCGGTCCTGCGGGCCGGCGAGCGTGAAGCGCAGGTGCACCACGCCGCCGCAGCACTGCCCCAGGCTGGGGCCCAGCGCGAAGCGCGCCACCGCCGGCCCCTCGCCGCCCGCGAGGCGCCGCAGCGCCTCGCGGTGGGCATCCCATTCGAGCCGCCCCCCGCCGATCGTGCCCACCAGCGCCCCGCCGGGAAAGACGGCCATCCACGCGCCGCGCCCGCGCGGCACGGAGCCTTCGGTAGACTCCACCTCCACCACGCAGGCCGGCCCGGCGGCCAGGCCTTCGAGCAGCGCGCGCCACGCCGGCGTCAACCCCATGGCGTGCCCCAGCGTTTCGCAACCCACCGCCCGGCACATGCCGGCCCCCCGCTTCCGTACCCAGCCCACGCCCCTCCATGCACCCCTCTCCCACCCCCCGAAAAGGCGCGGCGCGCGGCCGCCACTGGTTCCTGGCCGGCCTGATGGCGGCCGTGGCCTCGCTGATCGCGGCCTGCAAGTCGGCCCCCGAATCGGCCACGGCGCCGGACGGCGGCACCTCCGTGCCGGCCAGCACGGGCGTGGCGGGGCCCGAGCCCGCCGCGCGCGGCTCGGCACGCGCCTCGGCCGCCGACAGCCCGCGCGCCTACCGCCAGGACGCGGCCACGCACCTCTATGGCCTGAACCAGTCGCGCATCTACCCCGGCAAGCTGCCGCCCATGCTCTATGCCATCGGCACGCTGCAGGTGGACATCGACCGCAACGGCCAGGTCACGCGCCTGCACTGGATGCGCGCGCCGCGCCACGCGCCCGAGGTCGTCGCCGAGATCGAGCGCACCGTGCGCGCCGCAGCGCCCTACCCCGTGCCCACGCGCCTGGGCCGCGTCACCTACACCGACACCTGGCTGTGGGATAAATCCGGGCGCTTCCAGCTCGACACGCTGACCGAGGGCCAGCTCTGAGAACGTATTCACGGTCCCGCAGGGGTCGCCCTGAACGTGCTCAGGAGCCACGGTAGGTCGAATAGCTCCACGGGCTGACCAGCAGCGGCACGTGGTAGTGCTGGTCGGCGTGGGCGATGCCGAAATCCAGGCTCACGCAATCCAGGAAGTTCGGCTCGGGCAGCGCCACGCCGCGCGCCCGGAAATACGCCCCCACCTCGAACGCGAGCCGGTAGGTGCCCCGGCGCACGCCGGCGTGGTCGAAGAGCGGCGCATCGGGGCGGCCGTCGGCGTTGAGCACCAGCGCCTTGAGCAGCCGGGCCTGGCTGCCGTCCGTGGCGTAGAGCGACACGGCCATGCCCGCCGCGGGGCATCCGTGCATGGTGTCGAGAACGTGGGTGCTGAGGCCCATGGGCACATCTCCTTCGCAAACAGCGGGGCACGCGGCCCTGCGCAGCAGTGTATTCAGCGCCGCGCAGGCGCAGCACGCAGGGTCCGTGCCCGCGGGCGGGCGGGCCCGGGAATGTCCCGCGCCTGTAACGAACCGTGACGCCCTGTTTCACGGTACGTTCTACACTGGCCGCCCCTCCGGTGGCGCCCGGCGCACCGGCTCGACAGATCCGACAGGAAGAAAGGAAAGGGCTTCGACCGATGACCACCCCCCGTCTCCACCGCCCCTGGCTGCTCGCTGGAAGCAGCGCGCTCGCGCTGCTGACCATCGCGGGATGCGCGAACCTCCCGGACGGCTCGCCCGTGGCCGCGGGCACCGCCCCGGCCGCGGCCAGCGCGCCCGCGCAGACCCCCGCCGCGCGCGCGGCGGGCGCCGCCTACGACATGGACATGGACGTCTTCCACCCGGTGGTGGCGCGCAACGGCATGGTGGCCTCGGAGCAGGAACTGGCCTCCAAGGTGGGCCTGGACATCCTGCGCGCGGGCGGCAACGCGGTCGATGCCGCCGTGGGCGTGGGCTTCGCGCTCGCGGTGGTGCTGCCCAACGCGGGCAACCTGGGCGGCGGCGGCTTCATGATGCTGTACGACGCCAAGAGCGGCAAGAGCATCGCGCTCGACTTCCGCGAGGTCGCGCCGCGCCAGGCACGGCGCGACATGTACCTCGACGAGAAAGGCAACGTCGTGGACGGCAAGTCGCTCTACACGCACTACGCGGTGGGCGTGCCCGGCACCGTGGCCGGGCTGGAGCACGCGCTCAAGACCTGGGGCACGATGCCGCTGGCCAAGGTGATCGCCCCGGCCGTCGCGCTCGCGGACAAGGGCTTTCCCGTGAGCCTCACGCTGGCCAAGACGCTGGCGCAGGAGCGCGAGACCATGGGCCGCTGGCCCGCCACGCGCCAGATCTTCTGGCGCGGCGACGCGCCGCTCAAGATCGGCGACCGGCTGGTGCAGAAAGACCTCGCCCAGTCGCTGCGCCTCATCTCGCAGCAGGGCGCCAAGGCCTTCTACCAGGGCCCGATCGCGCGCCGCATCGCCGCCGAGATGGCGCCCTACCCCGGCGCCATCACGCTGCAGGACCTGCGCGACTACGAGGTGGTGGAGCGCAATCCCGTGCGCGGCACCTACCGCGACCACGAGATCGTGACCATGCCACCGCCCTCCTCCGGCGGCGCGCACCTGGTGCAGATCCTCAACATGCTCGAGCCCCAGCCGCTCGCCCAGTGGGGCCCGGGCAGCGCGCAGACCATCCACACCATGGCCGAGAGCATGAAGCTCGCCTACGCCGACCGCTCCGAATACCTGGGCGACCCCGACTTCGTGAAGGTGCCGCTCAAGGGCCTGACCTCCAAGGCCTACGCCGCCTCGCTCGCGAAGACCATCGACCCCAACAGGGCCCGCCCCGCCAAGGACATCAAGCCCGGCCAGCCCCAGCCCTACGAAAGCGACCAGACCACGCACTTCTCGGTGGTGGACAAGGCCGGCAACGCCGTGGCCGTGACCTACACGCTCAACACCAACTTCGGCAGCGGCATCGTCGCCAAGGGCACGGGCATCCTGCTCAACAACGAGATGGACGATTTCGCCGCCAAGCCCGGCGTGGCCAATGCCTACGGCCTCGTGGGCGGCGACGCCAACGCGGTGGCCGGCGGCAAGCGCCCGCTCTCGTCGATGACGCCCACCATCGTGCTCAAGAACGGCAAGCCCATGCTGGTCACGGGCAGCCCGGGCGGCGCACGCATCATCACCACCGTGCTGCAGACCGTGGTCAACGTGGTGGACTTCGGCATGAACCCCGCCGAGGCCGCCGCCGCGCCCCGCGTGCACCACCAGTGGACGCCGGACGAACTGCGCATCGAGAACGGCTTCTCGCCCGACACGCTGGCGCTGCTCCAGGCGCGCGGCCACCACCTGGCCCTCAAGCCCTCAATGGGCCGCACGCAGACCATCCAGGTCAAGGACGGCATCCTCTACGGCTACTCCGACCCGCGCAACCCGGACGGCCGCACGCTGGGCTATTGACCCTGCGCGGCGTCCACCGCCGCCCCGGGCCCGCGCAGCCGCCTTCGGGCGGCTTTTTTCATCGTCGGGCCGCCCCAAGATGAAAAACGTCTCCTTGGGGGGCAGCGACCCCGCGCAGCGAGGGAGCGTGGGGCCCTTTTTCATCGCCAGGCCGCCCCAGGATGAAAAGCGCCCCCTTGGGGGCAGCGAGGGAGCGTGAGGCCCCTCTTTCATGCCTTTCGCGCTCCATGTCGCCGTATTTATTACCTCTCCAGCTACAAAATCAATAGCGCACGGAAGTCGTTCACGTTCGTGTGCGTGGGGCCGGTGACGACGAGGTCGCCCAGCGCGGCGAAGAAGCCGTAGGCGTCGTTGCGTGCGAGGTGGTCGTCCACGCGCAGGCCGGCGGCGGCGGCGCGCGCCAGGGTGTCGGGCGCCACGGCGGCGCCCGCGTTGTCCTCCACGCCGTCGATGCCGTCGGTGTCGGCCGCCAGCGCCCAGACGCCTTCCTGCCCCTGCAGCGCCTGCGCGAGGCCCAGGCAGAATTCGCCCGCGCGCCCGCCCCGGCCGCGCGGCGCGCCCGGGGGGCGCTCGCGCACCGTCACCGTGGTCTCGCCGCCCGAGAGGATCACGCAGGGCCGCGCGAACGGCTCGCCGTGCCGGGCCACGGCGCGCGCCAGCGCTGCATGCACCTTGCCCACCTCGCGCGATTCGCCCTCAATCTCGTCGGAGAGCACGTGCGCCGCCAGCCCCGCGGCCCGCGCGGCGCGCGCCGCCGCCTCCAGGGACTGCCGCGGCGTGGCGATGAGCCGCACGGCCTCCCCGTCCGCGCCGGCGCCGGGCTTGGGCGTCTCCAGCGTGCCGGCCTCCAGCGCCGCGCGCACCGCCGGGGGCACGGCGATGCGGTGGCGGTCGAGGATGCGCAGGGCATCGGCGCAGGTGGTGGCATCGGGCACCGTGGGGCCGCTGGCGATCACCGCCGGGTCGTCGCCCGGCACGTCGCTGATGGCCAGCGTCACCACCCGCGCCGGCGCGCACGCCGCCGCGAGCCGCCCGCCCTTGATGCGCGAGAGGTGCTTGCGCACGCAGTTCATCTCCGCGATGCCCGCGCCGCTCTCCAGCAGGGCCTGGTGGATGCGCTGCTTGTCCGCCAGCGCCAGGCCCTCGGCGGGAAGCGCCAGCAGCGCGGAACCGCCCCCCGAGATCAGGCAGATCACGAGGTCGTCGGCCGTGAGCCCCCCGGCCAGCGCCAGCATGCGCCGCGCCGCCGCCTCGCCCGCCGCGTCGGGCACGGGATGGGCCGCCTCCACGATCTCGATGCGCGGCGGCACCCCCTCGGGCCGGGGCGGCACGTGGCCGTAGCGCGTGACCACGAGGCCCGAGAGCGGAGCCTGCGCCGGCCACAGCGCCTCCAGCGCGTGCACCATCGAGCCGCCCGCCTTGCCCGCGCCCAGCACCAGCGTGCGGCCCCGGGGCGGCGACGGCAGGTGCTCCGCCATGCGCTCCAGCGGCAGCGCGGCCCGCACGGCGGTGTCGTAGAGGTGGCGCAGGAAGCGCACGGGCTCGGCGGCCGGATCGGGCGCGGCGAGGGGGGAGGGAGCGTGGTGGCGGGAATCGGCGGCGGTCATGCGCGGATTCTGGCGCAGGGCCCGCCCCTGGGCGTTGCCATCCGATACAACCTGCCTCCCCACCGCACACACCGTCCCCCCGACAATCCGTCGCCACCAGCGGGAGGGCTGGCGTGCCGCAGCTTCGGCAGCGTCTCCCATTCAAACCCCGAGTCTTCGATGACCCCAACCACCCTGACCTGCCGCCGGGAAGGCAACGGCACGCCGATACGGGCACGATCAGCCATCTGATGTTCAAGCTGCGGCAGCTCTACCGCGCATCCACCCTCGCGGCCCACGACGCCGCGCAGTACTGGGCCGACGTGGCCGCCACATCGAAACACCCCCTGGCACCCCTGGCGCACGTACCGGGCATGATGGCCGTGCTGTGGACACCGGACGTCGCCCCGACAACGGCCACCGTTCTGGGCGCCGCGGGTTACGGGTTTGCGGCATTGCCCAGACAACTCATCCACTTCACCACGAAAGCAGGCGCGGCGGGAATAACTCGCAGCGGAGTGATCCATGCCAGTTCTTACGGCCTCGACGGCATTTTCGGCGCCGGGGTGTACATGGCTCGGATCGGGCGGCCCTTGAACGGCTTCATCGACAAGGTGTCACGCATCCCCATACACATACCGACTCCAGCGGGAACAGTGCGGATCGTTCCCTACCTCGTCTATGTCCGCTGGGGCACCCATGGACTGAAGATTGCGCCATGACCAAACCACCACCGTCCCGGATTCTCCGCAGGGCGTCCGTACTGTTCGCCTGGATCTGCTGGGCCATCGCCTACTGGCAATCGCTCTGGTGGCTGGTGCCCGTCTCGTTCATCCCCTACTTCCTCAGCAATAGCTACGGACACCTGCTGGACAAGGACCGGGACGAAGACCGCGGCGGACAGTGACAGGCACGGCATCCGCACCACTGCAGTGCGGGCATGCCCCAATCCGGGCCGCATTTTTGGCGCACAAAAACTGCATACAAAACAGCGGATCGCCGGCTATCATGCGCCGATGGAAACCTCCACCACCAGCGCCATCGTCGCGAGCCTGACCAAGGCCATCGTGGAGCATCGGCTGCTGCCGGGCGCCAAGCTGGCCGAGCAGAAGCTCGCGGACCACTTCGGCGTCTCCCGCACGCTGGTGCGGCAGGCGCTGTTCCAGCTCTCGCAGAACCGCCTCGTCACGCTGGAGCCGGCACGCGGCGCCTTCGTGGCCGCGCCCTCGGCCGAGGAGGCGCGCCAGGTGTTCGCCGTGCGCCGCATGCTGGAGGCCGAGATGACGCGCGCCTTCGTGCGCGAGGTCACGCCCGCGCGCATCCGCGCCCTGCGCGAGCACGTCGCGCGCGAGAAGCAGGCGGTGGAGCAGGCCGACGTGCCGGGCCGCACCGAGCTGCTGGGCGACTTCCACGTGCGCATGGCCGAGCTGATGGGCAACGAGGTGCTCGCGCAGCTGCTGGGCGAGCTGATCTCGCGCTGCGCGCTCATCACCCTGATGTACCAGAGCGCCGACGAGGCCGCGCATTCGCACGACGAGCACGGCCAGATCGTGAAGGCCCTGGCGGCCAAGGATGCGGAGCTGGCCGTGCGCCTGATGGACGAGCACCTGCGCCATGTGGAGGCCAGCCTCGCTTTCGACCGCGAGCACCCGCCCAACGAACTCTCGCGCGCCCTGTCCTGAACCTCCTCCGCCCAAGGCCATCGCCATGACCGCACCGCCGCTCTACGACGCCACCCTGCCCTACCCGCGCGACCTCGTGGGCTACGGCCGCAACCCGCCCCACGCGCGCTGGCCCGGCGGCGCGCGCATCGCCGTGCAGTTCGTGCTGAACTACGAGGAAGGCGGCGAGAACGCCACGCTGCATGGCGACGCGGGCAGCGAGCAGTTCCTCTCCGAGATGTTCAACCCGGCGAGCTATCCCGACCGGCACATGAGCATGGAGGGCATCTACGAATACGGCTCCCGCGCGGGGGTGTGGCGCATCCTGCGCGAGTTCGAGCGGCGCGGCCTGCCGCTCACCGTCTTCGGCGTGGCCACGGCCTTGCAGCGCCACCCCGACGTGGCCACCGCCTTCCGCGAGCTGGGCCACGAGACCGCCTGCCACGGGCTCAAGTGGATCCACTACCAGAACGTGCCCGAGGACGTGGAGCGCGCCCACATGGCCGAGGCCATGGACATCATCGAAAAGCTCACGGGCGATCGGCCGCTGGGCTGGTACACCGGCCGCGACAGCCCGAACACCCGCCGCCTCGTGGCCGACCACGGCGGCTTCGCCTACGACAGCGACTACTACGGCGACGACCTGCCCTTCTGGATGAAGGTGAGGAAGACCGACGGCACCGACGCCACGCAGCTCATCGTGCCCTACACGCTGGACTGCAACGACATGCGCTTCGCGCTGCCCCAGGGCTACTCGCACGCCGACCCGTTCTTCCAGTACCTGAAGGACACCTTCGACGCGCTCTATGCCGAGGGCGACCCGGCCAGCGACGATAGGCCCCGGATGATGAGCATCGGCATGCACTGCCGCCTGCTGGGCCGGCCCGGCCGCATCACGGCGCTGCAGCGCTTTCTCGACCACATCCAGCGGCACGAGCGCGTCTGGGTGTGCCGCCGCATCGACATCGCGCGCCACTGGGCCGCGACACACCCCTGCCCGGAATGACGCCATGGCCCTGACCCTCGACCACCTCAACGCCGCGCCATTGGACGAGGCCGCGCGCCTGCTGGACGGCCTCTACGAGCATTCGCCCTGGATCGCCGGGGCGGCGCTGCAGGAGCGCCCGTTCCGCACGCTGGCGCAGCTCCGGCAGGCGATGGTGCGCACGCTGGCCCAGGCGCCGCGCGAGGCGCAGCTCGCGCTCATCCGCGCCCACCCCGAGCTGGCCGGCAAGGCGATGGTGGCGCAATCGCTCACGGCGGAATCCACCGGCGAGCAGTCGCGCGCCGGGCTCACGCACTGCACGCCCGAGGAGTTCGAGCGGCTGCAGCGGCTCAACGCCGACTACACCGCGCGCTTCGGCTTCCCGTTCATCCTCGCGGTGCGCGGCCCGCGCGGCACCGGCCTCTCGCGCCAGGAGATCATCGAGACCTTCGCGCGCCGCCTGGACAGCCACCCGGAGGCCGAGCTGGCCGAGGCGCTGCGCAACATCCACCGCATCGCGGAGATCCGCCTGAACGACAAGTTCGGCGTGGAGCCCACCCTCGGCAACGGCGTGTGGGACTGGCAGGAAAAGCTCGCGCAGCACAGCGACCCGGGCTTCGCCGAGAAAGGCCAGCTCACCGTGACCTACCTCACCGACGCGCACCGCGCCTGCGCGCAGCGCATCAGCCACTGGATGCGCGACTGCGGCTTCGACGAGGTGGAAGTGGACGCCGTGGGCAACGTGGTGGGCCGCTACCACGCCGCCGCGCCGGATACCCGCTGGCTCATGACCGGCAGCCACTACGACACCGTGCGCAACGGCGGCAAGTACGACGGGCGGCTGGGCATCTTCGTGCCCATGGCCTGCGTGCGCGAGCTGCACCGCGCCGGGCGGCGCCTGCCCTTCGGCATCGAGGTGGTGGGCTTCGCCGAAGAAGAAGGCCAGCGCTACAAGGCCACCTTCCTGGGCTCGGGCGCGCTGATCGGCGACTTCGATCCCGCGTGGCTCGACCAGCGCGACGCCGATGGCGTGACGATGCGCGAGGCCATGCAGCACGCCGGCCTGTGCATCGACGACATCCCCAGGCTGCGGCGCGACCCGGCCGACTATCTGGGCTTCGTGGAGGTGCACATCGAGCAGGGCCCGGTGCTGAATGAACAGGGCCTGCCGCTGGGCGTGGTCACCTCGATCAACGGCAGCGCGCGCTACGTGTGCGAGATGGTCGGCGTGGCCAGCCATGCCGGCACCACGCCCATGGACCGCCGCCGCGACGCGGCCACGGCCGTGGCCGAGCTGGCGCTCTACGTGGAGCGCCGCGCCGCGCAGGACGGCGATTCGGTGGGCACCATCGGGCAGCTGCAGGTGCCCGGCGGCTCGATCAACGTCGTGCCCGGCCGCTGCACATTCAGCCTGGACCTGCGCGCGCCCACCAACGCGCAGCGCGATGCGCTGGTGGACGACGTGCTGGCCGAGATGGCCGCCATCGCGGACCGGCGCGGGCTGCGCGCCACGGCCGAGCGCGCCATGCTGGCCGCCGCCGCGCCCAGCCACCCGGACTGGCAGCGGCGCTGGGAACGCGCCGTGGAGGCCTCGGGCCTGCCGGTCCTGCGCATGCCCAGCGGCGCCGGCCACGACGCCATGAAGCTCCACGAGATCCTGCCCCAGGCCATGCTCTTCGTGCGCGGCCAGAACGGCGGCATCAGCCACAACCCGCTGGAGAGCACCACGAGCGACGACATGCAGCTCGCCGTGGAAGCCTTCTCCCACCTCTTGAACCAACTCGCCACCGAGCACGCCCCATGAGCACCTACGCCCACATCGACGCCTGGATCGACCAGCATTTCGACGAGGAGGTGCGGTTCCTGCAGGCCCTCGTGCGCGTGCCCACCGACACGCCCCCGGGCAACAACGCGCCGCACGCCGAGCGCACCGCCGAGCTGCTGGAAGAATTCGGCTACACGGCAGAAAAGCACCCCGTGCCCGAGAGCGAGGTACGCGCCTGCGGCATGGAGTCGATCACCAACCTCATCGTGCGCCGGCCCTACGGCGACGGCGGCCGCACCATCGCCCTCAACGCGCACGGCGACGTGGTGCCCCCCGGCGAGGGCTGGACGCACGACCCCTACGGCGCCACGATCGACGGCGGCCGCATGTACGGCCGCGCCACGGCCGTGAGCAAGAGCGACTTCGCCTCGTTCACCTTCGCCGTGCGCGCGCTCGAAGCGGTGGCCCGCCCCGCGCGCGGCGCGGTGGAACTGCACTTCACCTACGACGAGGAGTTCGGCGGCGAGCTCGGCCCCGGCTGGCTGCTGCGCCAGGGCCTCACCCGGCCCGACCTGCTGATCGCCGCCGGCTTCAGCTACGAGGTGGTCACCGCCCACAACGGCTGCCTGCAGATGGAGGTGACCGTGCACGGCAAGATGGCCCACGCCGCCGTGCCGCACACGGGCGTGGACGCGCTGCAGGGCGCGGTGCGCATCCTGAACGCGCTCTACGCCCAGAACGCGCTCTACCAGGGCATCACCTCGCAGGTGGCGGGCATCCGGCACCCGTACCTCAACGTGGGCCGCATCGAAGGCGGCACCAACACCAACGTCGTGCCGGGCAAGGTGGCCTTCAAGCTCGACCGCCGCATGATCCCCGAGGAGAACCCCGCCGAGGTCGAGGCCGCGATCCGCCGCGTGATCGACGAGGCCGCCGCGGGCTGCGAGGGCCTTCGCGTGGAGGTGCGCAGGCTGCTGCTGGCCAATGCGATGACGCCGCTCGCGGGCAACCGCCCGCTCGTGGACGCCCTGCAGCACCATGCCGAAGCGGTGTTCGGCGAGCGCCCACCGGCCGTGGGCACGCCGCTCTATACCGACGTGCGCCTCTACGTGGAGCGCGGCATTCCCGGCGTGATCTACGGCGCCGGCCCGCGCACCGTGCTCGACTCGCACGCCAAGCGCGCCGACGAGCGCCTCGAACTCGAAGACCTGCGGCGGGCCACCAAAGTGGTCGCGCGGGCGCTGCACGACCTGCTCACCTGACGAACGCATTCCAAGCCGGGCCTCGACGACCCGGCTTTTTTTTTCGTCCGCCCGCGCCACGACCAGGGATAACCCGCAAGGTATCCGGCCATTTCGTGCCTACATTTTTTGTATGCAAGTTTGGCGTACAAGTTTGCTTTCAGAGAGGACTCTCCCATGCAACGTCTCTTCCGCTCCCTCTTCGGCCGCGTGGTGCTGGCCCTCGTCGCCGGCGTCATCGTGGGGCTGGTCTGGCCCCAGTGGGCCGTGCAGCTCAAGCCCCTGGGCGATGGCTTCATCAAGCTGATCAAGATGCTGATCCCGCTCATCGTGTTCTGCGTGGTGGTGCACGGCATCGCGGGCACGGGCGATCTCAAGCGGGTGGGCCGCGTGGGCATCAAGTCGCTGGTGTATTTCGAGGTCGTCACCTCCATCGCCCTGCTCCTGGGCCTGGTGCTGGCCTTCGTGTTCGAGCCGGGCACGGGCATGAACGTGGACCCGCGCGCGCTCGATGCCTCGGCGCTGGGCGCCTATGCCGACAACGCGAACAAGCTCGCCGGGGGCGGCTTCAGCGACTTCCTGCTCAAGCTCATGCCCGCCACCGCCGTCAGCGCGTTCGCCTCGGGCGACGTGCTGCAGGTGCTGCTGTTCTCGATCCTCTTCGGCTGCGCGCTGGCGCTGGTGGGCGAGCGCGGCGCGCGCGTGGTGGGCCTGATCGACGATTTCTCGGTGGTGCTGTTCCGGGCCATGGGCCTCATCATCCAGCTCGCGCCGCTGGGCGTGCTGGGCGCCATCGCCTTCACGGTGGGCAAGTACGGCATCGGCTCGCTCAAGCAACTGGGCATGCTGGTGGGGCTGTTCTACGTCGCCGTGGCGCTGTTCGTGGCGGTGGTGCTCGGGCTCATCATGCGGCTGTCGGGCTTCAGCCTCTTCAAGCTGCTGCGCTATTTGCGCGAGGAACTGGCCGTGGTCTTCGCCACCACGTCGTCGGACAGCGTGCTGCCCCAGGTGATGGCCAAGCTCAAGCACCTGGGCGTGCGCGACTCCACCGTCGGGCTGGTGATCCCCACGGGCTACTCGTTCAACCTCGACGCCTTCTCGATCTACATCACGCTGGCGGCCGTGTTCATCGCCCAGGCCACCAACACGCCCATCGGCATGGCCGACCTGCTGACGATCCTGGCGATCTCGCTGGTCACCTCCAAAGGCGCGCACGGCGTGCCCGGCTCGGCCATCGTGGTGCTGGCGGCCACGCTGCACGCCATTCCCGCCATCCCGGCCATCGGCCTCGTGCTGGTGCTGTCGGTGGACTGGTTCATGGGCATCGCGCGCGCCCTGGGCAACCTGATCGGCAACTGCGTGGCCACCGTGGCGATCGCCGCCTGGGAGGGCGACATCGACCGGGAGCGGGCCCGGGCGGTGCTGGACGGCCGCGACGTTCCGCCGGCCGCATAGCAGGTTTGCAACATTTCTCCCTATACGTAAACAAAAGAAACAAGCTTGCGGTGTAATGGCCGGGTCCGTTGCACGAAGGTTCCCGATGATCCAGACCCTGCGCTCCAAAATCCTCGTCATCAGCACCGCCACGGTGGTCTGCGCCCTGGCGGTGACGGGGGCCGCCACCTACACCATCACCCGCGCCAGCACGTTCCAGACGATCGAACAGGATCTGGACGCCATCACGGCCGGCAACACCATGGCCATCGACCAGTGGGTGGCCGCCAAGGGCACGGCCGTGAACGCCACCGCGGCCGTGGTGGAACATGGCGACCCGCAGGGCTTCGTGCTCCAGCTCAGCAAGTCGGGCGGCTTTCCCATCACCAGCGTGGGCTGGGAGGACAAGACCTTCTTCTCCACCACCAAGACCGCGCCGGGCTACGACCCCACGGCCCGCCCCTGGTACAAGACCGGCGTGCAGGCCGGCAAGCTGGCCGTCACCAAGCCCTACGGCGACTCCACCACCGGCGTGCCCTACGTGGCCTTCGTCGCGCCGATGCTGCGCGGCGGCAAGCTCGAAGGCGTGGTGAGCGGCGCGGTGCCGCTGGACGGCGTGCGCGAGGTGGTCTCGGCGATCCGCCCCACGCCGAGCAGCCTGGGCTTCGTGGTCAACAGCGACGGCCAGGTGCTGGCCCACGCCGACGCGAAGCTGGCGCTCAAGCCCGCCACCGACCTCTCGCCCCTGCTCACGCCCGCCGCCATGGCCTCGCTCGGCAAGGCCTCCAAGCCGCTGGAAGTGGAGCTTGCCGGCTCCGCCAAGCTCCTCAAGGGCCGCCCCGTGCAGGGCACGGACTGGACCCTGGTGGTGGCGCTGGACAAGGCCGAGGCCACGGCCGGCCTGCGCAGCGTGCTGCAGACGCTGGCCATCGCCATCGTGCTGCTGGCCCTCGCCGCCGCCGGCGTGGCCGCGCTGCTCACGGCCACCTCGTTCCGCCGCCTCTCGCAGGTGCGCGACGCCATGGACAAGATCGGCTCGGGCGGCGGCGACCTCACGCAGCGCCTGCCCGTCTCGGGCCGCGACGAGGTGGCGCAGATCGCCTCCTCGTTCAATGCCTTCGTGGACCAGATCGGCACCGTGCTCAAGGACGTGCGCCACGGCGTGGAGTCGATGAAGACGGCCACCGACGAGATCAAGGCCGGCAACCAGGACCTCTCCAACCGCACCGAAGGTTCGGCCAGCAGCCTGCAGGAGACCTCGGCATCGCTGTCGCAGCTGACGGTGACCGTCAAGCAGTCCGCCGACGCCGCGGCCCAGGCCACGCGCCTGGCCAACGCGGCCAGTGCCTCGGCGCTCAAGGGCGGCGAGGTGGTGGCCAGCGCCGTGAGCACCATGGACGACATCTCCAAGGCCTCGTCCAAGATCGGCGAGATCATCGGCGTGATCGACTCTATCGCCTTCCAGACCAACATCCTGGCGCTCAATGCCGCCGTGGAGGCCGCCCGTGCGGGCGAGCAGGGTCGGGGCTTCGCGGTGGTGGCCGGCGAGGTGCGCAGCCTCGCGCAGCGCAGCGCCGAGGCCGCCAAGGAGATCAAGTCCCTGATCGATGCCTCCGGCGCCAGCGTGGTCGCGGGCACCCAGCGCGTGCGCGCGGCCGGCGAGACCATGGGCGAGATCGTCGATGGCATCCAGCGCGTGACGCAGATCATCGGCGAGATCAACGGCTCCATGGCCGAGCAGAGCGCCGGCATCGGCCAGATCAACCAGGCCGTGACCGAGATGGACCGCGCCACGCAGCAGAACGCGGCGCTGGTGGAGGAATCCACCGCCGCCTCTTCCGTGCTCAACGACCAGGCCCACAACCTCTCGCGCACCGTGGCCGGCTTCACGCTGGACGCACACGGCGCCTCGGACGGCGGCGGCTCCCTGATCGCGCTGCCTCGCTGAACCCGGGGCCGGCGCGCGCGGCCCCGGAAGGCGCCGCGCCCCGCGCCCGGCCCCACGGCGGGGCGAATCCGGTATCCTGCGCCCCTCGTTCACTGCCGTGGCACTCCACGTTTTTCTTCCAATGGCGCCCGTCGCCCTCCTTCCGCGGCCCGCCCGGCCCGCCCCCACCGCACCGTCCGCGCCGCCCGCCATCCGGGGCCGGCTCCACGGCCTGCCGCCACCGTGGCGGAAAGCGGTGCCCCCATGCACACAACGCATGGTGCGCGAGGCCCGGCGGCCAGGGGCTTGCAGTAAGCTCGGCGGGCTTTTCTCCGCACACTCGTCCCTCTTATGACCCAGAACCTGTCCGCCGCGGAAGCGGCCCTGCGCGAAGCAGCGCTCGAATACCACCGCAACCCCAGCCGCGGCAAGATCGCGGTCACGCCGACGAAGCCGCTGTCGAACCAGCGCGACCTCTCGCTGGCCTATTCGCCCGGCGTGGCCTACCCGTGCCTGGACATCCAGGCCGACCCCTCGCTGGCGGCCGAGTACACCTCGCGCGGCAACCTCGTGGGCGTGATCACCAACGGCACGGCCGTTCTGGGCCTGGGCGACATCGGCCCGCTGGCCGGCAAGCCGGTGATGGAGGGCAAGGGGTGCCTCTTCAAGAAGTTCGCGGGCGTGGACGTGTTCGACATCGAACTCGCCGAACGCGACCCCGACAAGCTCGTAGAGATCATCGCCAGCCTGGAGCCCACGCTGGGCGGCATCAACCTCGAAGACATCAAGGCGCCCGAGTGCTTCTACATCGAGCGCGAGCTGTCCAAGCGCATGAACATCCCGGTGTTCCATGACGACCAGCACGGCACGGCCATCATCTCCAGCGCCGCGCTGCTCAACGGCCTGGAGCTGGTGGGCAAGGCCATCGGCGCCGTGAAGGTGGCCGTCTCCGGCGCCGGCGCCGCCGCCATCGCCTGCCTGGACGTGATGGTGGGCCTGGGCGTGAAGCGCGAGAACATCTTCGTGTGCGACTCCAAGGGCGTCATCTACGAAGGCCGCGGCCCGCTGGACGAATCCAAGGCCCGCTACGCCCAGAAGACCGAGGCCCGCACCCTGGCCGACGTGGTGAACGGCGCCGACGTGTTCCTGGGCTGCTCGGCCGCGGGCACGCTCACGGCCGACATGGTCAAGACCATGGCCGACAAGCCCATCATCCTGGCCCTCGCCAACCCCGAGCCCGAGATCCGCCCCGAGCTCGCCAAGGCCGTGCGCCCGGACTGCATCATCGCCACGGGCCGCTCCGACTACCCGAACCAGGTCAACAACGTCCTGTGCTTCCCCTACATCTTCCGCGGCGCGCTCGATTGCGGCGCCACGAAGATCACGCAGGAGATGAAGCTCGCCTGCGTGCGCGAGATCGCCGACCTCGCCAAGGCCGAGATGAGCGACGAGGTGGCCGCCGCCTACGCGGGCAAGGAACTCTCCTTCGGCCCCGACTACCTGATCCCCACGCCGTTCGACGTGCGCCTGATCCTGCGCATCGCGCCCGCCGTGGCCAAGGCCGCCGAGGAATCCGGCGTGGCCACGCGCCCCATCCAGGACTACGCGGCCTACCGCGAAAGCCTCACGCGCTTCGTCTACCAGACCAGCATGTTCATGCGGCCGGTGTTCGCCGCCGCCAAGGCCAACCTGCAGCGCGTGGCCTACGCCGAGGGCGAGGACGAACGCGTGCTGCGCGCCGCGCAGGTGGCGCTGGACGACGGCCTCGCCAAGCCCATCCTGATCGGCCGCCCCGCCGTGATCGAGGCGCGCATCCAGAAGGCCGGCCTGCGCCTGCAGCCCGGCCGCGACGTGGAGATCGTGAACCCCGAGGACGACCCGCGCTTCCGCCAGTACTGGGAGGCCTACCACCGCCTCATGGGCCGCGACGGCATCACGCCCGAGACCGCCAAGGCCGCCGTGCGCCGTTCCAACACGCTCATCGGCGCGCTGATGGTGCACCTGGGCGACGCCGACGCGCTGCTGTGCGGCCTCGTGGGCCGCTTCGACCACCACCTGGAGCACGTGCGCACGGTGATCGGCCTCAAGGACGGCGCCGCCGGCCTCGCCACGGTGAACGCGCTCACGCTGGACCAGCACACGCTCTTCATCGCCGACACCTACATCCACGAGGACCCGAGCGCCGAGCAGCTCGCGCACATCGCGCAGATGGCGGCCGATGAAGTGCAGCGCTTCGGCCTGCCGCCCAAGGTGGCCTTCCTCTCGCACTCCAACTACGGCTCCTCCACGCGCCCCTCGGCGCGCAAGATGCGCGCGGCGCGCGACCTGTTCGCGCAGGCCGCGCCCCACATCGAGAGCGACGGCGAGTTGCACGGCGACTCGGCCCTGTCGGAAAAGATCCGCCAGAACGCGCTGCTGGACAGCACGCTCACCGGCTCGGCCAACGTGCTGATCTGCCCCAACCTCGACGCGGCGAACATCCTGTTCAACGTGCTCAAGACCACAGGCAGCCACGGCACCACCATCGGCCCGATCCTGCTGGGCGCGGCCGCCTCGGCCCACGTGCTCACGCCGTCGTCCACCGTGCGCCGCGTGGTCAACATGACGGCGCTGGCCGCCGCCAACGCCGCAGCGGCCAAGACCCGCTGACCTCCGGCGCGCGGCAGGCGCCGCCAGCCTCGCACCGCAAGCCCGGCCATGCCGGGCTTTTTTCATCGCCGGGCCGCCCCAAGATGGAAAACGCCCCCTTGGGGGGCAGCGACCCCGCGCAGCGAGGGAGCGTGGGGGCCTTTTTCCATCGCCGGGCCGCCCCAAGATGAAAAACATCCCCTTGGGGGACAGCGACCCCGCGCAGCGAGGGAGCGTGGGGGCCCTTTTTCATTTCACCATGGCAGTTGGGTTATCAATCACTTAGGCGAGTCCAACATATGACGGTGCGTTCCGACACCTGACCCGGCTTTCCTTCTGCGGGCCCCCATGAAACCAGACTTTGGATGCCATGCGATTACCTCAGTGCTGGGAAAAGGACCGTGGGCCTGTCAGCGGGTCTGGCTCAGGATGATGCGGTCGAACATGCGGTCGCCCAGCCAGACGCGCATGCGGATCAGCATCTTGGCGAACTTGCCTGCGGCATAGCGCGTGCGCGGGTGGCTGCTGGACACCGCCTGGGAGACCACATCCGCGATCACGCCCGGGTCACTGCCCGTGCCATGCCCGTACGTGTTCTTGATCGACTGGGCCACCCTCTGCATCAGCCGGCCATACGGGCCGCTGGCCGAGCGCCTGACGATGGTGTCGCTGGCAGCGTCGCCAAAGCCCGTCTCGATCACGCCGGGCTCGACGATCACGACCTGGATGCCGAACCCGGCGACCTCCAGGCGCAAGCAGTCCGACCAGCCTTCCAGCGCATGCTTGGTTGCGTGGTACCAGGCGCCGAGGATGCTGTACATCTTGCCGCCCATCGAGGTGATGTTGACGATGTGCCCGGAGCGCTTGGCGCGCATGGCGGGCAGCAGCAATTGCGTGAGCCGCGCGGCGCCGAAGAGGTTGACCTCGAACTGGTAGCGCGCCTCGTCAATGCCGATCTCTTCGACCGGCCCGTACAGCCCGAAGCCTGCGTTGTTGACCAGCACGTCCACGCCGCCCGTCTGGGCAAGAATGGTTTCGACGCCGGCCACGATCTCCTCGTCCCTGGAGACATCCATGCGCAGGGGATGGGCACCCAGCCGGGCCAGATCGGCCATCTTCTCGACGCCGCGTGCGGCCACATAAACCTGGTAGCCGTCCTTGATCAGACGCTGGGCAATCGCTTTGCCCATGCCCGACGATGCGCCGGTGACCAAGGCGGTTTTCTTTCCTTTGACGAACATGCTGAACCTCGTTTGTTTGGTAGCCCCCAGCTTCTTTGGAAAAGCCGGAGCATTGGCTAGCGCCATGCGCCAGGTGGCTTGCAATTTGCGCCACTTTCGCAAACCGCTGTGCCGGTCAGCGGGCATCCTGCAGGTGGTTTCTCAGCGCCTTGAGCGTTCCGTAAGGCGTGTCCACCACCGTCTGGTTGGCCAGCCAGCTGGGAATGGCGCCACCGGGGGACGCATGCATCTGGTAGGTGACGTTCACGCCATCCGTGCCGGGCACCAGCGTCCATTGGCCTTGGGCCTGCGGGATGCGGACCTTGCCCTCGCGCCGCGGCAGGTAATCGGGAACGGCCTCCACGCGCACGGTGACCGCACCGTCGCCCGCCTTCGCATAGGTGAAGTGGTAGATGCCGTCGCGGTGGGACACCGGCCACGGCGCCTTGTTGTCCAGGTAGTGGTACTGCTCGGTATCGGTGGCCTTGAGCAATTCCGAAGCGGCCACGTCGGGCATCCATTGGCGGAAGGCATCGGCGTCGCGCAGCACCTTGACCACGTCGTCCGGAGTCGCCTTGATCTGCACTTCGCCCCGGAATTCACGCAGGGGCGAGCCCTCGACGGCGCGCACATAGACCTTGATGCCTTCGGACTCCTTGGCCAGTGACCAGCCGTCCTGCGCGAAGGTCGCTTGGCTGGCCAGCAGCGCCGTCAGCAGGGAGAGGGAAAGAAGATGTCGTTGAGCGATCATGGTGAAACCTCAGGGAGTGAAGAGGCTTTCACGATAGAAGGCCAGGCCCTGCGACGAACTCGCCACGCGCGCCAGCGGGGCGGCGATCCGCGCCAGCCCCAACACGTCTCAGAACGTGTTCAATGTCTTTTTGGAGATCGCGTTGGAGCGCAATCGGGATGAGTGGATGCTTCGGATGCGCCGCATGGGCTCGCGCCCATGCAAGCAGCCGGGGCGTCCCATCGCCCGATTTCGCTCCCACCCGAAGGGCAAGTGCCTTTTCGGGCGGTCTGCGGCGTTGCGGCGTTTGCCGATAGCCGAGCTATCGGCGGCACCCCGCGCCTTGCATCCCCTCCCGAAAACACACTTGCGCGACTCGAAAAAGACATTGAACACGTTCTAAGGTCGCCCTGCGGAGGTATTGACAGGCTGTTGACCTGCGTCGAGCTGCATGAGGGCGGCCATGTAGGGCTCTGCGCGGCGCTGCGCAAATCCATCGATCAACAGGCCAATGGCTCCCAGCAAGATCAAGGTCGAACCCAGGCCGCGCCCCCACCCCGGGCCGCCCAGGTAGTGGATCAACAATCCCAGAGCCGACACGAGGCCCAGCACATAGTAGGTGGTACGGAAAGTCGCATTCACTTTTTCCATGCGCGGCAGCTCTTCCTGCACCAGCGCGGCAGGGCTTCGCTGAAAGCTGCGCTCGAGCTCCGCGACCTGTCTGTCGGTACGCAAGCCCACGCCGGCGCCAACGCCGATCAGCACGAGCCCGAACAGGATCGAAGGGATGCCCACACCCCAGGCATACCCGCCGCGCTCGGCCTTCAGTGCCGTGATCCCGAAGATGACCAGCGCCAGTCCGGTGGTGGCGATGAAGAAGAGGGCTTCGATCTTTTCGCCCCGAAAGTACGTATGCATGACGTCGATGAATGGCATGGTTATCTCCTTGGGTTTCAAAAAAATGAGTTCACCGGCGTTGGGGCGTTCGGCGGGAGCACGCCACGCCAGCCACGACAGTCGTCAGGGTGGTGCCGACCCCGTTGTGCGGATCGCAATGCCACGGTGCAGCAACACGGACGACAGCTCCGGTAATTGCGCTGCAGCGGCCTCGTAGCCCCGTCGCCGGGCCGTTTCGCGGCCCTCGGCATCGTTCACGCCGGTCAGCGCTATCGCCGGGGCGATCAGCACGTCGGCCGACGACGTCTCGGGGCCGGAGAGCAGGCAGCTCTGCGCCTGCGACACACGCAGCCACATCGATACGGAAGAGTTCGACGGGTACCGCGGGCCGTGGCAGTAGATGTCCACCGCGATCACAACGTCGGCGCCCAGCGCGCGGGCGGCCCGCACCGGCACCAGGGCGGCCACGCCGCCATCGACCAGCGTGAGGCCGTTGGCCTGCACCGGCAGGAACACGCCCGGGATCGCGGCCGAGGCGCGCAATGCCTGGCCGGCGTCGCCCTGCGTGATCACGTAGGGCCGGGAATGGTCCAGGTCCGTGGCCACGGCGGCGAAACGCACCGGAAAGCGCTCGATGGCTTGCCCACCGACCAGGCCGTCGGCCCAGCGCGCCAGTGCCTCGCCCTTGACGAAGCCTGGGCCGCTGAGCGTGACGTCGGCCAGCGAGCGCACCCGCAAGGTGCTGGCCTGCTGCCAGAGCTGCCCGGGCGTACGGCCCGACGCATAGGCCGCGCCGATGATGGCGCCGATGGACGTGCCAACGACCAGGTCCGGGCGGATGCCAGCCTCGTCCAGCGCCTGCAGGACGCCGATGTGCGCGAAGCCGCGCAGGCCGCCACCGCCCAGGACGAGGGCCACCCGCGGTCGGACGGCAGGCGACGGGACAAGCGGCAGGGCTGCTGGTGCCTGCAAGGCCCCGTCGACCAGCCTGCCGCCCTCGAAGCCGCGTTGCGCCGGTTCGGGCACGCCTGCGCAGGCCGCCAGGAGGCCGGCCAGCAGCAGCATGGGCAGGCATCGGCGCAGGACACTCGCGCTCATCTCACACCCGCACGGCACCGATGCGGGCCAGCACACCGGATGGGAGGATGACCATGCCCTCGGCTGCGGGCACGGTGCACCAGTGCCGGGGCGACGGCCGGGTTGGCATCGAAATCACCGCGCGGAAGGCCGCCTTGCTGTCCGCCATCATGGGTCGCCGTCCTCAGTTCATGCGCATGGCGCTGCGGGCGGTGTCCGGCGTCTGGCCCGTCCATTCCAGGAAGGCGCGGTAGAAGGAGTTGGGGTCCTCGAAGCCCAGCAGAAAGGCGATCTCGCCGCCGGTCATCGTGGTGCTGCCGAGGTAGTGGCGCGCAAGGCTTTCCCGGGTGGTGTTGACGAGGGCGCGGAAGTTTTCTCCCTCGTCCTCAAGACGGCGCTGCAGGGTGCGCTTGCTCATCCCCAGGCGCTCGGCGGCTCTCTCGATGGTGGCCGTGTTGCTGGGCAGGAGTTCCAGCAGCACGGCGCGCACGCGCTCGGCCGTGGTCGCCGCCGCATCCAGCTCGCTGAGCCGGCGGCGCAGATCGGGCTCGAACACGCGCCACATGCCCTCGTTCACGGTAAGGAAGGGGCGCAGCGCGTCGGCTGCGGCAAAGCTGATGCTGGGGACATCCCCCCGTTGCACGGGTACGCCGAAGAAGTTCTCATAGCGCCGCGCGCAGGCGTGGGGCGGAAGCTGTGGCAAGGCCACCCGTAGCGCCTGGACCGGCTCGCGCGTCGCCAACCGGGCGAGGCGCAGGAAGAACGCCACCTCGGCCACCTGCAGCGAGCAGGGCAGCTCGGTCTGCACCGACAGCCAGCGCGGCGACACCGTCAGCTCCCCCTCGTCGCCGACGTCCACTTCCAGGCCCATGGGCGCCACAAGTTGCTTGTATTTGGCCAGGCGTTGCACCGCCTGCATCAGGTTGGCGCTGCACAGGGCGGCGAACAGGGGCGGATCGAACACCTCGGCCGACACCTTGTCGACCAGGTGCAGCGCAAACATGGGATCTCCCGCTTCCTGCTCCAGTGCGCGCCAGAAGCGGAAATACGCGTCCGTGTCGAGACCCCGCTCAGAGCGGGACAACAGGTCTTCGGGCAGCCCGGCCTTGCGCAGCACGTGTTCGATTTTCAGGCCGAAGTCCGTCAGCAGCGTGCGCCAGCCGATGTCCAATGAAAAGGTGAGGTTGCGTGCCATGCGAGTGCCCCTGGGTCGATGATGACCAGACTTGGGTCCAGTGCGTGGAGACAGCTTAGCGAGCAACCACGACCGGCGGCATGCAATGCGCGCCACTTCAATAGCGATACGTGCCAAGCGATGCGGCCCGCGATGTGCAAAGGGGTCAGAACGTGTTCACGATCTCCCAGGCGCCGCGATGGTCTCGTATTGGCCTCGTATTTCGTGGCCCGTTGCCGCTCGCCCTGGTCCGCTTCGTCGAGCCTCCCATGCGGCTTCTGGTCGAGCGCACGCGCAGTCAACGGCGCGTAGAAGACAGCGGACATTTAGACAGCAAACATTTCTCATCGCCGGGCCGCCCCAAGATGAAAAACGCTCCCTTGGGGGCAGCGACCCCGCGCAGCGCGGGAGCGCGGGCGCCGCCCGTCAGCGCATCGACACGTCCACGAACCCCGCCACCGGCGGCAGGTGCGTCTCCACCCAGGCCGGGTCGAGCTGCAGCGCGGACAGCAGGTCGGCGGGCAGGGCGCGCACCGTGTCGGCCGCGCTCATGGGCTCCTCCAGGCCGATCTCGGCGAGCAGCGTGGCCACGTGCAGGATGGCGCCCAGCCGGCAGAACGGCGTGGCGGCGAGCGGGTCGCCCGCCGTGTCGAGCGCGCGCACGATGCCCTCGGGGAAGTTCCAGCGCCGTGCCAGCTCGGCCGTCACCTGCGCCTCGGTGAAGCCCAGCAGGGCCTGCTCGCGCTCCCAGCGGCCGCCGGCATGGTGCGGCAGGCGCTCGATCGCGGGGATCTGCTCGGGCGCCTTCTGCGCGATGATGAATTCGCCCAGGCGCACCAGGAAGCCGGCCAGCCAGGACTGCGGCAGGTCCGTGCCCAGCGTGCGCGCCAGCCACTGCGCATAGCCGGCGGTGGCCATGCTCTCCTTCCAGAACGCGGTGGCGTCCAGGCCCGGCGCGTCCTTGAACAGGCCCACCGTGCAGGCCGCCAGCGCCAGGGTGCGCACCTGGTTGAGGCCCACCATGGTGATGGCATCGTCCAGCGAGGACACGCTGCGCGGCAGCCCGAAGCGCGCGCTGTTGGCCAGGCGGATCAGCTTGGCCGTGAGCGCCGGATCGCGCGCGATCGCGTTGCGCACTTTCTCGAAGGGGATGTCGTCGTCGTGCATGGTGGCGATCAGTTCGCGCGCCACGTTCGGCATCGTGGGCAGTTGCACGTTCTCGAAGAAGGCGGTCAGATGGGGCATCGCAGGCCTTTCTCCAGCCGATATGAAGAGTGGGCTGGCGATTGCTTTTTAGCATGGGGTCCACGCGCTCCGCGTACGCGTTAGCACTACCGAAGCCCGGCTTCGCGCGACTGTCTGCGCAGGTTCCGCGCAGCGGTTTGAGCTTATGCAGATTCGCATCGAAGCCGGTTCCTAAGATGCGCCGCGGCGCCCGCCGTCCGGGCGCGTTTTCCCCCCAAGGAGACCCCCCATGACACCACGCTCGCGCCCCGGCTGCGGCCGCCGCCCGGCGCTTCTCCCCCACCGGCTCGCCGCCCCGCTGACCCTGTGCGCCGCGGCCCTGCTCGCGGGCTGCGCGGGCGCGCCGCCCGCCACCACGCCCGCGCAGGTCCATGCCCGCCTGCCCGGCGCCGTGGGCGGCATCACCACGCTGCCGGACGGGCGGCTGGTCATCAACTACCACCCCTTCTACGACCCGGCGGAGAAGGTAGGCCTGCTCAACGCCACGCGCGACGGCACCACGCCCTACCCCGACGCGCAGTGGCAGACCTGCCAGCGCCCCGACGGCACGCGCAAGGACCCGCTCACCTGCCTCAACTGGGTGCTGGGCCTGCACACCGACGCGAACGGCATCCTCTGGCTGCTGGACTCGGGCCAGGCCGAGCCGCGCATCACCCCCAAGCTCGTGGGCTGGGACACGCGCGCCCATGCGCTGCACCGGGTGATCCCGATCCCCGCGCCCGCATCGCTGCCCGAGTCGCAGCACAACGACTTCGCGGTGGACCTGCGGCGCCAGGTGATCGTGATCGCCGACGAGGGCATCGCCACCACGCCGCGCGGCGACAAGGCCGCCCTGGTGGTGGTGGACCTCGCCACCGGCCGCAGCCGCCGCGTGCTGCAGGGCCACGACAGCGTGCTGCCCGACTTCACGCGGCCGATCACCGTGGACCAGGGCCTGCCCACGGCCCGGAGCATCCCGGTCTTCGTGGGCGTGGACGGCATCGCGCTCGACAAGAACGCCGAATGGCTCTACTACGCGCCGCTCAACAAGGCCCACGTGTACCGCGTGCGCATGGACGACCTGCTCGACGAGCGCCTGGACACGGCGCAGCTCGGCGCGCGCGTGCAGACCTACGCGGCCAAGCCCAACACCGGGGGCCTGAGCATCGACACCGCCGGCAACCTCTACCTGACGGAAGTGGGCGAGCGCGCCGTGGGCGTGATCCCGGCCGACACGCGCACCTACCGGCGCCTGGCCAGCGACCCCGGCATGGTCTGGCCCGACGGCGTGGTCTATGCGCAGGATGGCTACCTCTACACCGGCGCCGCGCAACTGCCGCTGGCCGCGCCCCTGAACGGCGGCAAGGCCGAGAACGCCCCGCCCTACCTGCTCTACCGCCTCAAGCCCCTGGCGCCGGGGCTGCCCGGATTCTGAGAACGTGTTCACGATCTGATCCCTCCCGGTGCCCCCCGGGTGCACCACCCTGGACAAACCGGGCCGGGCCGCCGCACCATCGCGGTGATCGCCCCCACGCCCCGGCGGCCCGCCACCGGCGAAACGGGCATCGTTTTTGCTGAAGTCCGGTGGCGGATACTCCCCGGCTTCCACCGCGCCGCGCCTCGCCGGCCCGGCGGCCCCGAACCGCCCCCTCTTTTGCCATGACTGGAGCCCCCATGACGAAACGAACCCTCCTGCGCGCCGCGCTGCTGCTGGCGGCCTCGGGCCTCCTCCTGCCGGCCGCGCGGGCCCAGGCCGCCGCCGCGCCCACGCCCATCAAGTTCCAGCTCGACTGGCGCTTCGAGGGGCCGTCCGCGTTCTTCCTGCTGCCCGTGGCCAAGGGCTACTTCAAGGAAGCGGGGCTCGGCGTGGTGGTGGACGCGGGCAACGGCTCGGGCGGCGCGGTGCAGCGCGTGGCCTCGGGCTCCTACGACATGGGCTTCGCCGACCTCGCGGCGGTGATGGAGTTCCATGCCAACAACCCCGACGCGCAGAACAAGCCCGTGGCAGTGATGATGGTCTACAACAACACGCCGGCCTCCGTGATGGCGCTCAGGAAGAGCGGCATCGCCAGGCCGGCCGACCTCGCGGGCCGCAAGCTCGGCGCGCCGGTGTTCGACGCGGGCCGCCGCGCCTTCCCGATCTTCGCCAAGGCCAACCACGTGGGCAGCGTGCAGTGGACGGCCATGGACCCGCCGCTGCGCGAGACCATGCTGGTGCGCGGCGACGTGGACGCCATCACCGGCTTCACCTTCACCTCGCTGCTCAACCTGGAGGCGCGCGGCGCCAAGGCCGCCGACGTGGTGGTGATGCCCTACGCCGACCACGGCGTGAAGCTCTACGGCAACGCGATCATCGCCAGCCCCCGGCTCCTCAAGGAGAACCCCGAGGCCGTGAAAGCCTTCCTGAAGGCCTTCGCCCGGGGCGCGAAGGAGGTCATCGCCCACCCGGCCGCCGCCATCGCCTTCGTGAAGGAGCGCGACGGCATCGCGAACGCGCAGCTCGAAACCCGCCGCCTGCAGCTGGCCATCGACACGGTGGTCAACAGCGCCGACGCGCGCGCCGAGGGCTTCGGGCAGGTCCGGCCCCAGCGGCTCGCGCTGATGGCCTCGCAGGTCTCCGACGCCTACGGCACCAAGACCCGCGTGGACCCCGCCGCCGTGTGGAACGGCAGCTTCCTGCCGGGCGCGGCCGACCTGAACGTGCTGCCGCGCAAATAGGCGTGCATGCGGCGCGGCCGGCGTGGCCGCAGCACACGCCGCATCGCTATGCTTTTAATAGCTGATCAGCCAGTATTTCCGGCGACATCCGGCCCATTTCGCTCCGAAAGAGACGCTTCACCCCCATGCAGGCCACCGAATCCCCCTTCGTGGACTTCCGCGACGTCTGGCTCGCCTACAACGACGAGCTGCTGCGCGCCAACCACTTCGCGGTGGAGGCCATCGACCTGCAGGTGCGCCGGGGCGAGTTCATCGCCATCGTCGGCCCCTCGGGCTGCGGCAAGTCCACCTTCATGAAGCTGGCCACGGGCCTGCGCATGCCCTCCATGGGCAAGATCCGCATCGCCGGCGAGCCCGTGACCGGCCCGCTCAAGATCTCGGGCATGGCTTTCCAGGCGCCCTCGCTGCTGCCCTGGCGCACGGCGGTGGACAACGTGCTGCTGCCGCTGGAGATCGTGGAGCCGCACCGCTCGCGGTTCAAGGCGCGGCGCAAGGAATACGAGGCGCGCGCCCGCGCCCTGCTGCAGAAGGTGGGCTTGGCCGGCTACGAGGACAAATACCCCTGGCAGCTCTCAGGCGGTATGCAGCAGCGCGCGAGCCTCTGCCGCGCCCTCGTCCACGAGCCGCAGATGCTGCTGCTCGACGAGCCCTTCGGCGCGCTCGACGCGTTCACGCGCGAGGAGCTGTGGTGCATCCTGCGCGACCTGCAGGCCGAGCAGCGGTTCAACGTGATCCTCGTCACGCACGACCTGCGCGAGAGCGTGTTCCTGGCCGACACGGTGTACGTGATGAGCAAGAGCCCCGGCCGCTTCGTCGTGCGCCGCGAGATCGGCCTGCCGCGCCCGCGCGAGCTGGAGGTCACCTACACCAAGGAATTCACCGACGTCGTGCTGGAGCTGCGCGGCCACATCGGCGCGCTGCGCAAAGCCGGCGGGGAGGTCGCGCAATGAACGCCCGGCACCGCAAGCGGATGGAGCGCTGGTCGCCCTGGGTGCTGCTCTTCGCCGTCATCGTGGTCTGGCAGGTGGTGTGCTCGGGCTTCGGTGTCTCGGAGTTCATCTTCCCCAGCCCCTGGGCCATCGGGACGCAGCTCGTCGAGTTCCGGGAGGTCATCGCCGGGCACGCCTGGCGCACCTTCTGGGTCACGATGGCGGGTTTCGGCCTCGCCATCGTGGTGGGTGTGCTGCTGGGCTTCGTGATCGGCTCCTCGCGCCTCGCCTACGCGGCCATCTATCCGCTGATGACCGCCTTCAACGCGCTGCCCAAGGCCGCCTTCGTGCCCATCCTGGTGGTGTGGTTCGGCATCGGCGCGGGGCCGGCGATCCTCACCGCCTTCCTCATCAGCTTCTTCCCGATCATGGTGAACATCGCCACGGGCCTCGCCACGCTGGAGCCCGAGCTGGAGGACGTGCTGCGCGTGCTGGGCGCGCGGCGCTGGGACGTGCTCACCAAGGTGGGGCTGCCGCGCTCGCTGCCCTACTTCTACGGCTCGCTCAAGGTGGCCATCACCCTCGCCTTCGTGGGCACCACGGTGAGCGAGATGACGGCCGCCAACGAGGGCATCGGCTACCTGCTCATCTCCGCGGGCTCGTCCATGCAGATGGGGCTGGCCTTCGCGGGCCTGATGGTGGTGGGCGCCATGGCGATGGCGATGTACGAGCTGTTCAGCGTGCTGGAGAAGCACACCACCGCCTGGGCGCGGCGCGGATCGCAGGGCGAGTAGGCCCCGGGCCGGCCCGGCGCGGGCGGCACAATGGCGCGCCCCTTCCGCAGCGCCCACCGCCATGCCCCGATTCGCCGCCAACCTGTCCATGCTCTACGGCGAGCTGGACTTCTCCGACCGCTTCGCCGCCGCCGCCCAGGACGGCTTCGAGGGGGTCGAATACCTCTTCCCCTACGACCACGCGCCCGACAGGCTCGCCGGCCTGCTGCGGCGCCACGGCCTGCGGCAGGTGCTGTTCAACGCCCCGCCGGGCGACTGGGACGCGGGCGAGCGCGGCCTCGCCTGCCTGCCGGGCCGCGAGGCCGAGTTCCGCGAGGGCATCGGGCGCGCCATCGCCTACGCGCAGGCCCTGCAATGCCCGCGCATCCACGTGATGGCCGGCGTGGTGCCCCCGGGCGCGGAGGCCACCGCCGTGCACGCCACCTACGTCGCCAACGTGCGCCATGCCGCCGCGCAGGCCGCACCGCACGGCATCCGCATCCTGCTGGAGCCCATCAACGGCCGCGACATGCCCGGCTTCTTCCTGAACCGGCAGGCGCAGGCGCATGCGCTCGTGGCGGAGATCGACCGGCCCGGCGTGCAGGTCCAGATGGACCTCTACCACTGCCAGATCACCGAGGGCGACCTCGCCACCCGGCTCCGCCAGTACGTGCCCACCGGCCGCGTCGGCCACATCCAGATCGCCGGCGTGCCCGAGCGCCACGAGCCCGACGTCGGCGAGGTGCATTACCCCTACCTCTTGCGCCTGCTCGACAGCCTGGGCTACGCCGGCTGGGTCGGCTGCGAATACCGCCCCGCGCGCGGCACGGCAGCGGGCGCCACCCGCCAGGGGCTGGGGTGGATAGCGCCCTGGCGCGCCGCCCCGGGGGACTGACCGCCGCCCGGGCGGGCGGGCACTCCCGGCAGCGGGCATGCACTTTCCTCTGGATTGATTTTCCAATTTATTGGAAAATCAATCCATCATGATGGACGAAGACAGCACCCCCTCCCCGGATGACTCGGGCATCAACGAGCGCATCGCCCGGCGCGTGCGCGAGCTGCGGGCGATGCGCGACTACACGCTCGACGCGCTCGCCGCGCGCTGCGGCGTCAGCCGGTCCATGATCTCCCTGATCGAGCGCGGTGCGACCAGCCCCACGGCGGTCGTGCTGGACAAGCTCGCCGGCGGGCTCGGCGTGCCGCTGGCGAGCCTGTTCGGTGGCGAGCGCGAGGGCGAGCCCGCCCAGCCGCTGGTGCGGCGCGCCCGGCAGTCCCTGTGGCGCGATCCCGAATCCGGCTACGTGCGGCGCGCCCTCTCCCCGCCGGGCTGGCCCTCGCCCCTCCAGCTGGTCGAGGTGAGCTTCCCGCCCGGCGCGCGCGTGGCCTACGAGACCGGCGGGCGGGAGAAGGCGGTACAGCAGCAGATCTGGGTCCTCCAGGGGCGCATCGACATCACGCTCGGCGCGCAGCTCCACGAGCTGCACAAGGGCGACTGCCTGGCCCTGCGGCTGGACCAGCCCCTGCTCTACCACAACCCCACCGCCCAGCCCGCCCGCTACATCGTGGCCCTGTGCGACGCGCCCGCCCCGGCCGGCGCGGGAAGCGCCTGACTTCTTTCCTTTTTTCCTTCAGCCCACGGGAGCTTTCATGACTTCTTGCGCACCGCACGGCGGCATCCGCCTGATCGACTGCAACGAGGCCGACCACGCCCAGTCCATCCTGGACATCCTGAACGAGGCCATCGCCCATTCCACGGCCCTCTACGACTACGCGCCCCGGCCCCCGGAGGCCATGGCGGCCTGGTTCGCCACCAAGCGCGCCAACGGCTTTCCCGTCGTCGGGGCCATCGATGAGGCCTCGGGCGCGCTGCTGGGCTTCGCCAGCTGGGGCACGTTCCGCGCGTTCCCGGCCTACAAGTACACGGTGGAGCACAGCGTGTACGTGCACCACGGGCACCGTGGCCGCGGGCTGGGCCGGCTCCTGCTGTCCGAGATGGTCCGCCGCGCGCGCGAGGCGCAGCTGCATGTGCTGGTGGGCTGCATCGACGCCTCCAACAGCGCCAGCATCGGGCTGCATGCCCGGCTGGGATTCAGCCATACGGGCACCTTCATGCAGGTCGGGTTCAAGTTCGGCCGCTGGCTGGACGCCGCGTTCTACCAGCTCAACCTGGAGACGCCCCTGCAGCCGCGGGACGGCTGAGGCAGCGCCGCGGGTGCGATCGCCGCCGGCGCGGGGTGGCGGAGCGATGGGGCGGCGGAGCGGCGCGCCTCAGCGGCCCTGCGCCTGCCGGCAGATGTTGAGCCCCGTGGCGGTCAGCCGCAGCGCGCCGCCGTTCCACTCCATCCAGAAGCACCGCACGAGGTCGTCGATGACGTCCTCGCCGATCTCACCGGCACGGTTGCTGCGCAGCAGGGTCTCGATGCGGGGCAAAGCCTCGCGCAATTCACCCAGTCGGGCAGAGGAGATGGACGCGGTAGGCATGCGGAATTCCTTGATTGGCGGCTCCGGGTCACACACTAGCACGGCGGGGGAACGGCGTCCTCCCGCCAAAAATCCATCCTATGGAACGCTATTCAATCAATAGCGAACTGTTCAATGGATATGCCGACCACCTGCCAGGAGGCTATCGGTAGCGATTGGAAAAATTGACACCGAGGCGTTGCTTTGGGCCCTCATCCACCGAAAGAGGCCGGTGTTTTCCATGGGACCGGCGGTCAACGCCTCCCTGCGGGCCCGGTGGGGCCCTCCGTCTGCCGATCAGAGCGTGTTCACGATCTCAGACGCTGGGCGCACGGACGTCGGCGACTATCATGCGCGACTAGCTCACGAAACGATAGCAACACCCGATGACCTGGCACGCCCGCCTGCAACTGGATTACCGGCGGGAAGGCCCGCGCACCGTGGCCCGCTTCCACCACGACGGGCCGCTGCGCATCCTGCAGAGCCTCTACCCCGAGGGCGACGGCATCTGCCACAACGTGCTCGTGCACCCGCCCGGCGGCCTGGTGGGCGGCGACACGCTGGACATCGCCGCCACCGTGGCGGAGGGCGCCCACGGCCTGGTCACCACCCCCGGCGCCACGCGCTTTTACCGCTCCACCGGCGCGCCGGCGCTGCAGCGCGCGCAGGCCACGCTGGAGGCCGGCGCGCGGCTCGAATGGCTGCCGCTCGAAGCCCTCTGCTACAGCGCCTGCCAGGCCGAGAACCGGCTCACGCTCTCGCTCGCCCCCGGGGCCGAATGCATCGCCTGGGACGTGACCGCGCTGGGTCTGCCCCATTCCGATCAGCCCTTCGCGGCGGGCCGCTTCACACAGCACATCGAGGTGCCGGGCGTGTGGCTGGAGCGCGGCGCCATCGACGCCGCCGACGCGCTCCTGATGGACGGCCGCCTCGGCCTCGCGGGGCACCGCTGCCTGGCCTCGGTGTTCCTCGTGGCCGGCACGGCGCTGCCGCGCGGGCGGCGCGAGGCGGCGCTGGATGCCGCGCGCGCCGCGATCGACGCGCACGCGCTGCGGGCCACGGCAGGGGCCACCAGCCCGCACCCGCAGGTGGTGACGGTGCGCGTGCTGGCCCCCGTCGTGGAACCCGCCATGGACCTGCTGCGACAGGTATGGAGCGCATGGCGCCAGCATCTCTGGGATCTTCCGGCCCGGCAGCCACGCATCTGGGCGATGTGAGCCGCGCGCGGCGGCCGCCCTCCGGCGAATATCTCCGCCGCGCCGCCCTATATTCATTCACGGCATGGAGCCATGCAATGAAAATAGTTTCATCCATATTCCCATAAAGCTTCGTAATCAGAAGAAATAACCGGGCTCCTGCGGCCCGGCACCTTCTTTTCATTTTGATGACAGATCCGTGTCAGATATCAAAATGAATCATTCCACCCATTAGCCTCCCTCGCAGACGCAATGGATGACAAATTCCCCGCGCCGCAGAAGAATTCCGCGAAATTCAACGAGGCGAGGGAGGAAATCCAACACACAGGCCATACCCCATGAAACCCAACGCAATTCCCAAATACTCCATCAATAAAATCCATGACGGAACTCACAACATTCCAAATCCCCTCTGCTGTCGGCGATACCCACTCCGATATTGACCTGGGCCTGGACATCATCCAGGCCTGGCGCAGGGACGGCATCATCCAGATCGCGCTCGACGACGCGCAAGACGCCCGCACCCGGCAAGCCTTCCAGGCCAGCCGCGATTACTTCGCGCTGCCGCCCCAGGAGAAATCCCGCCACCTGAGCGACCTGAACTACGCGGGCTACATCGCCTCGGGCGAGGAGATCACCGCGGGCAAGGCCGACTATTCCGAGATCTACACCGTCTGCAAGGACCTGCCCGAAGACGATCCGCGCGTGCAGCAGCAATGGCCCTGCCACGGCCCCGCCCCCTGGCCCGGTGCCGGGTTCCAGCGCGACATGACCCTCTTCATGGAGCAGCTCGGCGCGATCGGCGAGAAGCTGCTGCACCTGACGGCGCTGGGCCTGCGGTCGCTGGGCCGGCTCGACGACATCCACGCCATCAAGCGCCTGACCCACGACGGCTGGCACCACATGCGGGTACTGCGCTTCCCCTGCGCCACGCCCGGCAACCAGGGCCGGGGCATCAGCTCCCACACGGACTACGGCCTGCTCGTGATCGCGGCGCAGGACGATGTCGGAGGCCTCTACATCCGCCCGCCCGTGGAAGGCGAGGCCCGGCGCCGCAACTGGCTGCCCGGCGAGAGCGCGGCGGGCATGTACGAGAACGAGGACCCCTGGACCTTCGTGCGGCCCACGCCCCGCGTGGTCACGGCGTTTCCCGGCGACATCCTGCAGTTCCTCACGGGGGGATACCTGCTGTCCACGCCCCACAAGGTGAAGCTCAACACGCGCGAGCGCTTCGCTCTGGCGTATTTCCACGAGCCCCACTTCGAGGCCTCCATCCAGCCGCTGCGCCCGCAGCCGGGCGACGGGCAGATCCACTACGGCAGCCACTTCACCAACATGTTCATGCGCTCCTACCCGCAGCGCATCACCACGCAGCGCATCCTGCGCGAAGACCGCCTGAACGCCTGGCTGGCCGCGCGCGCGCCCGCGCCAGCAAATCAGCCGGAAGCCGTGGAGGCCTGAAAAGGTCGTGAACAGGCCCGCACGCGGGCCCTCGGGTACAGCGCGCGGGCCGCGGCCCGGTCAGTACACGCCGGAATACGCCCCGCCGTCGGCCAGCACGTTCTGCCCCGTCATGTAGCCCGCCGGCACGCTGCAGAGGAACGCGCAGATCGCGCCGAACTCCTGCGGCGTGCCGTAGCGGCCGGCGGGGATCGCCGCCTGCTGGGCGCGGCGCACCTCGTCCTCGGCCTTGCCCGATTTCTTCATCGCGGCCTGGATGGTGGCGACGAGCCGGTCGGTGTCGAACTTGCCGGGCAGCAGGTTGTTGATCGTCACACCCCTGGCGGCGATGCCGCTGCGCGCCGCGCCCGCCACGAAGCCCGTGAGGCCGCTGCGCGCCCCGTTGGACAGGCCCAGGATGTCGATGGGCGCCTTCACCGCGCTGGAGGTGATGTTGACGATGCGCCCGAAGCCGCGCGCGGCCATGCCGTCCACGGTGGCCTTGATCAGCTCGATGGGCGTGAGCATGTTGGCGTCCACGGCGCGGATCCAGGCCTCGCGGTCCCAGTCGCGGAAATCGCCCGGCGGCGGGCCGCCCGCGTTGGTGACCACGATGTCGAAATCCCGGCCCGGCCCGCCGGGCGCCGAGAACGCGGCCTCGCGGCCCTCGGGGGTGGTGATGTCGGCGGCCACGGCCACCACCTGCGGCGGCGGGCCCTTCTGCCCGGCGGCGGCCGTGATCTCGGCGCCGGCGGAGGCGAGCCGCGCGGCGGCGAGCCGCAGGTCCTCGGGGTTGCGCGCGTTGATGACCACGTTCACCCCTTCGCGCACGAGCGCCTCGGCGCAGCCGTACCCCAGGCCCTTGCTCGCGCCGCAGACCAATGCCCATTTGCCGGAGATGCCGAGATCCATAGTGCTGTGTCCTTTCGGGCCGCGACGCGCAGCCCCGCAGTGGTGGAGGAAAACGAAAACCAGAAGGCCGGCACGCCGTGCCCGCCGCCGCCCTCCGATGGTACGGAAGGACCGTGCCGCGGGCGGGATGTGGGGATATCGGAGCGCAGCCGCGGCCGCGGGGCAGCTCACGGCACGGGCCGGCGCGCCGCCATGCGCGTGAACACGAAGATGCCCGCGATCACCAGGGCCGTGCCGGCCGCCACCCACGGCGTGAACGGCTCGCCCAGCAGCCACACGCCCATGAGGATGGTGGACAGCGGGCCGATCATGCCGGTCTGCGCCGCCAGGCCCGCGCCGATGCGCTCGATGGCCATCATCACCAGCAGCACCGGCACCGCCGTGCACAGTACGGCGTTCAGCACCGACAGCCAGAGCACCTCGGGCGCCACCACCGCCGCCGACAGGGGCCGCAGCACCACGAACTGCGCGATGCAGCACGCGCAGGCCACCGTGGTGGCCAGCCCCACGAGGCGCAGCGAGCCGATGCGCCGCACCATCTCGCCGCTGTAGACCAGATAGACCGCATAGCTCACGGCCGAGAGGAACACCAGCAGCACGCCCCAGGCCACGTGCGGGCCCTGCAGGCTCGCCTCGCGCCCGAACACCAGCACCACGCCGCAGTAGCTGATCGCCATGCCCAGCACCTGCCCGCGCCGGATGCCGCGCCCGTACAGCATCCAGCCGAGCAGCACCACCAGCGTGGGGTTGAGGTAGAGGATCAGCCGCTCCAGGCTGGCGCTGATGTAGGCCAGCCCGGCGAAGTCGAGAAAGCTCGCGAGGTAGTAGCCCGTGACGCCCAGCCCCGCGATGCCGGCCCAGTCGCGCCGCGTGAGCGGCGGCTTGCCCCGGCTGGCCCACCAGCCCATGGCCGCGAAGATGGGCAGCGCGAACAGCATGCGGTACATCAGCAGCGTGACCGCGTCCACGCCGTGCCGGTAGGCCAGCTTGACGATGATGGCCTTGCCGCTAAAGGCGACCGCGCCCACGAGGGCGAAGGCCAGGCCGACGGTGATGCGGCGGGACGCGGCGGGCTCGGGGGGTGGGGATGCAGTGGACACGGGGCGGCGTTTTTCTTGTCTTGCGGGGCGAAACGGCGGCGGCGGCGCGGGGCCGCCGGCGCGGGCCTTCGAGTGTCGCACGCACCCCGGCGCGCGGCCTTCGGCGCTGCGCAATGCTGCCAGCGCCATCCGCGAGGGGTGGATGCGCCGCCGCAAGACGCGATGGCCCGCGCCGGTGGTTCGCGGGGCAGCACAAGCCGCGCCCGCCAAAAGGAAAGGCGCCCCGCAGGGCGCCTTGGACGGGCACGGCCGCGCGGGCCGGGCGGGAGCCGGTCAGTCCTCGACGAAGGCTTCCTCGCGCTTCTTGCTCACGGCCGGCAGCAGCACGATCACGAGCAGCAGCACGGCGGCGGCGAGCAGGCCGGCGGAGATGGGGCGCGTGACGAACACGGTCCAGTCGCCGCGCGAGAGCAGCAGCGCGCGGCGCAGGTTCTCTTCCATCATCGGCCCCAGGATGAAGCCCAGCAGCAGCGGCGCGGGTTCGGTGCCGAGCTTGTGGAACACGTAGCCGATGAAGCCGAAGATGCCCACCAGCCACACGTCGAACGTGTTGTTGTTGGTGCCGTACACACCCACCGCGCAGAACAGCACGATGGAGGGGAACAGCCAGCGGTAGGGCACGGTGAGCAGCTTGATCCACATGCCGATGAGGGGCAGGTTCAGGATCACGAGCATCGCGTTGCCGATCCACATCGAGGCGATCAGGCCCCAGAACAGCTCGGGGTTGCTGGTCATCACCTGCGGGCCGGGCTGGATGTTGTGGATGGTCATCGCGCCCACCATCAGCGCCATCACGGCGTTGGGCGGAATGCCCAGCGTGAGCAGCGGGATGAAGGAGGTCTGCGCGCCGGCGTTGTTGGCCGACTCGGGAGCCGCCACGCCGCGGATGTTGCCCTTGCCGAACGGCACTTCGCCGGGACGCAGCTTGGTCTTCTTCTCGATGGTGTAGGCCGCGAAGGCCGCCAGCAGCGCGCCGCCGCCGGGCAGGATGCCCAGGGCCGCGCCCAGCCCCGTGCCGCGCAGCACGGCGGGGATCATGCGCTTGAAGTCTTCCTTGGTGGGGAACAGGCCCTGCACCTTGGCCGTGAACACCTCGCGGTCGTCCTCGGGCTTGGAGAGGTTGGCGATGATCTCGCCATAGCCGAACACGCCCATGGCGATCACGACGAAGTTGATGCCGTCGGTGAGTTCAGGGATGTCGAAGCTGTAGCGGGCCACGCCCGAGTTCACGTCGGTGCCCACGAGGCCGAGCAGCAGGCCCAGCACGATCATGGCCACGGCCTTGAGCAGCGAGCCCGAGGCCAGCACCACGGCGCCGATCAGGCCCAGCACCATCAGCGAGAAGTATTCGGCCGGGCCGAACTTGAAGGCCACCTCGGTCAGCGGCGGCGCGAAGGCGGCCAGGATCAGCGTGCCCACGCAGCCCGCGAAGAACGAGCCCAGGCCGGCGGCGGCGAGCGCCGGGCCCGCTCGGCCCTTGCGCGCCATCTGGTAGCCGTCGATCACCGTGACCACTGAGGATGACTCGCCCGGCAGGTTCACGAGGATGGCGGTGGTGGAGCCCCCGTACTGCGCGCCGTAGTAGATGCCGGCGAGCATGATGAGCGCGGCCACGGGCGGCAGCGCATAGGTGGCCGGCAGCAGCATGGCGATGGTGGCCACGGGCCCGATGCCGGGCAGCACGCCGATGAGCGTCCCCAGGATACAGCCGATCAGGCAGTACATGAGGTTCTGGAAGGTGAAGGCGACGCCGAAGCCGGTCGCCAGGTTGTCGAACAGTTCCATGGTGGTCGATGCCCCTGCTTAACCCGAAATGAAGCTAGGCCACACGGGGAACTGCAGTTTCAGCGCCCACACGAAAGCCACGTAACTGCCCACCGCGAGGACGGTGGCGAGAATGAACACTTCCTTGGCCGAGAAGGTGTCGCCCGCCAGGCTCGCGATGAACACGAGCGCGTAGATGGCGACGATCAGGCCCATGGCCGGCACGCCGAAGCTCGGCAGGCCGGCGAGCAGCACGCCGAAGGCGAAGTTGGAGGCCAGGATGAAGAACAGTTGCTTCCATGCCCACTTGCCGATCTTGTCGCCGTCGGCACTCTCGACCGCCGTGGCGTAGAACGTGATGGCGGCGCCCAGAATGGCGAGCAGGATGCCCAGGATGAGCGGGAAATAGCCCGGGCCCATGCGGGCTCCGCTGCCGATGCTGTAGTTGGTGGCTCCGACCGCAAAGGCCACGCCCACCCCCATGAACATGAGGCCTGAAAAGAAATCTTTCTGGCTCTTGATTTTCACGAAACGACTCCTTACACGAAGTTGACGGGCGATTGTGCAATCCCGCCCTTGACAAGGCGATGTGGATTCCACCTACCCATGACCTAGGGAAAACCGCAGGGCCGGACGGGGCCCGAAGACGCCCCGCGCACCCCTTCCGCGCGAGGGGCCGCGCCGGCCCGGCGGACGCGACTATAGGGGCGCCGGGCGGCCCGCCCGGTCACGTCACTCCAGCGGCGGCGTGGCGGTGATGACCTCTTCGAGCGTGGTCACGCCCTCGGCCACGCGCAGCGCGCCCGCGAGGCGCAGCGGGCGCATGCCGTCCTGCACGGCCTGGCGGCGCAGCGAGTCGATGGAGGGGGACTGGTTGATCTTGTCCTTGAGGGCCTCGCTCACCGTGAGCAGCTCGTAGAGGCCCATGCGGCCATGGAAGCCCGTCATGCGGCAGTCCACGCAGCCCACGGGCTTGTAGGGCTGGTAGCCGCCGTTGATCTTCCAGGGGCGCACGACCTCGGCGAGCGACTCGATGCCGGTCGCCTCGTCGCGCTGGCGGCACTGTTTGCACAGCGTGCGCACGAGGCGCTGGGCCAGCACGCCGAGCAGCGTGGCGTTGATGAGGTAGGGCGGCACGCCCAGCTCCATGAGCCGGCTGATGGCCGATGGCGCGTCGTTGGTGTGCAGCGTGGAGAACACGAGGTGGCCGGTGAGCGCGGCCTGCACGGCCATCTCGGCCGTCTCCAGGTCGCGGATCTCGCCCACCATGAGGATGTCCGGGTCCTGCCGCATGAGCGCGCGCAGCCCCTCCGCGAAGTTGAAGTCGAGCTGCGGCTGCACCTGGGTCTGGTTGAAGCTGGGCTCGATCATCTCGATCGGGTCCTCCACCGTGCTCACGTTCACCTCCTCGGTGGCCACGCGCTTGAGCGTGGAGTAGAGCGTGGTGGTCTTGCCCGAGCCCGTGGGCCCGGTCACGAGGATGATGCCGTGCGGGCGGCGCACGAGCTTTTCCCAGCGCTGCGCGTCGTGCGGCGTGAAGCCCAGCGCGTCGAGGTCCTTCACGGCGTTGTCGGGGTCGAAGATGCGCATCACCATCTTCTCGCCGAAGGCCGTGGGCAGGGTCGAGAGGCGCATTTCCACCTCGTCGCCGCGCGGGTTGCGGGTCTTGATGCGGCCGTCCTGCGGGCGGCGCTTCTCGACCACGTCCATGCGGCCGAGCAGCTTCACGCGCGAGACCATGGCGTTGAGCACGCCCATGGGCATCTGGTAGACCGGGTGCAGCACGCCGTCGATGCGGAAGCGGATCACGCCCTGCTCGCGGCGCGGCTCCAGGTGGATGTCGCTCGCGCGCTGGTCGAAGGCGTACTGCCAGAGCCAGTCCACCACCTTGACCACGCCCTGGTCGTTGGCGTCGAGCTGCTTGTTGCTCTTGCCCAGCTCCACCAGCTGCTCGAAGCTGCTGCCCGCGCTCGCGCCGCCGGCCTTCTGCGCGGCGCGCACCGACTTGGCGAGCGCGAAGAACTCGGCCGTGTAGCGGTGGATGTCCTGCGGATTGGCCACCACGCGGCGCACCGAGCGGCGCGCCTGGCGCTCGACCTCGGCCACCCAGTCGTCGATGAACGGCTCGGCCGTGGCCACGACCACTTCCTTGGGCGTGACCTGCACGGGCAGCACCTTGTGGCGCTCGGCATAGCTGGCGCTCATGGTGTCGGCCACGCGGCCCACGTCCACCTTGAGCGGGTCGATGCGCAGGTAGGCGAGGCCGCTGCGGCCCGCCAGGTATTCGGTGAGGCTCTCCAGGTCCAGCGGCCGGCCGTCGGCCGCGCGCGCCATGGCCACGCTGGCGAGGCGCACCAGCGGGTGCTGGCGGCTCTCGGCCTGCGAGCAGCGGCCGATGGTGCGCGTGGCCTCCTCGTCCGAGATCACGCCGTCGGCCTTCAGCCATTCGACGATGCGGCGCCAGTCCAGCGGCCCCGATGCAGAGGATGCGGGCTTCGCGCCGGCGGGCGGCGGCGGCGGGGTGCTGGCGCCTTCTCGGGTCGGTGGAGTGCTGCGGCTCATGGGCGAAAGGGGTTGTGGAGAAAACGGAAACCGGGAAACCGGGCGGCGGGCCTGTCCGGGCTCAATCCACGGGCTTGAACACCCGCAGCCACTTGGGGGCGGGCAGATCCCAGCGCGCCTGCACGGCCTCGGCGCGGGCCAGCAGCTCGGCCCGCTTGGGCCGCGCGGGCGTGCGCTGCGCCAGGACCACGGTGTTGCCCTCGCGCGTGGGCTTGAAGGCCCACAGCGCATCGGCGCCGAAGGCCTCGGCCATGCGCGCGAGGCTGTGCTCGTAGCTCGACGAGCGGCCGAAGAGGTTGACGGTCATCGCGCCGTCCTCGGTGAGCAGCGCGCGGCAGTCGGCGTAGAAATCCGCGCTGTCGAGCACGGGCGCGGCGGCCTCGTGGTCGTACAGATCGACGGCCAGCGCATCCACCGTGCCGTGCCACTCGGGCTTGCGGATCTCCTGGGCGGCGTCGGCCAGCACCACGCGCAGCTTCGGGCCGTCGGGCGGCAGCTTGAACCACGCGCGGCACACGGCCAGCACCTGCGGGTTCAGCTCGATGGCCGTGCAGCACATGCGCAGCCGCTTGTGGCAGAACTTGGTGATCGCACCGGCGCCCAGCCCGAGCTGCATGGCGTGGCGCTTGCCCACGCCGGCGGGCTCCACGAAGAGCAGCCAGGCCATCATGCGCTGCACGTACTCCAGCTCGATCTCGAAGGGCTCGTCGATGCGCATCGAGCCCTGGATCCAGGGCGTGCCCAGGTGCAGGTGGCGCACGTCGCCGTCATCGGAGACGCTGACTTCGGGCAGCGCGGCGGCTGCGGTGTTCTTGCGGGTCATGAATCGAAAAGTCCAAAGGGTGCGAGGGCCTCGGCCCACGCGGCGCGCTTGCGCTCGAAGCTCCACGACGCGTTCGCGGGGCTGGTGGAGGGCAGGCGCAGCGAGGGCACGGGCCCCTCGTGCGGGGCGGGGGGCAGCCCCAGGCTGGCGCGCACGGCGCGCGCGTGCCGGAAGCTCTCCCCGCCATTGTGGGCGATGGCCGCCAGGCGCGGGCAGCGCGCGCGCAGCGCGGCGAAGTCGTTCACCGCCGCGTTGCGGATGCTGGTGTCCAGGCTGCCCTCGCGCTCGCAGGCGGCGTACACGTCCCACAGCCCCAGGCCGCGCGCCAGCAGCCACGCGCAGCGCTCGGCATAGCGGTCCCGCGCCGGCAGCGGATGCTGCGGCCATAGCGCCTGCAGGATGGGCCAGAAATGGTTCTGCGGATGGCCGTAGTACTGCCCGGCGCGCAGCGAGGCCACGCCCGGAAAGCTGCCCAGGATGAGCACCACCGCGCCCTCCGACACGAGCGGCCCCAGCCCCGCGAGGCGTGCGGGCGCGGCGGGGCCGGGGGCGTCAGGGGTCATGTCGGCGGATGGTGGCATGCGATCGGGGAGGAAAACGGGAGCCGCGCAGGGCGTGGCCCGCGCGGCAAATCACTATCAATATCGTAGCTGCTCATGAAGCAAATACGGCGACATGGACGGGATTTCATGCCCGACCGGCGGCACCCGCGGCAGCGCCGGGCTCGCGCACCAGCCCGGCCAGGCGCGGCAGCGCCGCCAGCGAATTCGCGTGCGCCGCGCGGCCCAGCGCTTCCACCGCGATGCCGCGCAGCTGCGCCACCACCTGCGCGATGCGCGGCAGCTCGCCCGGCGTATTGCGCGCGGGCGCGGCGCCGGCCTCGCGCTCGGCGGCCGTCACGTAGAGCCAGTGCGGGGGGATGTCGGGCGCGTCGGTTTCGAGCACGATCGCATCGAGCGGCAACTCGGCCGCGAGCCGGCGCAGCTGCAGCGCGCGCTCGAAGGTCACCGCGCCGCCGAAGCCGAGCCTGAATCCCAAGTCGATGAAAGCGTGCGCCTGCTGCAGGCTGCCGTTGAACGCATGGGCGATACCGCCCGCCGCCCCCACGTCGCGCAGGCCCTTGAGCACCTTGTCCACCGCGCGGCGGCTGTGCAGGATCACCGGCAGCTTCGCGTGCCGCGCCAGGCGCAGCTGCTCGCGGTAGAAGCGCTCCTGCCGGGCCGGGTCCAGGCCGGGCACGAAGCCGTCGAGCCCGATCTCGCCCACGGCCACGAGGCGCGGGTCGCCCGCGTGGTGCGCCAGCGCCTGCGCGAGCCGCGCCAGGTCGCCGTCGTCCGCGCGGCCCGTGAAGAGCGGGTGGATGCCCAGCGCATAGCTGTCACCATGGCGGTGGGCCGTGGTGCGCACGGCGTCCCAGTTGCCCCGCTCCACGGCCGGCAGCACGCAGTGCGCCACGCCAGCGCGGGCGGCCTGCGCGCGGGCGCCGTCCAGGTAGTCCAGGCCCGCGTGGGCCTCGAACTCGTCGAGGTGGCAGTGGGTGTCGATCCAGGTGTCCATGCCCCGGAGCATGCCAGCCCTGCGCGCGCGGCGCGAGTGCGAGCTGGCGCCGGGGCTCTCAGAACGTGCTCACGATCTCGCAGGGGTCGCGTTGGAGCGCAATCGGGATGAGTGGATGCCTCGGATGCGCCACATGGGCTCATGCCCATGCAAGCAGCCGAGGCGTCCAATCGCCCGATTTCGCTCCAACCCTTCGGGCAGTGGCGTGTGCGGGCGGTCTGCGGCGTTGCGGCGCTGGCCCATAGCCGGGCTATGGGCGGCGCACCGCGCCTTGCATCCCGCCCGCACACGCCACTGCGCAACCCCTGGGAGATCGTGAACACGTTCTCAACGGCTCCTGCAGGTATTCATGCCCACCAGCGGATACAGCGGGCAGAAGCGCAGCACGCCCGTGAGCAGCGGCACCCCGCCCAGCCATCCCCACCAGCCCACCGTGCCGGTGGCGGCCAGGGCGATCAGGGCCAGCCCCAGCACGATGCGCAGCCCGCGGTCGAATCCTCCGATATTGCATTGCATGGCGATTTCCTTTCAACGAAAAAACGGGTCGAAACCCAGGGCAACCGCATCCCGCCCCCGTCCGTGCCGAACCCGCGGATCAGGGACAGAAGATGCGCTTGAGCACGGCCACGAGCTGCGCCACCGCCGGGTCGTCGATGCGGTAGTACAGCGTCTGCGCCTCGCGGCGGTAGGTCACGAGCCCGGCCTCGCGCATGCGGGCCAGGTGCTGCGAGAGCGCGGACTGGCTGAGGTCCACCTGCTCCAGCAGCGTGCCCACCGATGCCTCGCCGTGCTCGATGAGCAGGCACAGCACCAGCAGGCGGTGCTCATTGCCCACCGCGCGCAACAGGGCCGCGGCCTGCGCGGCGCTCTGCTGCAGCCGTTGCTGGTCGGAAAGTGTGGAGGCCATGGGATGTCTGGGGGTTGATGCAACTCAATATTAGCTTTCTCTAATTTAGAAAACAATGATGCATGTCCCCTCGCCCGCAAAAGGGCACCTTCCTTCGTTCCACCAGGAATCCACATGGCCGACACCTCCTCCTTCCAGACCCTGACCCGCGACATCTCCCGCCACGTGGGGGCCCTGCGCGCGAGCCAGCCGCAGGCCCTGCAGGCCTTCAGCGCCCTGGGCAAGGCCGCGATGGCGCCTGGCGCGCTGGACGCCAGGACCAAGGAACTCGTGGCGCTGGCCATCGGCGTGGCGGCGCGCTGCGACGGCTGCATCGGCTTCCACACCCAGGCGCTGGCGCGCCTGGGCGCGTCCCGGGAAGAGGTGCACGAGGTGCTGGGCATCGCCGTGTACATGGGCGGCGGCCCGGCGCTGATGTATGCCGCCAATGCCGTGGCGGCCTTCGACGAATGCCGGCCGGCCGCGCCCGGGGCCGCTGCCTGACGCGCGCCGGGCGGCGCCCCCGCCCGCCCCCTGAAACAGCCCGACACATGCGCCCGGGAAGGTTCCGTGCTACCGTGCCCGGAATCGCTTCCCCGGCGCGCCCCGGCGCGCGCAGGCCCCCGACCGAGGTGACCCCATGCCCAGGCCCGCCCGCTACAGCCCTTCCCGCCGCACGGCGGCCGCAGCGCCCGCGCCGCTCGTGGCCCCGTTGCCGGCGGGCGCGCCCGCCCCGTCCGCCCATCCTTCCGGCGATCCGGAAACCCCCGCCCCCGTGGCCCCGGCGCGCCGGCGGCCTTGGCTGTGGCCGGGCTGCGCCGTGCTCACCGCCGCGCTGCTCGCGGCGGGCCTGGGCTGGGTGGCCTGGCGGCTGCCCCCGGATGCGCCGCGCATCACCCAGAAGGACATCGACGCGGCCGTGCTGCGCACGCTGGAAACCCAGCCCCTGCCCTCGGCCGCCGCGCGCGCGGCCGAGGCCGTGGCCCCGTCGGTGGTGCGGGTGACCGGCTTCGGCCGCAACAAGAAGGGCAAGGAGGAAGAGCGCGGCATCGGCACGGGCGTGGTCATCGTGGACAAGGGCGTGATCCTCACCAACCTGCACGTGGTGCGCGGCGCCGCGCGCGTCCAGGTCACCTTCGCCGACGGCTCGGACAGCGACGCCACCCTCACCGGCGCGCAGCCCGAGAACGACCTCGCCGTGCTGCAGGCCCGCAAGGTGCCCGACGACCTCGTGGCCGCGCCGCTGCGCTCCACCCAGGGCCTGAAGCCGGGCGACGGCGTGGTGGCCATCGGCTTCCCGTTCGGCATCGGGCCCTCGGTGTCTTCGGGCGTCATCTCGGGCCTGCAGCGCGAGTTCGAGTCGCCCCAGGGCAAGCAGGAGATGCGCAACCTCATCCAGTTCGACGCGGCCGCCAACCCCGGCAACTCGGGCGGGCCGCTGCTCACGCTCGACGGCGAGGTGATCGGCATCGTCACCGCCATCCTCAACCCCACGCCCGCGCGCACCTTCATCGGCATCGGCTTCGCCGTGCCCATCGAGAACGCGGCCCAGGCGGCCGGCATGCCGCCGTTCTGAACCGCACGCCCCGCCCCATCCACGCCCAGGAGACCCCATGGACACGACCTCGCCCCCCACGGCCACCGCCACGCTGATGGAGCAGATCCTCTACGAGGTCAAGCGCGTGGTGGTGGGCCAGGACCGCTTCCTGGAGCGCGTGATGGTGGCCGTGCTGGCGCAGGGCCACCTGCTGGTGGAGGGCGTGCCGGGCCTGGCCAAGACCCTCACCGTGAAGACGCTCGCCGGCACCGTGCAAGGCACCTTCAAGCGCATCCAGTTCACGCCCGACCTCGTGCCCGCCGACCTCGTGGGCACGCGCATGTACAACCAGCGCACGGGCGAATTCGGCACCACGCTCGGCCCCGTGTTCACCCACCTGCTGCTGGCCGACGAGATCAACCGCGCGCCCGCCAAGGTGCAGAGCGCGCTGCTGGAGGTGATGCAGGAGCGGCAGGTGACCATCGCGGGCGAGACGCACCCCCTGCCCCAGCCCTTCCTCGTCATGGCCACGCAGAACCCCATCGAGACCGAGGGCACCTACCAGCTCCCCGAGGCGCAGGTGGACCGCTTCATGATGAAGGTGCTGCTGGGCTACCCCACCGAGGAGGAAGAGTTCGTCATCGCCCAGCGCGCGCTCGCCGAGCCCGTGCAGGTGGCCGCCGTGGCCACCACCGCGCAGCTCGCCGCGCTGCAGGCCGAGTGCCGCCGCGTGTACGTGGACCCGTCGCTGCTGCAGTACGCCGTGCGCCTCGTGGCCGCCACGCGCGCGCCCGCGCAGTACGGCCTGCCCGAGCTGGCCCCGCGCATCGCCTGCGGCGCCAGCCCGCGCGCCACCATCCACCTGGCCGAGGGCGCGCAGGCGCTGGCCATGCTGCGCGGGCGCGCCTACGCGCTGCCCGAGGACATGGCCGACCTCGCGCCCGACGTGCTGCGCCACCGCGTCACCCCCTCCTACGAGGCGCTGTCGGACGGGCTCGATGCCGACGCGCTCATCGCCCAGCTCATGGCCCGGCTGCCCGCGCCGGCCCGCCCGCTCGCGCACGAAGCCGGCGCCGAGGTGCCCCATGCCGCCGCGCAGCGCGCCTGAGGTCGCCCGGCCGGCCACCTCGCCGCCCGGCACGGGCGCGGCCGAACGCCTGCTGCGCCGCATCGAGTGGACCGTGGTCCGCCGCCTCGACGGGCTGCTGCAGGGCGACTGGCGCACGCTGATGCGCGGCGCCGGCCTGGACCTGGCCGACCTGCGCGAATACCAGCCGCACGACGACGTGCGCCACATCGACTGGAACGTCACCGCGCGCCTGGCCACGCCCCACGTGCGCGTGTTCACCGAAGACCGCGACATCGACGCCTGGTTCCTGCTCGACCTGAGCCCCTCGGTGGACTTCGGCCCGCCGGGCCGCGCCAAGCGCGACCAGCTCACGGGCTTCGTCGCCGTGCTCGCGCGCCTGCTCACGCGCCACGGCAACCGCGTGGGCGCGGTGCTCTTCGGCGATGCGGCCCGTGCCGGCCGGCACCCGCGCGGCGCGCCCGATGCCGTGCTGCCACCGCGCTCCGGACGCACCCACGTGCTGCGGCTGGTCGATGCGCTGCTGGACCCGCGCGGCGGCCCCGCGGCGCCCCGCACCGCCGCACCGCCGCCCGGCGCCACCGAACTGCACCGCCTGCTGGAGACCGCGGCCCGCACGGTGCGACGGCGCTCGGCCGTGTTCGTCGTCTCCGACTTCCTCAGCGCCCCGGGGTGGGAACAGCCGCTGGCCCGGCTGGCGCAGCGGCACGACGTGGTCGCCGTGCGCCTGCTCGACCCGCTGGAGCTGGAGCTGCCCGACGTGGGCCTGCTGCGCCTGCGCGACCCCGAGACCGGCGAACAACTGACCGTGGACACGCGCGACAGGGCCTTCCGCCACCGCTTCGCGCGGCTCGCCGCCGACCGCGAGGCGGCGCTGCGCGCGGCGCTGGCGCGCGCCGGCACGGACACGCTCGAACTCGCCACCGACGACGACCTGCTGGAGGCGCTCGTGCGCTTCATGGAACTGCGCGGCCGGCCCGTGCGCGCGCGCCAGCGCGCGCCGCTCGCCCCCGCGCCCCGCGCCGCACCCGCGCTGGCCGGCGGCTGAGAAGGTGTGACAATCCCGCGACCCGAAGGAACCGCCCCCATGGTCTTTCTCTGGCCCACCTTCCTCTGGCTGCTGCTCGCGCTGCCGGTGCTCGTGCTGCTCTATGCGTGGCTGATGCGCCGGCGCAAGGCCACCGCCCTGCACTACCCCGCGCTGGGCCTCGTGCGCGAAGCCCTGGGCACCCGCGGGCGCTGGCGCCGCCACCTGCCGCCGCTGCTGTTCCTGCTCGGGATCGCGGCCCTGCTGGTGGCGGCCGCGCGGCCGCTGGCGGTGATCACGCTGCCCTCGCAGCAGCAGACCATCATGCTCGCCATGGACGTCTCGGGCAGCATGCGCGCGGCCGACGTGCTGCCCGACCGGCTCACCGCCGCGCAGAACGCCGCCAAGGCCTTCATCACCGACCTACCGCGCCACGTGCGCGTGGGCATCGTCGCCTTCGCCGGCAGCGCGCAGCTCGCCCAGCTGCCCACGCAGAACCACGAGGACCTGATCAAGGCCATCGACAGCTTCCAGCTCCAGCGCGGCACGGCCACGGGCAACGGCATCCTGCTCTCGCTCGCCACGCTGTTCCCCGACACGGGCATCGACATCTCCGCGCTCGGCGGCCGGCAGGCGATGCGCCCGCAATCCATCGACGAGGTGGGCCGGCCGCAGCAGCGCGGCGCCGGCCGCCCCGCGCCGGTGGCCCCGGGCTCCTACACCTCCGCCGCGATCATCATGCTCACCGACGGCCAGCGCACCACCGGCGTGGACCCGCTGGAGGCCGCGCAATGGGCCGCCGACCGCGGCGTGCGCGTGTACACCGTGGGCGTGGGCACCGTGGCGGGCGAGACCATCGGCTTCGAGGGCTGGTCCATGCGCGTGCGGCTCGACGAGGAAACCCTCAAGGCCGTGGCCCTGCGCACCAACGCCGAGTACTTCCACGCGGCCACCGCGGCCGACCTGAAGAAGGTGTACGAAACCCTCAGCTCGCGCCTCACGGTGGAGAAGAAAGAAACCGAGATCTCCGCCCTGCTCGCGCTGGCCGGCGCGGCGCTGATGGTGCTGGCGGCGGGGCTGTCGGTATGGTGGTTCGGGCGGGTGCTGTAGCGTTTCGGGCCTGATGTCGCCGATTTCATTGAATAGTTCGCTACCAATTCAATAGCAAACCACTTTCGGCGGGGCTGACCGTCCCTACTGCGCCAGCACCGCCCCCTGCCCCTCAGGCCGGGTTGTCGATCTCGATGAAGCGGTGCTCCACGCCCAGCGCGTCGGCCACGTGCGCGGCCGCGGCGGGCGCGCCGTAGCGCTCGGTGGCGTGGTGGCCGGCCGCGATGAAGGCCACGCCGGTCTCGCGCGCCAGGTGGGCCTGCGGCTCGGAGATCTCGCCCGTGATGAAGGCATCGGCCCCGGCCGCGATGGCGGCCTCGAAGTAGCCCTGCGCGCCGCCCGTGCACCAGGCCACGCGGCGGATCGGCCGCGCGGCGTCCGCGTCCCCGGGGGCCACCAGCGTCACCGGCCGGCCCAGCGCCGCCTGCACCTGCGCGGCCAGCGCCTCAGCATCCGCGATGTCGGCCGGCGCGCAGAAGCCCAGATCCTGCTCGCCGAAGCGCGCATCGGCCGGCGCGAAGCCCAGCACGCGGCCCAGTTGCGCGTTGTTGCCCAGCTCGGGATGCGCGTCGAGCGGCAGGTGGTAGGCGAAGAGGTTGATGTCGTGCGCCAGCAGCCGCTGCAGGCGCTGCTTCATCCAGCCCGTCACGCGCCCGTCCTGGCCGCGCCAGAACAGGCCGTGGTGCACGAAGAGCGCATCGGCACCGGCATCGACGGCCGCGTCGATCAGCGCGCGGCTGGCCGTGACGCCGCTCACGATGCGGCGGATGCGGGGCTTTCCCTCCACCTGCAGGCCGTTGGGGCCGTAGTCCTTGAAGCGCTCGGGCTGCAGCAGGGCATCGAAGGCACGCAGCAGATCCTGCCGGGAAACTCCGGGGGTGGGGTCCCCCGCGGAAGAAGGTACTACAGGAGCATTCATGCACGGATTGTGGCAGGGCATGCGCCGGGAGGGGCGCTGCCCGGGACCGCTCCGGCCACACGCCAGGAAGGCGGGACGCGCCACGCACGGCCCGCACGAAGCACGCGCCACACCGCAAGAGCGCGCAGACCAACCACGACGAGGAGGGCCCATGGACAACATCACCGCCGCCCCGCGCGCCTGGCTCAGGCCCGAGCGGCAGGGGCAGGCTGCCAGCCCCGCGAAGCCAGCGGCACGAAGCCCAGCGCGAAGCCCAGCAAGCCCACGGCCGCCACGTAGTGGGCGTGGGCCAGCACGTCGTGCTGCTGCCAGACCGTGATGAGGATCGGCGTGATGCCGCCGAACACCGCATAGGCCATGTTGTAGGAGAACGAAAGCCCCGAGAAGCGCACCTCGGGCGGGAAGGCGCGCACGCCCACGATGGGCAGGAGCGCGATCGAGCCCACGAAGAAGCCGATGAGCGCGTAGTTGCGCACCAGCGATTCCGGCGTGCCCGGCAGGCCCAGGTAGAACAGGTACGTGGTGGCGACGAGGCCGCCCCAGCCCACGAGCATCACGGCGCGCGTGCCGAAGCGGTCGCTGGCCCAGCCCACGACCACGCAGCCGATGGTGAGCGTGAGCGTGGCGACGGCGTTGGCCTCCAGCGCCAGCGTAGCGGGGATGTGGAACACCTTCTGCAGGTAGGTGGGCGTGATCAGCACCACCACGACCACGGCGGTGGACAGCACCCAGGTCATGAGCGCCACGAGCAGCATGGCGCCCTTGTGGTCGCGCAGGATGGTCTTGAGCGGCAGCTCGCGGGCCACGGCGCGGCGCGCGGCCAGCTCCTGGAACACCGGCGTCTCGTGCAGGAAGCGGCGCAGATAGACCGACACCAGCCCGAACACGCCGCCCAGGATGAACGGGATGCGCCACGCGAAGCCCTGCACCTCGGCGGGCGTGTAGCTGCGGTTGATGGCGATGGCCACGAGCGAGCCCAGCAGGATGCCGCCGGTGATGCCGCCCGTGAGCGTGCCCACGCCCAGGCCGTAGCGGCTTTTGGGCACGTGCTCGGCCACGAACACCCAGGCGCCGGGCATCTCGCCGCCGATGGCCGCGCCCTGCAGCACGCGCATGGCCAGCAGGAGCAGCGGCGCGGCCACGCCGATGCTGGCGTAGGTGGGCAGCAGGCCGATCACCAGCGTGGGCACGGCCATGAGGAAGATCGAGAGGCTGAACATGCGCTTGCGGCCGAGCTTGTCGCCGAAGTGCGCGATCACGATGCCGCCGACCGGGCGGGCCAGATAGCCGGCCGCGAAGATGCCGAAGGTCTGCAATTGCCGCAGCCAGTCGGGCATGTCGGGCGGGAAGAACAGGCCGCCCACCACGGTGGCGAAGAAGACGTAGATGACGAAGTCGTAGAACTCGAGCGTGCCGCCGAGCGCGGACAGGCCCAGCGTCTGGTAGTCGCGGCGCGTGAGCGGGCGGTGGGGCGCGGCGTCCGCGGGCGCGGCGGCGGCGTGGGAGGAGGAGGTCATGGTGGTATCCGGAAGGTCACGAACGCGGCCCCGGCCGCGCCACGGGGAGAGTGGCGCGCGGGGCCCCGGCCACCGTGTCCCGGGGCCAGCGAGGCGTGCGGGTGGGGCGCGGGCTGGGAAGCCGGCCGCGGGGTGACTGCGGCCGCAGGAGGAAACGGGGGCTGGTGCGGGGGACCGGGGGTGGCGGTCGGCCTCGATTTTAGGGTTTTCCCTTGGGTGCCCCGTCCGCCGGCGTGGAAAGTCCCTCCCCGGCTCCCGGGCCGGCGAACAGCAGGGCCCGCAGCTCCCCGGGCAGCGGCTTGCCCTGGTGGTGCACGAGGTAGAGCGGCCGCGCCAGGCGCGGCAGCGCGCAATCCAGGGCCACGAGCCGGCCGAGCCGCAGCAGGTCGGCGACGGCCAGGCGCGAGAGGCAGGCCAGCCCCAGCCCGGCCGCCGCCGCCTGCTTCAGCGCCTCGGAGCTCTCCAGCACCATGGCCTGCGGGAAATGGTCGAGGTGGGGCAGCAGCGCCTGCTCGGCCGCCTCGCGCGTGCCCGAGCCCGGCTCGCGCAGCAGCCAGCGCGCGGCGCGCAGCGCGGCGGCGCCCACCGGGCCGGCCCGCGCGGCCTGCGCGAGCGCATGGCCGGGCGCGCAGACGATGACCAGCTCGTCCTCGCGCCAGCGCTGCACGTCCACGCCGCGCTCATGGCACGGCCCCTCGATGAGCCCGAAATCCACCTCCAGCCGGGCCACGGCCGCCGCGATCTCGCGCGTGTTGCCGATGCGCACCTCGAATTCGGTGGCGGGCCGCTCCTGCAAAAAGGCGGCGATGAGCGCGGGCACGAGGTGGTTGCCGATGGTGGTGCTCGCCCCCAGGCGGATGTGCTGCGGCGCGGCGCCCCGCGCGCCGCCCGGTGCGCCCACCCCGAACTGGCGCTCCAGGCCCTGCACCGCGTCCACCACGGCGCGCGCCTGGGGCAGCAGCGCCCGCCCTTTCTCGTTGAGCGCCAGGCGCTTGCCCACGCGGTCGAACAGCGCGGTGCCCAGCAGGGCCTCCAGCTCCTTCAGCGCGCCGCTGGTGGCCGACTGCGACAGGCCGATGCGCTGCCCGGCGGACACGGTGCTGCCGCTGTCGGCCACGGCCAGGAGGATTTCCAGTTGGCGGAGCGTGATGCGCATGGTGCGGCCTTCAATCAATCGGTAATACCGATATTTTCCATCCATATAAACCGTTTTACGGATGAATCGCGGGCGCGCACAGTGCCGCCATGCCCGCGATGCCTCCGAACACCTCCTCCCTGCCCGCGCCGAATGCGCTCATTCCCGCGATGGCAGCCCCCCTGCCCTCGCCCTCGCACCGCCCCGCGCGCCCGGGGCGCTGGCCGGGGCTGGCCCTGGCCGGCGGCCTGGGGCTGCTCTCGCACGGGCTGGGCCAGATCGGCTGGCTCCAGGACCATGGCCTGGGCGCGCTGACCCTGGCGATCCTGCTCGGCATGGCCGTGGGCAACGCCTGGCCCGCGAGCGCCTCGGGGCCCCGCGCCGAGGGCATCGCCTGGGCCCGGCAGCGGCTGCTGCGCTGGGCCATCGTGCTCTACGGGCTGCGCCTGACGTTCCAGGACATCGGCCAGATCGGCCTGGCGGGCGTGGCCGTCGATGCCATCGTGCTCGCCAGCACCTTCGCGCTGGCCTGGGCCGCGGGCACGCGGCTCCTGGGGCTGGACCGGCCCACCGCGCTGCTGATCGGCGCCGGCAGCTCCATCTGCGGCGCGGCGGCCGTGATGGCGACCCAGCCCGTGGTGCGCGGCCGGGCCGACCAGGCGGCCGTGGCCATCGCCACGGTGGTGGCCTTCGGCACCGTGTCCATGTTCCTCTACCCGGCGCTCTACGCGCTGAACGCCCGGCACGGCTGGGTGGCCTGGAGCCCGCAGGCCTATGGCCTGTTCGCCGGCTCCACCATCCACGAGGTGGCCCAGGTGGTGGCCGCCGGCCGCGCCGTGGGCGGGCAGGCGGCGGACACGGCGGTGGTGGTGAAGATGGCGCGGGTCATGATGCTCGCGCCGTTCCTGCTGGCGCTGGCGGCCTGGCTGCGGCGCGGCCCCGATGCGGCCCCCGGCCCGCGCGCCGCCGGGGTGCCGTGGTTCGCCTTCGGCTTCATCGCCATGGCGGGCCTGCATTCGCTGGGCTGGCTGCCCCCGGCCCTGGTGGGGGCGGTGAACGCCGCCGACGCCCTGCTGCTGGCCACGGCCATGGCGGCCCTGGGCGCGGGCACGCGGTGGCCGGACATCCGCCGCGCGGGCGCGCGGCCCATGGCCCTGGGCGCGCTGCTGTGGGCCTGGCTGGTCCTCGGGGGGCTGGCGATCCACGCCGGCGTGCACGCGCTGCTGCCATAAGCGGCCCCGCGCGCCATGGCCCCCCACGGACGGGGCCGCCCAAAGTGGCGACAATGTGGCCCTTTTCCGCCATCCCCCTGTCACCATGAAGCGCTTCTGGCTGCTGTTTTCCCAGGCCGTGACCGTGTTCGTCGCGGCGTATTTCGTTGTCGCCACGCTCCAGCCCGACTGGCTTCGGCGCGGCGCCACGCGCAGCGGCGCGGGCATCGCGCTGATCGAGGCCCCGCCCGCCCCCTCGTCCCAGCCCGTGGCCGGCAGCTTCAGCGCCGCCGCCCGCAAGGCGGCCCCGGCCGTGGTGAGCATCAACACCAGCAAGGCCGTGCGCCACCCGCGCAGCAACGACCCGTGGTTCCAGTTCTTCTTCGGCGACCAGGGCACGCAGGCCCAGACGGGCCTGGGCAGCGGCGTGATCGTGAGCACCGACGGCTACATCCTCACCAACAACCACGTGGTGGAGGGCGCGGACGAGATCGAGATCACGCTCGCCGACAGCCGCCGCACCCGCGCGACCGTGATCGGCACCGACCCGGAAACCGACCTCGCGATCCTCAAGGTAGACCTCGACAAGCTGCCCGCGATGGTGCTGGGCAACTCCGACCAGCTCTCCGTGGGCGACCAGGTGCTGGCCATCGGCAACCCCTTCGGCGTGGGCCAGACCGTGACCAGCGGCATCGTGAGCGCCCTGGGCCGCAGCCAGCTCGGCATCAACACCTTCGAGAACTTCATCCAGACCGACGCGGCCATCAACCCCGGCAATTCCGGCGGCGCGCTGGTGGACGTCAACGGCAACCTGATGGGCATCAACACCGCCATCTACTCGCGCTCGGGCGGCAGCATGGGCATCGGCTTCGCGATCCCCGTCTCCACCGCCAAGCTGGTGCTGGACGGCATCGTGCGCGACGGCCAGGTCACGCGCGGCTGGATCGGCGTGGAGCCCAGCGAACTGTCGCCCGAGCTGGCCGCCACCTTCGGCGTGCGCGCCACCCAGGGCGCGATCATCACCGGCGTACTGCAGGACGGCCCGGCCGCCCGCGCCGGCATCCGCCCCGGCGACGTGATCGTGCACGTGGGCGGCAAGGCGATCGACAACGTCTCCACCCTGCTCACCGCCGTGGCCTCCCTCAAGCCCGGCGAGGCCACCCGCTTCCAGCTGCAGCGCGGCGACAACCAGATCGGGCTGGACGTGGTGCCCGGCATTCGGCCGAGGCAGCAGAGGGCGCAGCGGCGCTGAGGGGGGGCTTTGTTGCACAAATCACCCCGGCCACACCGGTAGACTGAAGGCGTGACGGAAGCAAAGAGCGAGAGGCGGACCAAGTACCGCACGACGAA
>NZ_QLTA01000010.1 GCF_003269065.1 Paracidovorax anthurii
GTTCGCCTCTTTCAGTTGCACCTGCAGCACCTTGATCTGCTGCTCGGGCGTCAACACGCTGGGGGTCTTGTCCAATGGCATAGCTGCACATGATGCACCACGCCCCCACCCCTGGCGTCCGTGCTTGCGCAGCCACACCAGCACCGTCGAGCGGCCCTGAATTCCGTAGCGCTCTTGTGCCTGCTTGTACGTCAGCTCGCCTTTTTCCACCTGCTCGACAACGCCCAACTTAAAAGCCAGCGTGTAGTCTCGCTGGCTGCGCCGAACTCTCGATTCCATCACTGTTGCCCTTTCCTTCACGAAAAGGTGTCAACACCTGGCAGGACGGGTCATGCCCATGAAAAAAGCCGACCCGCGGGTCGGCTTCTGGATGGCCTGGATTCTCGCTCAGCGCGGTGAACGGGCCGGGCGCTTTCTGGCGTCGTGGGGAGCGAACGGCTTTCCACCGAAGCCACCCGCACTGCCTCGGCGATCACCGAAGCCTCCGCGAGGCGCGGCCGCACCCGCAGCGCCTCGTGGTGCGCTGCCACCGGGTCCCCGGCCTGCATCGCCGAAGCCCTGCTTGCGCCCATAGCCGTCGGTATCCCGTTGCCCACCGAAAGAGCCACGCTCCGGCCGCGGTCCACCATGGGAGCCGCCCCGCGCTCCACGATCGCCGAAACCACCACCGCCCTTGCGATCCCGCGAGAACCCATCGCTGCGATGGCCCCGACCGGGCGCGAAGTCCGCGCGGGCCTGCGGGAAGCGCTGCTGCGGCTCCAGTCCCGGAATCACTTCAGCCTTGAACGGCTGCTTGCTGTATCCCTCGATGTCAAAGATCTTGCGCCGATCGCGGAATTCGGCAAACGTCACCGCCAGGCCATCACGGCCTGCGCGGCCCGTGCGACCAATGCGGTGCGTGTAATCTTCCGCCTTCATCGGCAGGCCGAAATTGAAGACGTGCGTGATCGTGGGAACGTCGATGCCGCGGGCCGCCACGTCCGTGGCCACCAGAATCTGCACCTGCCCATTGCGCAGCGCCATCAACCGGCGATTGCGCAGGCCCTGGCTCAGGGCGCCATGCAAGGCCACTGCGGAGAAGCCATCTTGCTGAAGGTCGTTGGCCAGTCCATCGCACTCCACCTGCGTGCTCGCGAAGACCACGGCCTGGTTGATGGACGTGTCGCGCAGCCAGTGATCCAGCATCTTGCGCTTGTGCTGCGCGTTGTCGGCCCAGAAAAGCATCTGCTTGATGTTGGCGTGCTTCTCCTGAGGGGAATCGATCTGCACTTTCTTGACCGATGCACCGCCGTCGTGCATGACACGCATGGCCAACTGCTGGATGCGCGGCGCGAACGTGGCGCTGAACATCATCGTCTGCTTGCGCTGGTTGGTGAGTTCGTTGATCTCGGCCAGATCATCGGAGAAGCCGAGGTCCAGCATGCGGTCCGCCTCGTCCACCACGAGAAACTGCACCTGATCGAGCTTGATCTGCATCGAGCGCTGCAAATCCAGCAGCCGGCCCGGCGTGGCGACGACGAGGTTGGCATTTTGCAGTTTGGCGATCTGCAACTGGTAAGGCATGCCGCCAACGACGTTCGCCACGCGCAGGCCACGGCAGTGGCGCACCAGCTCGATCGCATCGTGCGCCACCTGCTGCGCCAGTTCACGGGTGGGGCACAGCACCAGCGCGCCCGGCGTGGCGGCCTTGAAGTGGCGAGGATTGGTCGGATCCTTGCGCTTGGAGCGCTTCGGAGACGGCTCGCCGCGCGCCGCCGCTTCGGCAGCTGCGGCCTCTTGCTCGGCACGGGCAGCGGCCTGGGCTTGTGCCTGCTGGTGGATCAGGGTGTGGAGCACCGGCAGCAGGAAGGCCGCGGTCTTTCCGCTGCCCGTCTGGCTCGACACCATCAGGTCGATGAAACGCCCCTCCGCGCTGCCAGCGCCCATGGCGAGGGGAATGGCCCGCTCCTGGACACCCGTGGGCTGGGTGTAGCCCAGATCGGCGACGGCCTGCACGAGTTCGGGGGCCAGCCCCAGCTGCACGAAACCATTGGGCGCTTCAGGCGCTTGCGCAGCGACCTCCGCGGAAGTCGTCACCACATCGCAGGCATCGGAAGCAGCCACGAAAGAAGAATCTGCAGGCGCGGAGTCGCCCTGCACTGGCAAAGTGTCGGTCATGAATATGTTTCTCACACGAAGACGGACGCAGGCGCATGCCTGCGGAGGCTTCGTTAATGGTTAAAAAACATCAACCATTCAACGAAACCAGCGCCCGCGTGGCGGGGCAGGTGGGCATTGGTGTGGCAATTCCAGACCGCATTGCTGCGGCAGGCCACGGCCCGGTGTGAAGGGGAGATGCACAGATTGCACGAAAATTCGGCTCACCAAGAGGAGCATTTCCGCGCAAGCCCTTGATTCTCGCACGGTTCGGGTTTTCCCGCAATCCAGCGACTGGATCAAAGCGCGAGCAAATGCCGGCGATAGTGCGCCAGTTCGTCGATCGATTCGTGCACGTCCGCCAGCGCCGTATGCCGCTGGGCTTTCTTGAACGTGGAGTAGGCCTCGGGCTTCCATCGCTTGGAAAGCTCCTTGAGCGTGCTCACGTCCACATTGCGGTAGTGAAAGAACGCTTCCAGCCTGGGCATGTATTTCACGAGAAACCGGCGATCCTGGCCGATGCTGTTGCCGCACATGGGGGCCACGCCCTTCGGGACATAGCGGGCCAGGAACTCCAGGATCGCCTGCTCCGCCTGCGCCTCGGTCACGGTGGAGGCCCGCACTTTCTCAATCAATCCGCTGCGGCCGTGCGTCCCCTTGTTCCAGGCATCCATTCCATTCAGCAGCGCATCGGACTGGTGGATGGCGAATACGGGCCCCTCCACGCGCGGCTCGAGATCCGGCCCCGTCACCACGACGGCGATTTCGAGCAGACGATCGGTTTCAGGGTTCAGGCCGGTCATCTCGCAGTCGAGCCAGACGAAGTTCTGGTCGGTTTTGGCAAGGACAGGCGGCGGGGGAGCAAAGTCGGTATCGGACATGGCGGAATTGTCGCCCAAGGCCTGGCACGTTCGGTCTTGGCGACCCACGCCTCGGGCCACCCCGTGGCATTGCCCTAAACTTCCGGCACATGCTCGCGCCCCCCTCCTCCTCGTTGTCCTATTTCGCCACACCCGCCGGACTGTTGACAGCCATCTTCGCCCTGTTGCTGCTCGCAGGCCTGGTGGCGCGCTTCTGGCTGGCATCCCGGCAGATGCGCCACGTGGCACGCCATCGGCATGCAGTGCCCGAGGCCTTCGCGGCCCGCATTCCGCTCCCGGCCCATCAGAAGGCCGCGGACTACACCATCGCCAAGGCCCGGCTGGACCTGCTGGACACCGCACTGGGCGCGGCGATACTGCTTGGCTGGACGCTGCTGGGCGGGCTGGATACCCTCAACCAGGCACTGCTCTCCGTCCTCGGCGGGGGCATGGTCCAGCAGTTGGCCCTGCTGGGGGCCTTCGCCGTGATCAATGGCCTTATCGACCTGCCCATGGCGATCTACCGGACATTCGTCCTCGAAGAACGTTTCGGGTTCAACAAGACGAACGCACGCCTCTGGCTTTGGGACCTTGCCAAATCCACACTGATGGGGACGCTGATCGGCCTGCCCATCGCGGCCCTCATCCTCTGGCTGATGGGCGCGGCCGGTTCGCTCTGGTGGCTGTGGGCCTGGGGGGCCTGGACAGCGTTCAGCCTCCTCCTGATGGTGATCTACCCGCTTTTCATCGCGCCGGTCTTCAACCGCTTCCAGCCGCTGGAGGACGAGTCCCTGAAGACCCGTGTCACGGCCCTCATGCAACGCTGCGGTTTTATGGCGAAGGGATTTTTCGTGATGGATGGCAGCCGCCGCAGTGCGCATTCGAATGCCTATTTCACGGGCTTCGGCGCAGCCAAGCGGGTCGTGTTCTACGACACCCTGCTCAAGCAGCTCCACCCTGGCGAGGTCGAGGCCGTGCTCGCCCACGAACTCGGCCATTTCAAGCATCGCCACATTACCCGCCGCATGGTCGGAATGTTCGCGATGACCTTGCTCGGGTTCGCCCTGCTGGGCTGGCTGTCGGGCCAGCCATGGTTCTATTTCGGCCTGGGCGTGCAGCCCAATCTGTCTTTGCCGGGCATGCCATCCCCTGCGCCCAACGACGCGCTGGCACTGCTGCTCTTCCTGCTGGCAACGCCCGTGCTGACCTTCTTCATTTCCCCCGTCTTCGCACAACTCTCCCGCCGCGACGAATTCGAGGCCGACGCCTATGCCATGGCACAGGCCCAGGGCGGCGATCTCGCCTCGGCACTGCTCAAGCTCTACGAAGACAACGCCTCCACGCTGACACCCGACCCGGTGTATGCACGGTTCTACTACTCCCACCCGCCCGCCAGCGAGCGGCTGGCGCGCATGCCCTTGCCCACACCCTCCCCATGACCCACTCCATGCTCACCAAGAAAGACTGGTCCGCGCTCACCCGGCGCGCGCTCAACCCCACGGAAATCGTGTCCCGCCTGGCCGAGCTGCAAGGCTGGGCCCTGAGCGGTGACGGCACCGCCGTCGCGATCGAGAAGACCTACCGCTTCGCCGATTACCACGAAACCATTTCTTTCGTGAATGCGGTCGCATTCATCGCCAATGCGCAGGACCACCACCCGGACCTCTCGGTGCACTACAACCGTTGCGTGGTCCGGCTCAATACCCACGATGTCCAGGGCATTTCCGCCACGGACTTCGAGTGCGCCGCCCGATTCGATGCGCTTCTGACGGCATCCGCATGAAGCGCCGCAGGGGTCCGCGACATGGCTGAGCGCAGTACACCCCGCGAAGGCCTGGTGGTCGCCAGCCACGGACGGCATTGCCTGGTTGAGAGCCCCGACGGCACGCGGCGTATCTGCCACCCGCGCGGCAAGAAGAGCCATTCCGTCGTGGGCGACCGGGTCCTCTGGCAAGCGCCTCCGCCCGGACAGGGCGAGGAAGGCACGATCGAAAAGGTGCAGGAGCGCCGCAACCTGTTTTACCGGCAGGACGAGATCCGCACGAAGTCGTTCGCGGCCAACCTGGATCAGGTCCTGATTCTCATCGCCGCCGAGCCCGTGTTCTCGGAAAGCCAGCTGGCCCGGGCGCTCATCGCCGCCGAGGCCGAAGGCATCACGCCGCTCATCGCGCTCAACAAGAGCGATCTGGTCGAGCCGTTCGAGCGGGCGTGGGAACGCCTCTGGCCCTACCGCCACATGGGCGGCGAGGGCCCCGGGCAGCACCACTACCGCGTCCTGCCCCTGTCGCTCACCCAATCCGGGGAGGTGGACAAGACCGCGCTTTGGGAACAGCTGAGCGGCAAGACCACCCTGGTCCTCGGGCCATCGGGCTCCGGCAAGAGCACGCTCATCAACCTGCTGGTGCCCCACGCGCGCGCGCAGACGGGCGAAATCTCCCAGGCACTGAACTCAGGGAAACACACCACGACGACAACGACGTGGTACTGGGTGGATGAAGCGGAGCGCACCACAGCGCTCATCGACTCCCCCGGGTTCCAGGAATTCGGCCTGCACCATATTGCCGCGGCCGATCTGGCAAGGCTCATGCCAGACATCGGCCAGCATGCGGCGCACTGCAAGTTCTACAACTGCACCCATTTGCACGAGCCGGGCTGCGCCGTCATGGCCCGCGTGGATGAGCTTCAAGGAAAACCTGCGCCATGTCGGCATGGAATCAGCGCCAGCCGCTATCAGATATATAGCAACCTATATGCCGAGCTGAGCGAGCACCGGCATTGGTAACTTTCCCGAGAGCCGCCAGCACCCCACAGGCACCGGCAGATCACTCACCCCAGCAGCCGCGCCAGCGAAAGCAGCGCCAGCAGCAGCATCCACACCACGACGGACCGCCAGACCAGGCCCACCACGCTGCGCAGATGCCCCACCTCCGGCTCGCGGCCGGGCGTGCTGTCGCTGCCGGCTTCTCCCGCATCGGGGTTCAGCACGCCGTCGGACAACAGGTCTGAACGCGCCGGCAGGGCTTCGCCTCCCAGGCGCACGTTGATGGCCCCCGCAGTGGCCGCCAGGATCACGCCATCGTTGTCATTGGGAAAATGCTGCGCATGGAAACGCCAGCCATCGATCGCCTCTTCGAAGCTGCCCACCACCGCAAAACTGAGGGCTGTGAAACGCGCGGGCAGCCAATCCACCACGGTCCAGGCCTGGGCCGAGGCGCGCTGCAAGGACACGCTGGCAGGATTCGCCACGCTGGCGCGGCGGCTGTCAGCCCCCCAGTGCCGCGACACGAACTCGGAGAGCCGGTAGAAGACCGCACCCGTCGGCCCCAGCCCCAGCGCGGCAAAGATGGAGAACCACGCCAGCACGCCAAACACATGGCGGTGCGCAGCGATGACCGAATACTCGATCACATGCCGCACGATCTCGCTGCGCGGCAGCAACCCGACATCCACCTGCTGCCAGGCGGCGAGGCGGGCGCGGGCCGCATCCTCGTCACGCTCTTCGAGCGCATCGCGGATGTCCGTGAAATGGTGGCTGAACTGCCGGAAGCCCAGGGTCACGTACAGCACGATGACGCTCCACACCATCGCGGCAGGCCACCCGACCACCGACCACAACAGCCAGTGCACGCCCAGCACGATCAGCGAAGGCACGCACACGGCCAGGGTCCAGGCCACCCAGCCATGGTGGGACTTGCCCGCATCGAAGTTGCGGCTCACGGACAGCGCCCATGCGCGCACTCCGGCATGGATCGGGTTGCTGCGCGCCAGCGGGCGGGCCTGCTCAATCAGCAGCGCCATGAGGATGGCAAAGAAACTCATGCCGGCAATCATACTGGGCGGACCCCACCGCGCCAGCCGCGCTACGCCCGCATGAAGCGATAGAAGTTTCTCAGCATGCCCGCCGTCGCACCCCAGATGAAACGCAGTGCGCCGGTTGCCGGATCCGTATAGGGCATGGAGAACCACTCACGGCGAATGCCATCGACCTCCATGGCATGCCTGTGGTGATTTGCAGGGTCGAGCAGGAACGCCAGGGGGACCTCGAACACGTCGGCGACCTCATAGGGATTGGAGTTCAGCTCGCACTCCGGCCGCACGAGCGCAACCACGGGCGTGATGGCGAAAGCCGTTCCGGTCACGTACAGCGGCAAGGTGCCCAGCACCTCCACATGCCGCTCATCCAGTCCGACCTCCTCGCGGGCCTCACGCAGCGCCGCGGCGGCGGCATCCGCATCTTCCGGATCGACCCGCCCACCGGGAAAGGCGACCTGTCCGGAGTGCGTGGACAGATGCGCCGTCCGCTCCGTCAGCAGCACCGTGGGCGATTCCCGCAGCACGATGGGCACCAGCACGGCGGCATCCCTTGGAGGGCGATCCGTCATCGCCCGCTCCCGCAAGACGTCGGGCGTCCAGGCCGGAGGTGCCGCGAAACGCCGCCGCAGCGCATCCGGCGTCTGCGCCGCCAGCGGCACCGCAGGCAAGCGTTCATCCTCACGCAGCACCGGCACGCGCCGGGGATCGAAGCCCGGCAGCGCAGTCAGCGCAACGGCAGGCCCGGGGACAGGAGCATGAGAAGGGGAAGAAGACATGAAAGCCCGACGCGGCTTGGTGGCGAGGAAGTGGGCGGCTTGGCGGCCTCCACCGGCAACGGCACCAGCCACGGAGCCAAGCGCCATGAAAAAAGCCGCTACAGGTGACTGTAGCGGCTTCGTGCCAGAGAAAGCGGAGAACCTCAGGCAGCAGCGGCAGGCGTGGCAACCTTGACGCGCGAGGGCAGCTTTTCCTTGATGCGGGCCGACTTGCCCGAACGGTCGCGCAGGTAGTACAGCTTGGCGCGGCGGACATCGCCACGGCGCTTGACTTCGATGTTGGCGATCAGCGGGCTGTAGGTCTGGAACGTGCGTTCCACGCCTTCGCCGCTGGAGATCTTGCGCACGGTGAAGCCGCTGTTGAGGCCGCGATTGCGCTTGGCGATCACCACGCCTTCATAGGCCTGCACGCGCTTGCGGTTGCCTTCCACCACGTTCACGCTCACGATGACCGTGTCGCCAGGCGCGAACTCGGGAATGGTCTTGTTCAAGCGGGCGATTTCTTCCTGCTCGAGGGTCTGGATCAGATTCATTTGAGGCATCCAACGATCATGACCGCGCCAGAATTGGCAGGCGTCGGGATTGACGCAAGGTGCTGGGGCGATTCGCCAGATGTTGTTGGCGTATGTGGCCCGTCAGCGGCCGGACAGAGGATCGAAAAGCCTCTGATTATAGCAAGCCGGCCGTTTTCGCCAAGATGGCCTCATCGGCGCGGCTCAGGCGGCCTGCGGCTCGCGCCACGTCGATCAAGTCCGGGCGATGCCGCGCCGTGACGATCAGCCGCTGATCGCGGCGCCAGCGCTCGATCTGCGCGTGGTGCCCGGTCAGCAAGGGGGGCGGCACCGCGTGGCCCTGCCACTCTTCGGGGCGGGTGTAGTGGGGGCAATCCAGCAATCCGTCGAGTGCGGAATTGAAGCTGTCCGATTGGTGGCTGCCCTCGTCGTTCAGGACGCCCGGCTGCAACCGCGCCACCGCATCCAGCAACGCCATGGCGGGTATCTCGCCGCCCGAGAGCACGAAGTCGCCCAGGCTCCACTGGCAATCGACATGCGCGTCGATGAAGCGCTGATCGACCCCTTCATAGCGGCCGCAGAGCAGCACCGCCCCGTCGCCACGGCTTGACCACTCCACGACCCCCGCATGGTCCAGCCTCCGGCCGATCGGGGAAAACAGCACGAGGGGAGCCTGCGCATCGCGCGGTTCGGCCCGGTCTGCCCGGATCGCCTGCAGGCAACGCTCGAGCGGCTCCGCCATCATCACCATGCCCGGCCCGCCGCCAAAGGGACGATCGTCCACCCGGCGGTAGTTGCCCTCGGCATGGTCGCGCGGATTCCAGAGCCGGACGTCCACCAGGCCGGACGCATAGGCACGCCGCGTGACGCCGCTCGCGAGGAACGGCGCAAAAATTTCGGGAAAGAGAGTGATGACGTCGAAGCGCATGGCAGCCGGGCACCACCCTCAGTAGTCGGGCTGCCAGTCCACCACGATGCGGCGCCCCGCCAGATCCACCTGGTCCACGAAGGCCGACACGAACGGGATCATCCGTTCGAGCGCCTTCCCACCTTCCTGCTCCTGGGTCAGCACCAGCGTGGTCTGGGGCCCTGTCGCCAGCAATTCACGCACCTTGCCCAGCGCAAGGCCCTCGCGATTGACGACATCGAGACCGATGAGATCCACCCAGTAATACTCATCCTCCGCGGCCGTGGGGAAGCTCGAACGGGGAATGAAAATGCGCGCGCCGCGCAAGGCATCCGCGGCATCGCGGTCATCCACGCCCTGCGCCTGCGCCACGATGGAGCCGGAATGCTCCCGCGCCTGCCGGATGGCGAGCAGCACCGTGCCGGTGAAGAAGCTTTTTGCGCCTTTCTCGCTGGGCAGCAGATACCAGCGCTTGGACGAGAAAAGCGCCTCGGGATCGGCGCTGTGGGGCAGCACTTTGAACCATCCCTTGATCCCCCATGCATCCGCGATGCGCCCGACCTCCACCGCATCAGGGGGCAGATCGGCGGGATCCAGGACGGGAAGATTCGGCATGGTCGAGAGGAATGAATCAATGAAAAAGGCGGGCTCCGCACGCTACAGCGACGGAACCCGCCTCATCCGGGCAGTCGATCACCCGGAAAACGCGCTGGGCGCTGTGATCAGGCAGCCGCCTTGGCGGCTTGCTTGATCAGACGCTCCACGGTCGGAGACGTCTGGGCGCCAACGCCCGTCCAATACGTCAGGCGATCCTGGGCGATGCGCAGGCCTTCTTCGCCGCCCTTGGCCGTGGGGTTGTAGAAGCCCAGGCGCTCGATGAAGCGGCCATCGCGGCGCACGCGCTTGTCGGCCACGACGATGTTGAAGAACGGACGGCCCTTGGAGCCGCCGCGGGAGAGTCGAATCACGACCATAATGAATCCTTCGGGTGGGTACAGCAAATGCTGCTGAGGTTTTTTTGCGGCGTTTGAGACACGCGACATGGCCACCCGGCCAGCGACACGCTGCAAAGCCAGTGATTATAGCCCCGACTCACGCATGCCCACCATCCGCCCCAGCCGCGACGAAGACGTCGCGGCCATCACCGCCATCTACGCGCACCATGTGCTCCACGGCACCGGCACCTTCGAGATAGAGCCGCCGGGCGCCGCCGAAATGGCGACCCGGCGCGCCGATGTGCTGGCACGCAGCCTGCCCTACCTGGTGGCCGAGGACAACGGCGAAATCCTCGGGTTCGCTTATGCGAACTGGTTCAAGCCCCGGCCCGCGTACCGTTTTTCCGCGGAAGACTCGATCTATGTCGCGGAGACGGCGCGCGGCCAGGGCATCGGCCGCCAGCTGCTGGAGGCCCTGTGCGTTGCCGCCGAGGCTGCGGGCGTGCGCAAACTGCTGGCGGTGATCGGCGATTCGGCCAACACGGGCTCCGTGGGCGTGCACCGCACAGCGGGGTTTTCGCAGATCGGCGTGATGCGCTCCATGGGCTGGAAGTTCGGGGCCTGGCGCGACATCGTGCTCATGGAAAAGTCGCTGGGCGCAGGCGACACCACGGCCCCTGAATGATCCCGGAAACCCACTGAGGCAGCGCAACGCCATGACCCGGACCCGCAACAAGACCATCGCCGCCTGGCTCGCCTTCCTGGGCGGTCCGCTGGGCCTGCACCGCTTCTATCTTTACGGGGCCGCTGACCTGATCGGCTGGATGCTGCCGATTCCCACGGCGCTGGGCATCCACGGCATCCAGCGCGTGCAGCAGTGGGGGCAGGATGACCACCTCAGCTGGGTACTGATTCCCCTGCTGGGCTTCACGATCGCCGGATGCGCCCTGCGCGCGATCCTCTATGGCCTCATGACGCCGGAGCGGTGGAACGCCCGCTTCAATCCCCAGGCGCCCCTGGATGCACCGGCAGGCCGAACCCACTGGTTCACGATTTTCGCGATCGCACTGTCGCTGCTGGTGGGCACGGCCGTGCTGATGGCAAGCCTCGCATTCAGCTTCCAGCGCTATTTCGAGTACCAGATCGAGGAAGCGCGGAAGATTTCACAGTAATCGGCTCCATGTCGCCGTGAAATCTGGAAAGATTGCTCCCAAAAAAGGAGCAAACCACCCTCCGCGCCCCGCCACCGTGGATCAGTACAGCTGCAGGCTGACCCAATAGGCGATGGCCGCCACGAAAGCGCTGGCCGGGATGGTCAGGATCCAGGCCCAGACGATGTTGCCCGCCACGCCCCAGCGCACGGCGCTGGCACGCTGCGTGGACCCGACGCCGACGATGGCGCCGGTGATCGTGTGCGTGGTGGACACCGGAATGCCCAGAGCGGTCGCCAGGAACAGCGTCATCGCGCCGCCCGTCTCGGCGCAGAAGCCGCCGACGGGCTTGAGCTTCGTGATCTTCTGGCCCATGGTCTTGACGATGCGCCAGCCGCCGAACATCGTGCCCAGGCCGATCGCGAGATAGCACGCCACGATGGTCCAGGTGGGAGGGGCCGTGTCCGAGGCCGACGCATAGCCCGTCGCGATGAGCAGCAGCCAGATGATCCCGATGGTCTTCTGTGCATCGTTGCCGCCGTGCCCCAGACTGTAGGCACCGGCCGACAGCAGTTGCAGCCTGCGGAACCACTTGTCCACCTTGCTCGGACGGGTGCGCCGGAAGATCCACGCCACAGCCACCATCATGAGGGAGCCCAGCAGGAACCCCAGCAGCGGCGACACGAAGATGAAGGCCACGGTCTTGAGGATGCCCGCCGAAATCAGCGCCCCGGCTCCCGCCTTGGCGATGACCGCGCCGACGATGCCGCCGATCAGCGCATGCGACGAGCTGCTCGGAATGCCGTAGTACCAGGTGATGACATTCCAGGTGATGGCCCCCACCAGCGCGCCGAAGATCACGTGGGTATCGACCACCCCGGGCTGCACGATCCCCTTGCCGATCGTGGCGGCCACGCTCAGATGGAAGACGAAGATGGCGATGAAATTGAAGAACGCGGCAAAGACCACGGCCTGCGTGGGCTTGAGCACCCCGGTCGAAACGACCGTCGCGATCGAATTGGCAGCATCGTGGAATCCGTTCATGAAATCGAACAGGATGGCCAGCGCGACCAGGAGGACCACGACCCACAGGGCGGTTTGTACGGTTTCCATGCTTTAAACCTGCGACCGCCGGAGATCAGGAGTTCTCGAGGATGATGCCCTCGATGTGGTTGGCCACGTCCTCGCACTTGTCGGTGATGGTCTCCAGCAACTCGTAGATGGCCTTGAGCTTGAGCACTTCGCGCACATCGGGCTCCTCGCGGAAGAGCTTGCTCATCGCGCTGCGCATTACGCGGTCGGCATCGCCCTCCAGGCGGTCGATTTCCTCGCAGGTCTTGATGGCCGCCTCCGCCACGGCCGGGTCGGCGATCTTGTCGAGCAGCCTGACGGCATCGCGCAGGCGTTCGCAGCACTTGAGGCTCAGATCCGTCAGGCGGGAAATCTCCTCGGTCATGTGGCGCACGTCATAGAGCGCCATGGTCTCGGCCGAATCCTGGATCAGGTCCGCCACGTCGTCCATCGTGTTGATGAGCGAATGGATCTGCTCGCGGTCGATGGGCGTGATGAACGTCTTGTGCAGCGCGCGATTGACCTCGTGCGTGACGCGGTCCGCGGCCCGCTCGGCGTTGTCGACGTCCTGGTTGTACTTGTCCCGCAGATGCGGATCGTTGTAATTGGCCACCAGCTGCGCAAACGCGCGGGCTGCTTCCACGATGCGATCCGCATGCTGGTTGAACATCTCGAAAAAATTGCCCTCGCGGGGCAACAGCTTTCCAAACAACATGCGGACTCCTGGGATTGCTTTCAGGCATGCGCCACGGGCGGCTTTGCCGCGAATGTGACGAAAAGATGACGGTTTCAAGAAAGGCGCGAGTTTAAGCGCGCCTTTCACTGCAACCCCGCGATGCGGCGATATGCCCACAGATGGGCGATCTTGAACCCGGCCGGGAGAAAGAACGTCGGAAGATTCCTACGAGCACGGCACGTGAGCGCCCACAAACCTTTGCGCATCCCGGGCTTCCAATGGACGTTCGATCCCGTTCAAGGGCGATGGCCCGCGCACCTTGATGCTCGCTCGCCCTCGTCGATTGGCCCAACCCTCCAAGGACTCTCTCCATGCAGAAACAGAAACACCCGGTCCGGCTTCTTTCCTGCGCCATTGCACTCGCCTGCGGCGCGGTGGCGGTCCACGCCCAGACCTCCTCCCGCAATTCCGTCATACCCAGTACCGAGCAAGGCTATCTGGGACTGAGCGGAGGCAAGTCCAAATACGACCTCCGCAGCGGGACGGGCAACTTCAACTTCGATGACAGCGACACCGCCTGGAAGCTCTACACGGGCGGCTACTTCAACCCCAACTTCGGCGTCGAATTCGGCTACCTGAATTTCGGCAGCGCCCACCGCATCGGGGGAGAAACCAAGGCCCAGGGCCTGAACCTCAGCCTGGTGGGCCGCGCCCCGATCGGCACCCAGTTCGATGTCTTCGGGAAGGTCGGCACCACCTACGGCCGCACCAAGACCTCGGGCAACCCCGGCTTTGGCGTGACCACGGGCAACGACAACGGCTTCGGCCTCTCCTTCGGCGGCGGCCTGCGCTGGGCCTTCAATCCCCAATGGGCCGCCGTGGTCGAGTGGGAACGCCATCGCCTGCACTTTGCCGACGGCAAATCGGACGTGGACATGACCACGCTGGGCGTGCAGTACCGCTACTGAGCGCCAAGGCCCCAGTCGGCCACCACACACAGGCTCCGAGAAAGGGAAAAGCCCCTCTCGGGGCTTTTCTCATGCACTCCCCGCCGCCACTGCGGCCCGGGGTCCGGACGGGTGGTCACTCGCCCAGGTACGCGGCGCGCACGCGCGGATCGTTCAGCAGCTGCAGGCCGGGGCCGGTCATGGTGATGAGGCCCGACTCCATGACGTAGCCGCGGTCGGCCAGCGCCAGCGCACGGCTGGCGTTCTGCTCCACCAGCACGATGGTCACGCCGAGCGCGTAGACGTCGCGCACCACCTCGAAGATCTTGTCCACCATGATCGGCGACAGGCCCATGGAGGGCTCGTCGAGCAGCAGCACCTTCGGCTGGCTCATGAGCGCGCGGCCCATCGCAAGCATCTGCTGCTCCCCGCCCGACATGGTCCCCGCCAGCTGGTCCTTGCGCTCGCGCAGGCGCGGGAAGATGGTGAACATCTTCTCGATGTCGGCAGCGATGCCGGCCTTGTCGTTGCGCGTGTAGGCGCCCATCTGCAGGTTCTCGGTGATGGTCATGCGCGCGAACACGCCACGCCCCTCGGGCACCATCACGAGCCCCTTCTTCACGAGATCCCAGGCGCCCCGGCCCTTGATGCTTTCCCCCAGATACTCGATGTCGCCATCGTTCATCGCCAGGGTGCCGGTGATGGCCTTCATCGTGGTGGTCTTGCCCGCGCCGTTGGAGCCGATGAGCGATACGAGCTCGCCCTCGCGGACCTCGAAATCCACGCCTTTCACGGCCTGGATGCCCCCGTAGGCCACTTTCAGGCCCTTCACGGAAAGCAGTACTTTGCTGGATGTCTCGGCCATGCTCAATGTCCTCCGGTGCCCAGGTAGGCCTCGATCACTTTTTCATTCTTCTGCACATCGGCAGGCGTGCCCTCGGCGATCTGCTTGCCGTAGTCGAGCACGGTGACGCGGTCGCACAGGCCCATCACCAGCTTCACATCGTGTTCGATGAGCAGGATGGTGCGGTTGTCCTGGCGGATCCGGTCGATCAATTCGCGCAGTTGCACCTTCTCGGTCGCATTCATGCCGGCGGCTGGCTCATCGAGCGCGATCAATTGAGGATCGGTGGCCAGGGCCCGGGCGATCTCCAGGCGGCGCTGGTCGCCGTAGGACAGCGTGCGCGCCTTGAAATCGGCGTACTTGCCGATGCCCACGTAGTCCAGGAGCTCCTGGGCGCGCTTGGCGATGGCCGCCTCCTCGTCCTTGAAGCCCTTGGTGCGGAAGACGGCGCCGATGATCCCCGACTTGGTGCGGATGTGGCGCCCCACCATCACGTTCTCCAGTGCCGTCATTTCGGCGAAGAGGCGGATGTTCTGAAAGGTACGGGCGATGCCTGCCTTGGCCACCTCGTGCACGGCCGTGGGTTCGTAGGGCTTGCCCGCGAGTTCGAAGTTGCCGCTGTCAGGCGTGTAGAGGCCGGTGATGACGTTGAAGAACGTGGTCTTGCCGGCGCCGTTGGGGCCGATGAGGCCATAGACCTGACCGCGCTGGATGGTGATGCCCACGTCGGAGAGGGCCTGCAGCCCGCCGAATCGCTTGGAAATGCCGGCGACCTTCAGCACCACCTCGTTGGTTGTTTCTGCCATGTTCGTTGCTCTCGAAGGGGTGGTTCTCAGGACTTCCGCACCAGGCTCTTGCCATGCTCGGGCGCTGGCCACAGGCCGCGCGGACGCAGCAGCATGATGATGATCATGGCCAGTGCGATGAGCAGTTGGCGCAGGATGGCGGAGTCGAGCCGGCCGTCCGTCATGGATTGCAGCGGGCCGGCCACATAGCGCAGCACTTCCGGCAGGGCCGACAGCAGCACGGCGCCCAGGATCACGCCCGGCAGATGGCCGATGCCGCCCAGCACCACCATGGCGACGATCATCACCGACTCCATCAGGCTGAAGGATTCGGGGGAGACGAAGCCCTGGAAGGCACCGAACATGGCGCCCGACACGCCGCCGAACGAAGCACCCATGCCGAAGGCCAGCAGCTTCATGTTGCGGGTGTTGATGCCCATGGCCTTGGCGGCGATCTCGTCCTCGCGGATGGCCATCCAGGCGCGGCCGACACGCGAATCCTGCAGGCGGTAGCAGATGATGACGCTGAACACCACCAGCACCAGGAACAGGTAGTAATAGAGCGTGACGGAGCTGATGTCGAACCCGAACAACTCCAGGCGCCGCCCCAGATCCAGACCGAAGACCTTCACGGAATCGATCTGGCCGATACCCTTGGGGCCGTTGGTCAGATTGACGGGATGGTCGAGGTTGTTCAGGAAGATGCGGATGATTTCCCCGAAGCCCAGCGTAACAATGGCGAGGTAGTCGCCACGCAGCTTGAGCGTGGGGGCCCCGAGCAACGCACCCACGCACGCCGCCACCAATGCCGCGAGCGGGATCACGATCCACAGCGACGTGTGCAGGCCGTTGGGGAACATCGCCGCAAAACCCGCGAAGGTGTCGGAGAGATGGGGCGAGGCCATGAGGCCGAAGAGGTACGCGCCCACGGCATAGAAGGCCACGTAGCCGAGGTCCAGCAGGCCGGCATAGCCGACCACGATGTTCAGGCCCAGGGCCAGCATCACGTAGAGCAGGGCCAGATCGGCGATCCGCACCCAGGCGTTGCCGAAATACTGCAGCAGCAGGGGCAGCACGAGCAATGCGATGCCGCCGAAGATCCATTGGAGCTTGGTGTTTTTCACGGAAGGGGCTCCTTGTGTGTCAGGCACGGTCGGCCACGCGCTCGCCCAGCAGGCCCGAGGGGCGCAGCGTCAGGACGATGATGAGCACGATGAAGGCGAAGATGTCGGTGTAGTGGCTTCCCAGCAGGCCGCCCGTGAGCGTGCCGATGTAGCCGGAGCCGATGGCCTCGATGAGCCCCAGCAGGATGCCGCCGACCACCGCGCCGGCCAGGTTGCCGATGCCGCCGAACACGGCCGCGGTGAAGGCCTTGAGGCCGGGCAGGAAGCCCATGGTGTGCTGGGCCGTGCCGTAGTTGGACGCATACATGATGCCCGCGATCGCCGCGAGCACCGCGCCGATGATGAAGGTGGCGGAGATCACCATGTCGGGCTTGACGCCCATCAGCGCCGCGACGCGCGGATTCTCCGCCGTGGCGCGCATCGCGCGGCCCAGCTTGGTGTAGTTGACGAGATAGACCAACGAGGCCAGCGCCACCGCGGTGACGGCCAGGATCAGCACCTGCGTGGAGGTGATCACCGCCCCGCCCAGCTGGAACGGGGTGGTGGGCAGCAGCGTGGGATAGGGTTTGTAATTGGGCTTCCAGATGATCATGGCCAGCGTCTGCAGCAGGATGGACATGCCGATGGCGGTGATCAGGGGCGCCAGGCGGGGGCTGGTGCGCAGCGGCTTGTAGGCGACCTTCTCGATGACGAAATTGAGGGTGGCGGCGACCACGCAGGCGATGATGGTGGCCAGGAGGAGGATGAGCCAGCCCGGCGCACCGGGCATGGCCTCTTGCATCAGGCCGATGCAGCTCCAACTGGTGAGAGCGCCGATCATCAGCACTTCCCCGTGGGCGAAATTGATCAATTGAATAATGCCGTACACCATGGTGTAGCCCAGGGCTATCAAGGCGTACATGCTGCCGAGGACCAGACCGTTGATGATCTGCTGCAGCAAAATGTCCATAGAAAAAGTCCTTCGTTTGTGACGTCCCTGCCGTGATGGCCCGGGAATCGGTTCAGCCTTTTGGGCCCGATTGCCATGTAGCAAAAAACCCGCCAGGACAGGTGCCACGCGGGTTTGGTGCGGGATTGTAGCCAGATGCATCGCGCCGCCTTACCACGGCCGGGCGGGGTTTTCCCGAGGATTTTTAGTCCATCAGCACGGCATCTACGCCATTAGGAACACTGATCCGCGGCGCTGTGATGACTGTCGGAACCTCGGCCTCCGGCATGCCCGGTCGAGCCGCCGGCATGCAAGGCCGAAGCGGGGTCACTCCGCCGTGGAGGACGGCGCCGCGCCAGGTCCGGATGCCTGCCGCGCGGCATCGTCGAGCTGCCGCAGATGCGCGAGCTTTTCCGCGATCTTGGCTTCGAGCCCGCGCGACACGGGTCGGTACCATCCCGGCTCGTCCATCGCGTCGGGAAGGTAGGTTTCTCCCGCCGCATAGGCCTGCGGCTCGTCGTGGGCATACCGGTAGGCCTTTCCGTGGCCCAACTCCTTCATGAGCCGGGTCGGCGCATTGCGCAGGTGCACGGGCACCTCGCGGGACTTGTCCTTCTGGACGAAGGCCCGGGCCTGGTTGTAGGCCATGTAGCCGGCATTGCTCTTGGGCGCGATCGCAAGATACAGGACGGCCTGCGCCAGGGCCAGTTCCCCCTCCGGCGAGCCGAGGCGCTCGTAGGTGGCGGCGGCATCGTTCGCGATCTGCAGCGCGCGCGGGTCCGCAAGCCCCACGTCTTCCCACGCCATGCGCACGATGCGGCGCGAGAGGTACTTGGCGTCGGCGCCACCATCCAGCATGCGGCACAGCCAGTAGAGCGCCGCATCGGGATGCGACCCGCGCACGGACTTGTGCAGGGCGGAGATCTGGTCGTAGAAGTGGTCCCCGCCCTTGTCGAAGCGCCGCGCGTTGAGCGTGAGCGCACTCTGCAGGAACGCGGCATCGACCTGCGCGGCACCCGCGGCCCGCGCGGCCGTGTCGGTCTGCTCCAGCAGATTGAGCAGGCGGCGCGCATCGCCGTCGGCGTACCCCACGAGGGTGCTCACGGCGGCATCGTCCAACGCCAGATGCTCCAGCACCTTCTCCTGCGCGCGGCGCACGAGCTGCCGGAGCTCGTCGTCCGTCAGTGCCTGCAGCACGTAGACCTGCGCCCGGGACAACAGCGCGGAATTGACCTCGAAAGACGGGTTCTCGGTCGTGGCGCCCACGAAGGTCACGAGACCCGACTCCACGAACGGCAGCAGGCCATCCTGCTGGCTCTTGTTGAAGCGGTGGATCTCGTCCACGAAAAGAATGGTCTTCCGGCCCCGCGCCAGATGGTGCTCGGCCTGCTCCATCGAGGCCCGGATCTCCTTCACCCCGGAGAACACCGCCGACAGGGCGATGAATTCGTAGCCGAAAGCGCTGGCGGTCAGCCTCGCGAGCGTGGTCTTGCCCACGCCGGGCGGCCCCCACAGGATCATCGAATGCGGCTTGCCGGATTCGAAGGCGAGCCGCAGCGGCTTGCCCGGCCCGATGAGGTGCGACTGGCCGATCACCTCGTCCAGGCTGGCGGGGCGCAGCGCTTCGGCCAGCGGCGCGGAAGGAGGAGCGGAAAACAGATCGGCCATGGAGCTATGCGGGATGCGGCGGAAAGAAAGAAGTCGTACGTGGATGGACGGATGGAATGACCGGAGCCAGAACCGGCGCGAGGGGGAAGCAGGACACCCCCCGCCTGCCCGCCGGATTATTCATGCCCCCGAGACCCTGCACCAAGGCGGGGCATCGCCCGGCCGGGCCATGGCACGCCGGCGGAGAACAGGCCTGTCCGGCATGCGTCCGCGCACCACGGCATGCTCGCGCACAATGCGCGCCACTGGCGGCCGCACACACGGCCCGCCGGCCCCATTCCAACCCATTTCGTCCGGAGGAGTCCATCCATGTCATTCGCCGCCCATACCGTCGCCGCCCTGATCGGCGTGCTGCACGTCTACATCCTCGTGCTGGAAATGTTCCTCTGGGAGCGGCCGGCCGGGCTGCGCGCCTTCGGCCAGACGCCCGAGCGCGCGGCGGCGACGCGGGTGCTGGCGGCGAACCAGGGGCTGTACAACGGCTTCCTGGCCGCGGGGCTGTTCTGGGGGCTCTGGCTCGGTGGCCCCCAGGGGCACTCGGTCATCGCGTTCTTCCTGCTGTGCGTCCTGGTGGCCGGTCTCTACGGCGCGGCCACCGCATCCCGCAAGATCCTTTTCATCCAGGCGGTGCCCGCCGCGATCGGCCTCGCGCTGCTCTGGCTCGCCTGAGCCGGGCCGTCACTGGCGCACCACGTCCGCGCCGGGCGGCGCCTTGAATTCGAAGGTGGATGCCGGCAGCGAAGCGCTCGACTGCAGATTGCTGAACCGGATCACCGAGCGCTGGCCAAAGCTGTCGAGGATGTCCAGCGCCGCCAGCTGCTCGCCCTGGAAGCCCACGCGCACGCTCTTGAGCTGGCCTTCCTTGGCCTTCGGCGTGGCCTGCACCCACTGCAGTCCGTCCTGGTCGGGCGCCGACTCCAGCGCGAAATCCTTGCGCAGCGCCTGCAGATCCGGCGCCGAGGCCAGCAGGGCGGCGGGCGTCGTGCCCAGGGCCTGGGCCTGTGCGCGCTGGGTGACCTGGTTCAGGTCAGCGTCATAGAGCCACAGGGTCTTGCCGTCGGCCACGATGGTCTGCTCGAAAGGCTTGGCGTACACGAACTTGAAGCGCCCGGGCCGCTGGAATTCGAAGGTGCCGCTGGAGGTCTTGGTGCGGGCGGCCTGCCCGTCCTTGGGCGGGGCCGTCACGGTCTGCGTGAAGTCCGCGCGCCCGGCCTGGGAGCCCTTCATGAAGGATTCCAGGCTCTTCAGTCCATCTGCCGCTGCATTCTGGACACATGCAGCTATGAAAACCATAGCAAACCACTGTTTCATCGTCGTTCCATCCTTGTCACGGGGCCGCGGCGGGCCGGCAATCACTCGCCGCGGTGGGGCACCAGCACTTCGCGCTGGCCGCTGGCGGTGAGGGCGCTCACGAGACCGGCCTTCTCCATGTCCTCCAGGAGGCGTGCGGAGCGGTTGTAGCCGATGCGCAGCTTGCGCTGGACGTAGGAGATGCTGGCCTTGCGGTCCTTGAGCACCACTTCCACCGCCTGGTCGTACATGGGGTCTTTTTCGCCGCTTTCACCCCCTCCCCCTTCGCCGAAGGCTCCATCGTCGCCATCGACCGTGCCGCCTTCGAGCACGCCCTCGATGTAGTCGGGCTCGCCCTGGGACTTGAGATAGTTCACCACGCGGTGCACCTCCTCGTCGGAGACGAACGCGCCGTGCACGCGGATCGGCAGGCCCGTGCCGCTGGCCATATAGAGCATGTCGCCCATGCCCAGCAGCGCCTCGGCGCCCATCTGGTCGAGGATGGTGCGGCTGTCGATCTTGCTGCTGACCTGGAACGCGATACGGGTGGGAATATTGGCCTTGATGAGGCCGGTGATCACATCCACGCTGGGGCGCTGGGTGGCCAGGATCAGGTGGATGCCGGCCGCACGCGCCTTCTGCGCCAGGCGGGCGATCAGCTCCTCGATCTTCTTGCCCACCACCATCATCAGGTCGGCCAACTCGTCGATGACGACCACGATGTGCGGCAGGCGCTCCAGCGGCTCGGGCTCCTCTGGCGTGAGGCTGAAGGGGTTGTAGATGAATTCCTCGCGCGCCTTGGCCTCGTCGATCTTCACGTTGTAGCCCGCGAGGTTGCGCACGCCCAGCTTGGACATGAGCTTGTAGCGCCGCTCCATCTCGGCCACGCACCAGTTCAGGCCGTGGGCGGCCTGCTTCATGTCGGTGACCACGGGGGCCAGCAGGTGCGGGATGCCTTCGTACACCGACATCTCCAGCATCTTCGGGTCGATCATCAGCAGGCGCACGTCGCGCGCCTCGGCCTTGTAGAGCAGCGAAAGGATCATCGCGTTGATCCCCACCGACTTGCCCGAGCCCGTGGTGCCCGCCACCAGCACGTGCGGCATCTTGGCGAGGTCGGCCACTACCGGGTTGCCCACGATGTCCTTGCCCAGGCCCATGGTGAGCAGGCTCTTGGCCTCGTGATAGACCTGCGAGCCGAGGATCTCCGAAAGCCGGATGGACTGGCGTTTGGCGTTGGGCAGCTCCAGCGCCATGTAGTTCTTGCCCGGAATGGTCTCGATCACCCGGATGGAGACGAGCGAGAGCGAGCGCGCGAGGTCCTTGGCGAGATTGACCACCTGCGAGCCCTTGACGCCCGTGGCGGGCTCGATCTCGTAGCGCGTGATGACGGGGCCCGGCATGGCGGCCACCACGCGCACGTCCACGCCGAAGTCCTTGAGCTTTTTCTCGATGAGGCGGCTGGTCATCTCCAGCGTCTCGGGCGCCACGGTTTCCTGCCGCGCCTGGGCGCCGTCGAGCAGGTCCACCTGCGGCAGGCGGCTGTCGGGCATCTCGGTGAACAGGGGTTTCTGCCGCTCCTTCACCACGCGCGTGCTCTGCGGCACGTCGGTGAGCACGGGCTCGATGATCTGCACGGGCTGCGGGTGGTGCTCCTGGATTTCGTGGCGCTCTTCCTGCACCACTTCCTCGCGCTCGCGCGCCGCCCGCTTGCCGGCGGCGAGGTCCCGCGCCTTTTCGCGGCGCGCGCGGCCCAGTTGGACCAGCGCGTCGATACGGCCACCCAGGCGCTCGGCCAGTTGCCCCCACGAGAAGCGGAACACCAGGGCGGCACCCGCGATGACGGCGATCACGCCCACCAGCCCGGAGCCCGTGAAGCCCAGCCACTTCACGCCCGCCGGCCCGGTCAGGTATCCGAGCACGCCGCCCGCGTGGCCGGGCAGCAGGGGCTCCAGCCGGTAGAGGCGCGACCATTCCAGGGCGGTGCTTGCGCACAGCAGCAGCGCCAGGCCGCACCAGAACATCAGGCGGCGCGCGAGCGGGCTCTGCCCGCCCGCCGTGGCCGCATCGCCGCCACGCATCCAGCGGGCGAGCGACGCGATCCAGGCACGCGCCCCGGCGGCCACGCACCACCAGACCGAAAAACCGAGGGCGAAGTAGCTGCTGTCGGCCAGCCAGGCGCCCAGGCGGCCGGCCCAGTTGGCCATCAGCTTCCCATCTTGGGCACCGGACGTGGACCAGGCGGCGTCCTGCGCCGAATAGCTTGCCAGCGCGAGCAGCCAGAAGACCAGGGCCAGCAGGCCGACCACCAGGCCGATCTCGTGGCCGAAGCGCGCGGCCATGCTGCGCGGCGCGGATTTGCCCCCGGAAGAAGCATTGAGGGTATTGAGGGAGTACGTCATAAGTCGAAGAGCGCGGCAAGCTTACCCCAAGCCCCCGGCCCGGCGGATGCCCTCCCGGCACCGCTTGCGCCCCTGGCGGGCCACGGCTTTCCATGGCTTCTTACAATCGACCCGATTGAAAACCCCGCCCGCGCACGGCGCGCGGCCGGGTTGATACTCCCGGGTCCCGTCCGCAAGTGCGGGAGGCTTCCGCGATGCGGCGGCTCACAAACTCTTACCTTTCACCATGTCCACTACGCAACACGCCAAAGTCCTGATCCTGGGTTCCGGCCCGGCCGGCTACACCGCCGCCGTGTACGCCGCGCGCGCCAACCTGAATCCCGTGCTGATCACGGGCATCGCCCAGGGCGGGCAGCTCATGACGACGACCGAGGTGGACAACTGGCCCGCCGATGTGAATGGCGTGCAGGGCCCCGAGCTGATGCAGCGCTTCCTGGAGCACGCCGAGCGCTTCAAGACCCAGGTGGTGTTCGACCACATCAACGAGGTGGACCTGGGCAAGCGCCCGTTCACGCTCAAGGGCGACAGCGGCACCTACACCTGCGATGCGCTCATCATCGCCACGGGCGCCTCGGCCAAGTACCTGGGCCTGCCGTCCGAGGAAGCCTTCATGGGCCGCGGGGTTTCGGGCTGCGCCACCTGCGACGGCTTCTTCTACCGCGAGCAGGACGTGTGCGTGGTGGGCGGCGGCAACACCGCCGTGGAAGAGGCGCTGTACCTCTCCAACATCGCCCGCAAGGTGACCCTGGTGCACCGGCGCGACAAGTTCAAGGCCGAGCCCATCCTCGTGGACAAGCTCAACGACAAGGTCGCGGCCGGCAAGATCGAACTCAAGGTCTTCCACACCCTGGACGAGGTGCTGGGCAACGACGGCGGCGTGACGGGCATCCGCATCAAGAGCACCCAGGATGGCAGCACGCAGGAGATCGCGCTGCAGGGCTGCTTCATCGCCATCGGCCACTCGCCCAACACCGGCATCTTCGAGAACCAGCTCGCGATGGAGAACGGCTATATCGTGACGCAGGGCGGCCTCAAGGGCTTCGCCACGCAAACCAGCGTGCCGGGCGTGTTCGCCGCCGGGGACGTGCAGGACCACGTGTACCGCCAGGCCATCACCAGCGCCGGCACCGGCTGCATGGCCGCGCTCGATGCGCAGCGCTTCCTGGAGCAGGAAGGCGGAAACTGAACCGCTGCGGCTGGACAGCCTGCAAAGCCGCACTATATAATCGGCGGCTTTGCTGAACCATTGCACCCGCAATGCAGTGCATCGCACTGGCTGATCGGCAAAAACATCGGGTTACCGCCACCCTATCTGGCGAGGTGAGGCCACAGGGACAGGCTCCGCAATCACGCGGAGCGTGCATGTCCTGCGGCTGTGTTTGAAAAATCGGAGTGTCCTCATGGCACGCGTCTGCGACGTAACGGGCAAGAAGCCCATGGTCGGGAACAACGTTTCCCACGCCAACAACAAAACCAAGCGCCGGTTCCTGCCGAACCTGCAATACCGCCGTTTCTGGGTCGAGAGCGAAAACCGCTGGGTGCGTCTGCGCGTTTCCAGCGCCGCCCTGCGCCTGATCGACAAGAATGGCATCGACTCCGTGCTCGCCGACCTGCGTGCACGCGGCCAAGCTTAAGGAGTAGCACCATGGCAACCAAAGGCGGACGCGACAAGATCAAGCTGGAATCCACCGCGGGTACCGGCCACTTCTACACCACCACCAAGAACAAGAAGACGATGCCTGAGAAGATGTCGATCATCAAGTTCGATCCCAAGGCTCGCAAGCACGTCGAGTACAAGGAAATGAAGCTGAAGTAAGGCCTCTGGCCGCTTCAAGAAAAACCGCCCCACCGAGGGCGGTTTTTTTATGCCCACCCATCCCCGCCGGCCTGCGCGGAGGATTCCTCACACAGGCACCCCACCCCGGAAACACCGGGGCAGCCCGATCATGCGACGGCACGCAGGCACCCCGCGCCGGCCGGGTAGCCGCCGGCCTGCTGGCGCTCCAGCAGTTCGCCCAGCACGCGGTAGCCCTCTTCCACCTGCGGCGTGAAAGGCATGCCGCAGCTCAACCGCAGGAAGTGGTCGTAGCGGCCGGTGTTGGAGAACATGGGCCCCGGCGCCACCCGGATGCCCCGGGCCAGGGCCTCGTCGTACAGCCGGGTGGAGGACAGGCCCGCCGGCAACTCCAGCCAGAGGCTGATGCCACCGGGCGGCAGACTCAGGCGCGTTCCCACGGGAAAGTATTGCGCCACGGCCCGCGCCGACGCTTCGCGCTGCTCGCGCAGCTGGGTGCGCATGCGGCGCAGATGGCGCTCGTAGGCTGGCGAATCCACGGTGCGCGCGGCCAGGAGCTGCGACCAGGTCTGCATGTTCCGGGTGCGGGCGAACTTCAGCATCTGCACGCGGGCATGCCAGCGGCCGGCGCTCATCCAACCCTGCCGCAGCCCCGGCGCGAAGCTCTTGCTGAGGGAGGCGCAGTAGATCACCTGCCCCGCATCCCCGGGCCGGTCCCAGGCCTTGGCGGGGCGCAGGGGCTGGGGGGACTCGACGAATTCCCGGTAGATGTCGTCCTCGATGAGCGCAAGGCCGTATTCCACGCACAGGGCCACGAGCCGCTCCTTGTGGGCATCGGGCATCACGCTGCCCTGGGGCATCTGCAGATGCGGCACCACCACCACGGCCTTGAGGCGGGGTTCGTTGCGTGCCGCCAGCTCCAGCGCCTCCAGCGACAGCCCGGTATGGGGGCTGCAGGGGATTTCGAGAGCACGCAGCCCGCGCACCTCGATGGCCTGCAGGATGCCGAAAAAGGTGGGCGACTCCACCGCGATCACGTCGCCGGGCGCGGCCACGGCGTCCAGCGCGAGGTTCACGGCTTCCGAGTTGCCATGCGTGGCGCCGATGTCCCCCGGCGCGAGGCTGAGCCCGAAGCCCAGCGCGTTGTGCGCCATGGCCCGCTGGAACTCGGGATGCGTCGTGGGCGCGGACGGGCCGTACACCAGGATGTCCGGCTGTTCCCGCAGCAGGCGCATGGCCAGCCGGTTGAGGGCCTGGGCATCGAAGAGCGCGGGCGCGGGCATGGCGCTGCCGAGATCGAGCACACCGGGCCCCGCGAGGCGGGCCTTCTCCAGGAACACGGAAATGCGCTCGTTGATGCCGGCGAAGACGTGCGGATCCGGTGACAGGGGCTCATGCACCTCGGGTTCGCGGGCGGCCGGCAGCAGCGTCACGCGGCCGGGCACGCGCACGAAATACCCCACGCGCTCGCGCACCTCGGCGCAGCCCTGGTCCTCCAGGTGCCGCAGCACCTGGAGCGCGGTGGTGAGGCTCACGCCGTGGCGCTGGCACAGCTCGCGCACCGACGGCAGGCGCATGCCGGGCTGGAGGCTGCCCGTGGCGACGGCCTGCTCGTACAGCGCTGCCAGCTGGCGGTATCGGGGCTGCGGGGCCGCGGCGGAACCGGGCGCTTCGGGACGTTCGGCGGCGGGAGCGGACATAGGCGAACAGAGGAGTGGCAGGGAAGGCGCAGGTGCGCAGATTCATGATGCCCCGGCATACAGGGCCTGGACAGATACAGGAAACCTCCCGGCGAACCATAACAGAGACACGGCAACACGCACTGTTCCACCCCAACGCCACGGCGCCTGTGCATTTTCGGAATCCAGGGTTATCCCTAGGATTAGGGCTATTCCAAACTTATTCGATTTCGCGTTCGAGGAGAAAACCATGCCTTCCACCGATCGATCCACGCAAGCCGCCCGTCCCGAGGACACCTCTGCCGGCGCCACCGTGCGGCTCTCGCTGCGCCCCGGCGAGAAGACGCTGATCTGCCTGCCGCCCGGCGGCATGCTGCGGGCCGAGCGCGGCCGCCTGGCCCTGAATGCGGGGCCGATGGTCTGGGGCCAGGTGATGGCCCCCCAGGCCCCCCTGGGCGGGCTGGAGGAAGGGCAATGCCGCGTGGCCGATGCGAACGCGCCGGCGGTATGGATGGAGGTGTCGAACGCGGGCGCGGAGACGGCGCAGGCCATGCTCGTGGAGCCCGCGCCGGTGCCCGCCTTCCACCTCGCTCCGTTCGCGGATGCAGCGCGCATCCTCGGGGATGTGTGGCGGGCCATCGCCGCAGCCCTGCGCGGAACGGAAGGCCGCCTGCGCGCACCGCACGGCCCGGAAACCACGACGGCGCGCTGACGCGCCCCGGCCCTGTCAGGCCCCTCCGGCCCGCACCCCGCCATGGGGTCGCGGGCTTTTGCGCGAACAGGTGCCAAAGAGAGCGCAAGGCACGACGCTGCAAACCGTGCTGTGGCACAGCCAAGCGACGCAACACCGTGGTTTCTTTGATGGAAAAACCGTATCAGTGGTTCATGGTGCGCCGCCCCAGCCGCGATGCATGCCGGCGGCATCCCGTGCCGCCGATCCGAGGACCGCGCGGCAGGCCATGCCGGCGACGCCGTGGCGTCGGCCTGGCCAGGCTGCGGGAACCCCTCCCCTGCCCTCCCGCTCAGCAGGAAAAGCGGGAAAGCGCAAAGCACCCACCGCAGGGGGGAACGTGTTGGTTCAGGCCTGGGCGGCCCGCAGCCGCAGGGAGAATTCGCGCAATGCGGCCACGCCGCTTTCCTCGGCGCGGCGGCACCAGGCCTGCAGGTCGGCGGTGAGCTGTTCGCGCGAGTGGGAGGTGTTCATCCAGAGCTGGCGCAGCTCCTCGCGCATGGTGACCATCTTGTCGAGCACGGGATGGGCCTCGCGCGCGCGGGCCAGCTGTGCCAGCACGCGGGCGGGGACCTTCTCGGCATCGCGGTGCAGCCAGCGGCGCGCGGCCTGGAGCACGGAAGCGTCCGCCTTGCGGGCCTTGAGCGAGGCGATCTCCTCGCGGCAGGCGCGGCGCACGCCGCGCGCGTAGCCGGCCATGACCTCGTAGCGGTTGGCGATCAGCGCCTCCAGCGTCTTTTCGTCCGCCACGGGCTTGACGGCCCCCAGGCGCAGCTTGGGCGGCACCTTCTTGACGGTGGCCCAGCCCAGCCGGCGCAGCAGGCTGATGTAGACCCAGCCGATGTCGAATTCATACGGCTTGACCGAGAACTTGGCCGAGGTGGGGTAGGTGTGGTGGTTGTTGTGCAGCTCCTCGCCGCCGATCACGATCCCCCACGGCACGAGGTTGGTGCTGGCGTCCTGCGCCTCGAAGTTGCGGTAGCCCCAGAAATGGCCGATGCCGTTGACGACGCCCGCCGCCCAGAACGGGATCCAGAGCATCTGCACGGCCCAGACGGTGGCGCCGATGGCGCCGAAAAGCAGCAGGTCGATGATGAGCATGAGGCCCACGCCCTGCCATGCGAAGCGGCTGTACACGTTGCGCTCCACCCAGTCGTCCGGCGTACCGTGGCCGAACTTTTTCAGGGTCTCGGGGTTGGCGGCCTCGGCGCGGTACAGCTCGGCGCCGCGCCACATCACGGTGTCCAGCCCGCGCGTCTGGGGGCTGTGGGGATCGTCCTCGGTCTCGCACTTGGCGTGGTGCTTGCGGTGGATGGCCACCCACTCCTTGGTGACCATGCCGGTGCCCATCCAGAGCCAGAGGCGGAAGAAGTGCGAGGGCACGGCCCCGAGATCCACCGACCGGTGCGCCTGCGAGCGGTGCAGGAAGATGGTGACCCCCGCGATCGTGATGTGGGTGGTCACCAGCGTATAGAGGACGATCTCCCACCAGGACAGACCCAGCAGGCCGCTCGACATCCAGTCGATCATGGCATTCAGAACGGCCCAGTCGGGAAAGTGCATACGTGTGACGCCTTGGCGTAAAAGGGTGGAATATCGTCGGCAGCCACGGGGCCGCGGGCCGTGGCGGAATTTTAGGAGGCGCCCCCGCCCGGAGGGCCCATACCCACCCGGAATGGGGTGTATTGCCCCTCCGGACTTACCCGCAGGTCACCGCGGGGGAGCGCATCAGCCCTTGCGGGTCCAGACGGCCGCGAAAAAGCCGTCCGTCTGGTGCAGGTGGGGCCACAGGCGCAGATATCCAGTGCCGCTGGCACCGCCGCTGCACAGCCCCTCGGCCCCTTCCACCTTGAGCTGGGCCAGCAGCGCGCCCACGTCCTCCGCCGCGAAGTCCGGATGGGCCGCGCCGAAGGCCTCGGCGATGGCCTCGTTTTCCTCGGGCAGGATGCTGCAGGTGGCATACACCAGCCGGCCGCCCGGCTTGAGCAGGCGCGCGGCGCTCTCCAGGATGGCGGTCTGCTTGGCCACCAGTTCCTGCACGGCCTGGGGCGACTGGCGCCATTTCAGGTCGGGGTTGCGGCGCAGCGTGCCCAGGCCCGAGCACGGCGCATCGACCAGCACGCGGTCGATCTTGCCCGCCAGGCGCTTGATGCGGTCGTCGCGCTCGTGCGCGATGGCGGCCGGGTGCACGTTGGAGAGGCCGCTGCGCGCGAGCCGGGGCTTGAGGGCGTCCAGCCGGTGGGCCGAGACGTCGAAGGCATAGAGCCGGCCGGTGCTGCGCATGGCCGCGCCGATGGCGAGCGTCTTGCCGCCCGCGCCCGCGCAGAAATCCACCACCATCTCGCCGCGCCGGGACTGCAGCAGCAGCGCGAGGAGCTGCGAGCCCTCGTCCTGCACTTCGATGGCGCCGCGCGTGAAGGCATCGAGCTTGGTGAGCGCGGGCTTGCCGTCCACGCGCAGCCCCCAGGGGGAGTACGGCGTGGGCACGGCGGGGATGCCGGCCTTGGCCAACTCTTTGCGCACGTCGGCGCGCTTGTCCTTCAGGTCGTTGACGCGCAGGTCGAGCGGCGCCGGCTGCGAGAGGCTCTCGGCCAGCGCCCAGAAGCCCTCCCCGACCTGGCGCTTGAGCGGCTGCACGAGCCATTCGGGCAGGTTGTGGCGGTGCGGCTCCAGCAGGTCGGCCGGCGCGACCGCATCGCACTGGTCGAGCCAGTTCTTCTCGGTGTCGTTGAGTGCGCTCTTGAGGAAATCGCGCGGGCCGTGGAAGCCCAGGATGGCCAGGCGCCGCTCGCGCGGGCCGGAGCCCGAGCGCGCAAGCTGCTCGAACAGCAGCTTCTTGCGCAGCACGGTGTAGGCCGTCTCGGCCAGGGTGGCCCGCTCGCGCGGGCCGAGGGAGCGGTGGTCCCGGAAATAGCGGGACACGACGGCATCGGCGGGGTGTTCGAAGGTGAGGGTGAGCCTGACCAGTTCGGCGCAGGCATCCAGGAGGGCTTTCGGGTGCATGGGCGGGATTGTCCCATCCCCCCGCCTCCCGCTCCCCCACCACGCCGAGCGCCGCACAATGCGCCCCATGCACAGCCCCTCCCACCCCGACGGCGATCTGCCGCCCCTGCCCGAAACGCCACCGGGCCTCTACCGCCACTACAAGGGCATGCTCTACGAGGTGATCGGCACCGCGCGCCACAGCGAGAGCCTGGAGCCGATGACGGTGTACCGCGCGCTCTACGGCGAGCGCGGGCTGTGGGTGCGGCCGGCGGCGATGTTCGCCGAGACGGTGGACGTCGGCGGACAAACCCGGCCGCGCTTCGAGCGCGTGGACCCGGGGGCGGATACGGACTGAAACCGCGCCATGTCGCCGTATTTGCTATCGGAGTAGCTATTCTTTCGATAGCAAACGGGCGTGGCGCGCCAGGTCGGCCCGTTCACCTGCCATTCCAAGCCCCACGGACGCCATGTCGCTGTCGGCGCTGCATACTTTGCTACATATTCGATAGCAATCACCAGTCCGCTCAGCCCCCGCCCTCCCAGGCCCGGGGCAGCACCACCGTGGCCACCAGCCCGCCGCCCGGCGCGTTGGCCAGCGTGAGCGTGCCCCCGTGGCGCTGCACGATGTCGCGGGCGATCGACAGGCCCAGGCCCACGCCGCCGGAGTGGCGGTTGCGCGAGGCCTCGACGCGGTAGAAGGGCTCCATCACGCGGGCCAGGTGTTCCTCGGACAGCCCGGGCCCGTGGTCGCGCACGCGGATGTGCACGGCGCCGGGCCCGTCCTCCAGGGCGATCTCGGCGCCGCCGCCGTAGCGCACGGCATTGCCCACGAGGTTGTCCAGGCAGCGGCGCAGCGCGCCGGCGCGGGCGGGCAGCGGGCGGGCATCGCCCTCGAAGCGGACGTCGTGGCCGCAGGCCTGCTCGTCGTCCACCAGGCTTTCGATGAGGGCGCGCACGTCCAGCGGCGCCAGCGGCTCGGCGCCAGCCACGCCGCGCAGGTGGTCGAGGGTGGCGGTGATCATGGCGTCCATCTCGGCGATGTCGCGCGTGAAGGCGGTGCGCTCGACCTCGCCGGCCAGGGATTCGGCACGCAGCCGCAGCCGCGTGAGGGGCGTGCGCAGGTCGTGCGAGACGGCGGCCACGAAGCGGTCGCGCTCGGAGAGCTGGCGCCGGATGCGGGCCTGCATCTGGTTGAAGACGCGGCTGGCCTCGCGGCATTCGGCGGTGCCGTCCTCGGGCAGCGGCGGGCGGTGGATGTCGGCGCCGAGCTGGCGCGCGGCGGCGGCGAGCCGGTGCAGGGGCTGGGCCAGCCAGCGCGCGCCCCACCAGGCCGCGAGCATGAGCGCCGCGAGGCGCACGCCGATGTCCAGCAGCAGCCCGGGGTGCCACCAGCCGCCGTGCCTGGGCGGCGGCGGGTGCCGTGGGGGCGGCGGCGCGCCGTCGCCCTCCGGCGGCGCCCAGGCGGGGGGCGGCGCGGCGCCCGGGGCCTGGGAGGCACCGGGGCCGTTGCCGGGATCGGGACGGGGGCCCGGCCCGGGGTGCAGCTCGAACATCAGCGTGAGGGCCAGCACGTGGCTGGCGAGCACGGCCACGAAGAGCAGCAGCGCGAGCCGGCCGAACAGCGAATCGGGCAGGCGGCGGGCGATGGCGGCGCGCCAGCCCGTGGGCGCGGACGGCGGCTCGGCGGGCTCCGCCTGCGGCGTGGCGCGCATGGCCGCTCAGGCGCGGGCCGCGAGGCCCTGCACGGTCTGGATGTTGAAGAGGTAGCCCGAGCCGCGCACGGTCTTGATGAGCGAGGGCGCGCGCGGGTCGTCGGAGAGCTTGTGGCGCAGCCGCGACACGAGCAGGTCGATGCTGCGCTCGAACGATTCCATGGCGCGGCCCCGCGCGTGCTCCATGAGCTGGTCGCGGCTGCACACGCGCCGGGGCATGCGCAGGAAGGTGCACAGCAGGCGGAATTCGGCGTTGGACAGCGGCACGGTGACGCCCCCGGGCGAGACCAGGTGGCGCTCGACGCTGTGCAGCGCCCAGCCGTCGAAGCGCACCACGTCGGCTGGCGCGGCGGGCGCGGGCGCCGCCGGGCGGCCCTGCGCGGCGGCGCGGCGCAGCACGCTGTGGATGCGCGCCACCAGTTCGCGCGGCTCGAAGGGCTTGGTCATGTAGTCGTCGGCGCCCAGCTCCAGCCCCAGCACGCGGTCGTAGGCGTCGGCGCGGGCGGTGAGCATGATGAGGGGCACGGAGGAGGTGGCGCGCAGCTCGCGCGCCAGGGTCATGCCGTCGGTGCCGGGCAGCATGAGGTCGAGCACCACGAGGTCCATGGGCTGCTCCGCCATGCGGGCGCGCATGGCCGCGCCGTCGTGCGCGGCGTGGGCCGCGTAGCCGAAGCGGCCGAGGTAGCCGGTCAGCAGCGCGGTGATGTCGTCGTCGTCATCGACCACGAGGATGTGTTGCATGGCGCGGGCGCAGGAGGGTGAAGAAAAGGCGTTCGCCGCAGTGTATGCAGCGGCGCGCGGCGCGGTCGCGCCGAACAGGGCGGCTTTTGCCCCGCTGTTCCGACCTTGGAAACGCCTCTTGTACCAGCGCCGGTACAAACGCGACAAAACGCCGTTACCCGCGCCGCCAAGAATGCCCCACAGGCCCAGGCATCCCGCCGTGGTCTCCCAGGCTCCAGGGCCCGCGCGGGCGGCGGGGCCGCCAACCCCATCATTGAAAGGAACGACGATGACGACCATCAGTAGTGTCGGCAGCAGCAGCGCGTGGTCCTCCGCCGCCAGCCTGCAGCGCACGCAGCGGCGCGGGCCGCCTTCGCCCGAGGAGCTGCTGTCGAAGCTGGACGCCGACGGCAGCGGCGGCGTGAGCGGCACCGAGCTGCAGGGCCTGCTCGACAAGGTGGCGAAGAAGGGCGGCGCGGACAGCGCCACCACCAGCGCCACCGACCTCGTGACCCAGTACGACAGCGACGGCGACGGCAGCCTGAACGCGCAGGAGCTGGGCAAGACGCTGGAGAGCCTGATGCCCCAGCGCTCCACCATGGACTTCGCCCAGGCGCGCAGCACCAGCGGCACCAGCAGCAGCGGCGCCACCGGCCAGGCCGGCGACGACCTGTTCGGCAAGGTGGACCAGGACGGCGACGGCAGCGTGAGCAAGGAAGAGCTGCAGGCGCTGCTGGAGAAGATGTCCGGCGGCACGGCCAGCGCCACGGGCACCAGCAGCGACGAGGCGTTCAGCCAGCTCGACAGCGACGGCGACGGCAAGCTCTCGCAGGCCGAGTTCGACGCGGGCCGCCCCTCCGGCGGCGCACAGGGCGAGGCCGGCGGCGCGCAGGGCATGGCCGGCGGCATGCCGCCGCCCCCGCCCGGCGGACCGGGTGGCCCGGGCGGACCGGGCGGCGCCCAAGGATCAAGCGCCTCGTCGTCGTCCGGCAGCAGCACCAGCTACGACCCGCTGGACACCAACGAGGACGGCGTGGTGTCGGCCGCCGAGCGCGCGGCGGGCGCGGTGGCCTCCAGCGATGCCAGCAGCGAGACGGATGCGATCACCGCCCTCTTCAATGCCATCGACACCGACGGCGACAAGAAGGTGAGCGACTCCGAGGCGCAGAGCTTCATCGCGCAGCTGACGAGCCAGTACGCGGCGGCGACCGCCAGCGGCACGTCGTCGTCCACTGCCTCGTCGTCATCCTCGTCATCCTCGTCGTCGTCGGACACCAGCAGCAGCAACAGCAGCGGCCGCATCGACCTGGCCCAGCTCGCCGCGCTGGCCCGCCGCCAGTACGAGGCCACGGCCAGCGGCTGGGCGGAGAGCAGCCGCTCCAGCACGGTCAGCGCCCTGGCCTGATCGGCCTGCGCGCCCCGGCCCCGCGCCCTCCCCTGCCGGCACCCATGCTCCGCCGGCCGGGGCAGGGCCGGCGCACCGGTTGCCTGTTCCCCGCAGTGCTGCGAAGCCCGTCAGTGGACGAACTGCGGGGGCCGGCGCCTCGCGGCCCCCGCACGGGGCGCCGCCGGGGTCGCCCGGGAGGTTTCCGGGGTCAAATTGCCTTCACGTCGCCGTAAACACGATCTCTTCAGCTATTTTTTCGATAGCAAAAGACCGATCACCGCGCGCGGATAGATGGCATGCTCCTGCACCAGCACGCGGGCGGCCAGGTCGGCGGCCGTGTCGCCCGGCAGCACGGGCACCACGCCCTGCGCGAGGATGGGCCCGGCGTCCAGCTCCGGCGTGACGAGGTGCACCGTGGCGCCCGCCACCTGGCAGCCCGCGTCGATCGCGCGCTGGTGCGTGTCCAGCCCCGGGAAGGCCGGCAGCAGCGAGGGGTGGATGTTGACCAGCCGGCCCGCGTAGTGCGCGACGAAGCCGGGGGTGAGGATGCGCATGAAGCCCGCGAGCACCACCAGGGCCGGCTCGTGCGCGTCGATGCGCTGCATGAGCGCGGCGTCGAAGTCCTCGCGCGACCCGTAGGCCTTGTGGTCGAGCGCCTCGGTGGCGATGCCCTCCTGCCGCGCCCAGGCCAGGCCCGGCGCCCCGGCCTTGTTGCTCAGCACCGCCGCCACCCGCGCGCCGTGGCGGCCGGCCCAGTCCTGCTCCCGCGCGGCGCGCACGATGGCCGCCATGTTGGAGCCGCCGCCCGAGATCAAAATCACGATGTTCTTCATGGGGCGCGGATTATCGCCGCGTCCTTCCCCATCGTTTTTCCCCGCACCTTCCAGGCCGCTCCATGCCCTTCGATCCCCGCCTCCAGCCCCTCTCCGCCGCCGAAGCCCGCGTGCTCGGCACCCTCATGGAAAAGGCCCGCACCGTGCCGGACAGCTACCCGCTCACGCTCAACGCGGTGGTCACCGGCTGCAACCAGAAATCGAGCCGCGAGCCGGTGATGGCGCTCACCGACTCCGAGGCCCGCGAGGCGCTCGACAGCCTGCGCCAGCGCGCGCTGGCCATGGAGATCGGCGGCCAGCGCGCCACGCGCTGGGAGCACAACTTCACGCGCGCCGTGGGCGTGCCCGACCAGTCGGCCGCGCTGCTGGGCCTGCTGATGCTGCGCGGCCCGCAGACGGCCGGCGAGCTGCGCATCAACACCGAGCGCTGGCACCGCTTCGCGGACATCTCCTCGGTGGAGGCCTTCCTCGACGAGCTGCAGTCGCGCAGCGACGAGAAGGGCGGCCCGCTGGTCGTGCTGCTGCCGCGCGCGCCGGGCGCCCGGGAGCCGCGCTGGGCGCACCTGCTGTGCGGGCCCGTGAGCGCCGAGGCGCTCACGGCCGCCTATCCCGCATCCGCCGCCCCCGCGCCTGCCCACGAGGCCGACCCGGCCCTGGCCGGGCGCGTGGCCGCGCTGGAAGCCGAGGTGGCGGCGCTGCGCCAGTCGCTCGCCGCGCTGTGCGGCCAGCTCGGGGTGCCGCTCCCCGGGCAGGAATGACGCCAACATCCGCATCAATTCATACATCCCATAAAACATATTCATGAAACTTCCTGCCCGGCCCGCAGGAAGCCTCGGATAGAAAGGCAGGTTCCATTCGACGGAACAAGGACACGAGATGAGGACGAGGGATGCGGTTTTCTCCGCGCTGTGGGCTGTGCCGCTCGCGATCGCGGCCCAGGAGGTGATACCCGATTTTTACAAGGACCCGGGCATCTACCCCAACAGGGACTACGTCAACCAGGGCTTCGGCGAGCACGTCGATCCGTTCACCGGGTCCCTGCAGCTCCACTACGTGGACATGCACCTGCCGGGCAACGGCAAGTTCGACCTCAAGATCATCCGCTCCTACAACAGCGCATCGGTCGAGCCCACCAACCCCGCCACGCATGAGTCGCTGGCCGGCGTGGGCTGGAACATCCACTTCGGCAGGGTGCTGAAAAGCCGGGAAACCACCCTCTGCGGGAACAAGAACGCGCAAAGCGTCGCCGACAACCCCGTGCTGGAGCTGCCCGACGGCAGCCGGCAGCTGCTGGCCTTCACCGGCAGCACGTCGCCCCTGATGCTGACGACCCAGCGGTGGCGCGCGGACTGCATCACCTCGGGCGCCGGCGGCCTGCTGGTCACCTCGCCCGGCGGCACCCAGTACCAGATGACCCAGCTGGTGAACGTGGGCTCCGGCGTCAACCCCGTCTATGCCTGGTTCACCACCCGCATCACGGACCGCAACGGCAACTCCGCCACCATCGCCTATGCCGCGGAGGCCTCCCCGCAGATCTCCGGCGTCACCACCAGCGACGGGCGCTCCGTGGGCTTCTCGTACGCGGACAGCGGCCTGGCCAGCCGCCGCATCACCGCCATCTCCAGCGCCGGGCAGACGTTCAGCTACGGCTACCAGGCCATCAGCGGATACACCGGCAAGTACCACCTCACCGCCGTCACCCGGCCCGGGGGCACCGCCTGGAACTACGAGTACAACGGCAACCTGAACAGCGCCCCGGGCAGCCACGTGGTCCGCCGCGTCATGCATCCGGAGGGTGGAAGCATCGCCTACACCTACGGCTTCGTCTATTTCGACAACCAGGCCAACCCCGCCAGCCGCTCCACCGTGGTGACCGGCAAGACGCGCAGCACCGGCGGCACGTGGTCGTTCAGCTACGCGCCGGGCGCGCCCGGCAGCTACGACACCACCACGGTCAACGCACCCGACGGCACCACGGTCTATCGCCACATCGGCCCCAACTATTCCAGCTCGGGCACGGTGTGGATGGTGGGGCTGCTGGCCTCCAAGGCGATCGGCGGCCTGCAGACGGAGACCTACACCTGGGGCAAACAGAAGATCTCCAGCGAGAACAACTTCCGCCCCGGGGCCTTCGTGCTCAAGGTGGATGCGGGCGAGGTCAACGCCCCGCTGCTCACCCAGAAGACCATCGTGCGCGACGGCGCCTCGCACACCACCAGCTACTCGGGCTTCGACGGCTACGGCAACCCCGGCACGGTGACCGAATCGGGGCCGCAATCGGGCAACCGCACGTCGCAGCTCACGTATTACGTCAATCCATCCAAGTGGATCCTCCACCAGCTGCAGAACGACAACCGCTCGGGCGCCCAGGTCTCCCGGACCTTCGATGCCAACGGCAACATGACGTCGATCACCCGGGACGGCGTCACCACCCGCCATGCCTACGACAGCCAGGGCAACATCGCCTCCACCACCTTCCCCCGCGGCGTCACGCACACCTACGGCTCCTACAAGCGCGGCATCGCCCAGGCGGAGCAGCAGCCCGAGGGGATCTCGATCTCCCGCACGGTCAGCGACGCGGGCAACGTGACCTCCGAGACGAATGGCGGCGGCCAGACCTTCGGCTACGCCTACGACGGCCTCAACCGGCTCATCTCCGTGGCCTACCCGACGGGCAACCCCGTCACCCTCTCGTACGGCGCCGCGTCCCGGATCGTGGGCCGCGGCATGCTGTCCGAGACCACCCAGTACGACGGCTTCGGCAACGCGATCTCCATCAACACCGGCGGCATCGTCCGGTCCTTCGCGGTGGACGCGCTGGGCCGCAAGGTCTTCGAATCCAACCCCGGCACCAGCGCGGGCACGGCCTACCAGTACGACGTGCTCGGCCGCCCGGTGCGCATCGCGAACGCCGACGGCACGGCGCGCATGATCAGCTACGGCGCGGGCACGCAGACGGTGACGGACGAGCGCGGCAAGGCCACCACGCACGTCTACCGCGCCTACGGAGACCCCGACAGGCGGTTCCTGATGGCGGTTTCCACCGCGGAGCCCGCCACCAACCTCACCATCGCCCGCAACAGCCGCGACCTCGTCACGGACATCGTCCAGGCGGGGGTGATGCGCAGCTACGGCTACAACGGCAACTACTACCTCTCGTCCGCCACCCACCCCGAAAGCGGAACCACCAGCTACGGAAGGGATGCCGCGGGCAACATGACCTCGCGCAGCGCCGGCACGCTGGGCACCATTGCCTACACCTACGACGGCCAGAACCGCCTGCGGTCCATCACCTATCCGGGATCGACCGGCAACGTGGCGCATGCCTACGACGGCGCCCACCGGCTGATGAACACCTCGTCCCCCGACGCCAGCCGCAGCTTCGCCTACGACGGCAATGGCAACATCGTGCAGGAAAACCTGAACACCGCGGGCATCTCGTGGAGCGCCCGGTACGGCTACGACGGCAACGACCGCCTGACGTCCATCACCTACCCCCGCTCCGGGAGCACGGTGACCTACGGGCTCGACGGCCTGGGCCGGCCCACCTCGGTGTCCGGCTACGTCAACAGCGTGGCGTACTGGCCCTCGGGGCAGATCCAGCGCATCGCCTATGCCAATGGCGTCCAGTCGGACTACGGGCAGCACCCGCGGCTCTGGGCCAGCTCCTTCGCCACCTCCCGGTCCGGGAGCTACTTCCACCAGTCGGCCTACACCTACGATGGCGCCGGCAACCTCATGGGCATCAGCGACTCCGTCGATCCCCAGTACACCCGGATGCTGGGGTACGACGGCGTGAACCGCCTGACCACCCTGTCCACCCCGAACGGCAGCGGCACCATCGCCTACAGCGGCTCCGGCAACATCACCAGCCAGCGCGTCGGCAGCGAGCAGCTCAACTACCAGTACGACGGCAGCAACCGCCTCACCGCGCTGAACGCCGTGCCCGGCGAACTCTCCACCACCTACGCCTACGACGCCACCGGCAACCTCGTCGCCGGCGCGGGCCGGACCTTCCAGTACGACGCCGTTCCCAACCTGCGGTGCATCGACTGCGGCAATCCCGACGCGCGCGTGCAGTTCGAGTACGACGGCGACCAGAAGCGCACCACGATCCTCCGGGGCACCACCAGGACCCATGAATTCCACGGTGTCCACGGCAACCTGCTGGCCGACTACACCCCCGGCACTCCCGGAAAGCTGACGGAATACATCTACCTCCACGGCAAGCGCATCGCGCAGAAGGAGAGCACGCAATGAACCCCGCATCCTTCGTCGGCCCCTGGGGCCGCCTGCTGCGCCGCCTGGCGCTCCTCGCCACGCTGCTCGTCGGCGCGGGCGGCGCCTGGGCGCAGGCCGTCACGGTCACCTTCTTCCACAACGACATGGCCGGCACGCCCCTGCTGGCCACCGACGCCGGCGGCGCCGTCGTCTGGAAGGAAAACTACCTGCCCTACGGCTACCGCCAGCAGGCGGACGCCGCCAGCGCCGGCAACCGGCTCTGGTTCATGGGCAAGCCCCATGACCCCTCCACCGGCCTGACCTACATGGGCGCGCGCTACTACATGCCCCTGCTGGGCCGGTTCACGGGCATGGACCCCAAGGAGGTCGTGCCCGAGCAGCCGCACAGCTTCAACCGCTATGCCTACGGCAACAACAACCCCTACCGCTACGTGGACCCCGACGGCAAGATCGCGGAAACGGTATGGGACGCCTTCAACCTCTCGCTGGGCTTCCAGAGCCTGGTGGGCAACGTCCGCGCGGGCAACTGGAGCGGCGCCGCGATAGACGGCGTGGGCATCGCGGTGGACGCCGCCGCCACGGCCCTGCCCGGGATTCCGGGGGGCATGGGGGCGGGGATCGCGGCGTATCGGGGGAGTGCGTTGGCGGCGAAGGGGGCTGCCGGTGAGGCGCGGTTCATCAATGGCGTGAAAGTGACGGACCGCGCGACAGGCAATGTGCTGCAAGGCACCGTCGATCTGAAGCCAACGCTTGAGCGCATTGCTGCCGGCAAGAGTTTCCCTCATCGGAACGATGGCTCGGTGTTCGGGAACAAGGAAGGGCTGCTACCGCAACAACCGCGTGGGTATTACACGGAGTACGTGCATCCGACGCCAGGCGTTAATGGTCCTGGTCCCCAGCGCATCGTGACCGGGCAGGGTGGAGAAGTTTTCTATAGTCCGGATCACTACGGTACGTTTATCCGGATGAATCCGTAATCGAGGCAGAAATGGTTACACAGAGAGCATTCGAGTATGTGGAGTCGCAGAACTCCATCTTCAATGAAGACCATTTCATACTGAAAGTCCCTGCGGGGATTGGCTCCAAGACCGAATTGCTGGCAGTTCTGGCAAGTGCAGGCCACTTCCCTGAATACTTTGGCGGAAACTGGGATGCCTTGGAAGACTGCCTGCGTGATCTCAGTTGGATCAGCCAAAAGGAGGTTGTGATTCTGCATAACGACCTCCCGTTGCAGGGTACTCCTGCGGATTGCCGTATTTACTTGGAAGTACTTCAGACGGTGCTTGCCGATTGGGCGGAAATCGCACGACCGAATGCTGCCGAGCCACCTTCCGAGTGGGCATACGTCGATCACGACCTTCGCATCGTTTTCCCACTGGAGGCAGAGAAAACTGTGGCGAAATTGCGGGGAACGTGAGATAGGGCTTTGTGCAACAAAGCCATTGGATGGGACCTGAAGAAGGTCTGCATACATCCCCAATGCCGCTGCTTGGCGCACGCGTGAAGTGAAGAAATTCCAACCATGAAACTCCCCCTCGCGATTCTCGCCACCACCCTCCTGGCCTGCCATCCCGCCGGGGCCCAATCCACGGCGCCCGCCGAGGCAATCTTCTCCCAGTACCAGTCCCGCGAGCGCTCGTTCGACCCCGGCATCGCGGACCTCTACTGCGACACCGCGCGCATCCGCAATGTCCGGATCTATCCGAACGGGCAGCAGCGCGCCGTTGAAGTGCCCGCCGCGCGCTACCAGCAGATGATCCGCGATGCCATGCCCCTGGCCCGGGAGAAGGGCGACTACAGCACCTATTCCGCCGTGGCGTTCACCCCCGAGGGAGCCGGTGTGCGGGTGACCGCCAGCCGCTACTCGGTGCTTCGGCAGTACACCAGCCCCATCTCCCTGCTGATCGGCGCCTGCCAGGGCGGCCGCTGGGCCATTCTGGAAGAGTTGAGCCAATCCAGGCCCTGATGGCCGGTGGCCGGCCCGTCCATCCCTGCGGATTCGCCCTCGTTCAACGCCACGCCCGCCCAGGGGTGTCGCTCCCCGGACACGAGCAAAAAGCACGACCGTGCTACAACCACCGGCATCGCATCGGCAGGCCCGTCCCGCCGCATCCGGCGCCCTCCTCCAGGGACGTTGATCGCGGCGCGGAGGGCCTGCCGGTCATCACACGGAGACACCGCATGGATCTTGCATTCACCCCCGAAGAGCAGGCCTTCCGCGAAACCATTCGCGCCTGGGTCCGAAGCCACCTGCCCCCCGAGACCGCGCACAAGGTGCACCACGCGCTGCGCCTCACGCGGGACGACCTGCAGGGCTGGGCGAAGATCCTCGGCAAGCAGGGCTGGCTGGGTTTCGGCTGGCCCCGGGAATTCGGCGGGCCGGGCTGGACCGCCGTGCAAAAGCACCTCTTCGAGGAAGAATGCGCCCTGGCCGGCGCGCCGCGCATCGTGCCCTTCGGGCCGGTGATGGTGGCGCCCGTCATCATGGCCTTCGGCTCGCCCGAGCAGCAACAGCGCTTCCTGCCCGGCATCGCGAGCGGCGAGGTCTGGTGGAGCCAGGGCTACAGCGAGCCGGGCTCGGGCTCGGACCTGGCCAGCCTCAAGACCCGCGCCGAGCGCCGCGGCGACAAATACATCGTCAACGGCCAGAAGACCTGGACCACGCTCGGCCAGTACGGCGACTGGATGTTCAACCTCGTGCGCACCAGCAGCGAGGGCAAGCCGCAGACGGGCATCTCCTTCCTGCTGCTGGACATGAAGTCGCCCGGCGTCACCGTGCGGCCGATCAAGCTGCTGGACGGCGAATGCGAGGTCAACGAAGTCTTCTTCGACAACGTGGAGGTGCCCGCCGAGAACCTCATCGGCGAGGAGAACAAGGGCTGGACCTACGCCAAGCACCTGCTCAGCCACGAGCGCACCAACATCGCCGACGTGAACCGCAGCAAGCGCGAGCTGGAGCGCCTGAAGCGCATCGCGAAGGCCGAGGGCGTGTGGGACGACCCGCGCTTTCGCGACCAGATCGCGCTGCTGGAGGTGGACATCGTCGCGCTGGAGATGCTGGTGCTGCGCGTGCTCTCGGCCGAGAAATCGGGCAAGAACTCCCTGGACATCGCGGGCCTGCTCAAGATCCGCGGCAGCGAGATCCAGCAGCGCTACGCCGAACTCATGATGCTCGCGGCCGGCCCCTATGCCCTGCCCTTCATCGAGGAGGCCATGGAAGCCGGCTGGCAGGGCGATGCCGCGGCCGGCGCGCTCGGCGGCTTCCCGGGCGGCGCGGTGGCCGATGCGCCGCTGGCCTCCACCTACTTCAACCTGCGCAAGACCACCATCTATGGGGGCAGCAACGAGGTGCAACGAAACATCGTCGCGCAGACCGTGCTGGGCTGACGCCCTGCACGGTCCGCGCGGTGCGCGACAGGACGGCTCCCCCTTGCCCCCTCCGCGAGGGGGTTCTCGCATGAGCTTCGCTGGTCTTTGAAGGGGGTGCGCGAGCGCCCTGCACTGGCCGGCTTTTGGAGACACACCATGGATTTCGATTTTTCCGAGGACCAGCAATCTTTGCGCGATGCGGTGCGGCGCTGGGTGGACAAGGGCTATGCCTTCGAGCGGCGGCGCGGCATCGTGGCGGCGGGGGGCTTCGACCGCGCGGCGTATGGTGAGCTGGCCGAGCTGGGACTGACGGCGCTGACCGTGCCCGAGGCGCATGGCGGCCTGGGGCTGGGCGCGGTCGATGCGATGGTGGCCATGGAGGAGCTGGGCCGGGGCATCGTGCTGGAGCCGCTCGCGCAGGCCTTCGTCGCCTCCGGCGTGCTCGCGCACTGCGCGCCCGGGGCCGTGCAGGCCGACTGGCTGCCGCGCATCGCGAGCGGCGAGGCGCTGGTGGTGCTGGCCCACCAGGAGCGCAAGGCGCGCCACCGGCTTGATGTTTGCGAGGCAAAAGCCTCGGGAGTCGCCGAAAAATATACGGTTTCTGCTATCAAAAGCATAGTACCCGCGGGCGACCAGGCCGATGCCTTCCTGGTGCCGGCGCAGTGGCAGGGGCGCATCGCCCTCTTCCTCGTCCCGCGCACCGCGCCGGGTGTCTCCACGCGCGGCTACCTCACGCAGGACGGCAGCCGCGCGGCGGAAGTGCAGTGCACCGACGCACCCGCCACGCTGGTCGCCGGGGACGGCCTCGCTGCGCTGGAGCTGGCGGTGGACATCGGCATCGCCACGGCCTGCGCCGAGGCCGTGGGCGTGATGGACCAGACCATCGCGCTCACCGTCGATTACATGAACCAGCGCAAGCAGTTCGGCGTGCCCATCGCGAGCTTCCAGGCGCTGCGCCACCGCGTGGCCGACATGAAGATGCAGCTGGAGCTGGCGCGATCGATGAGCTATTACGCGAGCCTCAAGCTCGGTGCCCCGCCGGAGGAGCGCCGCCGCGCCCTCGCACGCGCCAAGGTGCAGCTCGGGCAGTCGATGCGCTTCGTGGGCCAGCAGTCGGTGCAGCTGCACGGCGGCATCGGCGTGACCGACGAATACATCGGCAGCCACTACTTCAAGAAGCTCACGCAGCTGGAGATCGCCTGGGGCGACACGCTGCACCACCTGGGCGAGGTCTCCGCGCGCATGCAGGACACGGCGGGCGTGTTCGCATGATGCGACAACAACCCCCTGTGGCGCTGCGCGCCTTCCCCCTTCTCTCACAGCGCTGCGCGCTGTGGGAAGGGGGACAACGCCGGTGGCCGGGCAAAGCCCGCTCCACGGCGTTCGCTGGCATGGCCTGCTCCGCGGCCATCGGACGAATGAGGCAGCGCCAGTAACGTGCGCCGCGGTGAACGCGCGGCACTGTGAATCACTGAAGTTCCCCCTGTGGCGCTTCGCGCCTTCTCACGTCTCCCACAGCGCTGCGCGCTGTGAGAAGGGGGACAACGCCGGTGGCCGGGCCAGACCCGCTCCATGGCGTCCGCTGGCATGGCCTGCTCCGCGGCCATCGGACGGGAAGCTCAGCGCCGGTTTCATGCATCGCGGGCGATGCCGTTGCACCATAAAAAACTGAAGTGCCCTCTCCCGTGCGGTTGCTTCGCGCCTATTCCGCCACCACCTCGAACGCCAGGAACTGGGTGACCTGCGCGTCGCTGAAGTTGTTGTCGGACACCAGCACCAGGCTGCGGTGGCCGTTGGCGAGGCGGGGGCCCCAGGCCATGCCCTCGATGTTGTCCACGGTGGACAGGCCCAGGCTGTTGAGGTGGACCACGAGGCGCTTGCGCACGGGCGTGAACGTGCCCGACGCCAGCGACGCGATGCCGGCCACGTCGCTCGCGCCGCGCGTGTCCACCTCGTAGAGGCGGATGTCCATGCGGTAGCGGTCGTCGCTGCCCTGCACACCCGATCGCTCCAGCACGAGAAAGCGGTTGCCATCCACGGCCAGCATCTCCGAGAGGCCGTTGTCGGCGTTCTTGCCCGCGCCCGGAACGCCCTGGATGGGATCGAGCGGGTAGGCCAGCTGCCGCAGCACGCTCCCGGAGCGGCTGTACTGCAGCAGGCGCGCGGTGGCCCCGGCCGTGGGGGTGGGCAGCGGGCCGTCCTGGTAGAGCGGCGCCTCCATGCCGGCCCAGAGGGTTTCGCCGTCGGCCGACAGCGTGAGCCCCTCGAAGGCCGCGTTGTTGCGCGTGCCGGCCTGCGCCGTGGGCGACACCTTGAAGGCCGGTGGCAGGGGCAGCGCCGCGATGGCGCGGCCGCCCGCGTCCGCGTGCATCACGAACGGGTCCAGGCCCAGGCTGCGGTCGCCCTCGCTGGTCCACCACAGGCTGCCGTCGCGCGGATCGACGCGCAGGGCCTCGGGGTCCGGCACCGTCTGGCCGGCGGCGGCCGTGGCGCGGCCGGGATAGGTGCTGCCGTCGGCCTGCCGCAGCGCCGTGCCGCGCACGAACTGCACCGGCGCGAAGGACGACAGGTCGTATTGCAGGCGGGCGGTGTAGAAGCGCGCCGGATTCTTGTCGGAGCGGTCGTCGCTCAGCAGCACCCAGGTGTTGGTGCGGGGATCGAAGTCGATGCCCGATAGGCCGCCCACCAGGGTGCCGTCCACCTGCAGGGTGTTGGCCACCCGCTGCTCCCCGATGAGCCGCACCTGGATGTCGTGGGTGCCGCCGTCGCTGCCACCGCAGGCGGACAGCAGCAGGGCGAGGGCGCCGGCGGAGGCAAGGTTTCCGAGCATGGAGGGGGTCTGGAAATGTGCGGGAAGGCCGACCTTAAACCCGTTGCGTGACACATCCGTTGCGGCCAACCCCGGTGTCAAGCGCAGCAATGCATGCACGCCACCGCATTGACGCCACGCCGTGCCCTGTCCAGAGTGCAGGCCCCTGTCACGTCTACACGAGGAGCACCGCACATGACATCCTGGATCCGCACGCTGGGCATCGCCTGTCTGGCATGGACCGCCACGCAGGCCTGGAGCCAGCCGCCCCGGCCCGAGAGCCTGGCGGCCTCCACCGCCGAGTCCGCCACCACCACCCGCGAGGTGGTGGGCTATTTCACGTCCTGGGGCATCTATGCCCGCGGCTACACGGCCAAAAGCCTGGCCACCCAGGGCGCACTGCCCCGCATCACCACGCTGAACTACGCCTTCGGCAACGTGCAGCCCGCGCAGGCGGACGGCACCGGCCCCATCGGCTGCCAGCTCGGCGATGCCTGGGCGGACGTGCAGCGGCCCTGGACGGCCGATGAAAGCGCGGACGGCGTGGCGGTGGATGAGAGCCAGCCGCTGCGCGGCAACTTCCAGCAGCTGCGCGCGCTCAAGCACCAATATCCCCAGCTCAAGGTGCTGATCTCGCTGGGCGGCTGGAACGGCTCGAAGTGGTTCTCCGACGCGGCGCTCACGGCCACGTCGCGCAGCGCGCTCGCGAAGTCGTGCATCGACCTCTTCATCCACGGCCGGATCGGTGGCGAGACGGAGGGCGACGGCGCGGGTGCCGGCGTGTTCGACGGCATCGACATCGACTGGGAATACCCCGCCGCCGAGGGCGCGCCCGGCAACACCGTGCGCCCCGAGGACACCGCCAACTTCACCCTGCTGCTGCAGGAGTTCCGCCGCCAGCTCGACGCGATCGACCCGGCGCTGCGCCTGACCATCGCCGCGCCCGCGGGGCCGCAGAACAGCGCGAAGATCGAGCTGGCCTCCGTGGCCCGGACGGTGGACTTCATCAACCTCATGACCTACGACCTGCACGGCTCGTGGGAGAGCCGCACCAACCACCAGGCCGCGCTCGCGCCCAGCCCGCGCGACCCGGACCGGGCGCAGGAGCTGTCGGTGGTGGAAACCGTCGGCCGCTACCTGCGGGCCGGCGTGCCGCCGCGCAAGATCGTGGTGGGCGCGCCGCTCTACTCGCGCGGCTGGAGCGGCGTGACGCCCACGGGCAACGGCCTCTACCAGGCGGCAACCGGCCTGCCCGCCGGCACCTACGAGACCGGCATCGACGACGTCAAGACCGTGCGCGCCAAGCCCGGCTTCACGCGCCACTGGGATGCCTGGTCGCGCGCGGCCTGGCTCTTCGACGGCACCACGTTCTGGACCCTCGACGACGAGCAGGTCCTGCGCGAGAAGGCGCGCTTCGTGAAGCTCACGGGCCTGCGCGGCATGATGTTCTGGGAGCTGTCGGGCGACGGCGGCGAACTCGTGCAGGCCGTGGGTGACGAACTGTCACGCTCGCGCTGACAGTGCGGGCGGGCGGGCCGGAGCGAATCCGGGATAATCCCGCCACACCCCTTGCAGCCGGGCCCCGCGCCCGGCTTTTTGACTTCTGCACGAGACATGAGCGCCACCGCCACCTCCACCGACCCCAATCGCCAACACCTCGAAACCGCGCGCGACCAGATCGAGCGCGGCGAACTGCAGCAGGCCGCGCTCACGCTGAACAAGGCCCAGAAGAACATCCCCAACGACCCGCGCGTGTTCCTGCTGGCCAGCGCCATGGCCGAGAAGTCCGGCAACGTCACCAAGGCCTTCGAGGCCCTGCGCCGCGCCGTCGCCATCTCCCCCGACTGGGGCCCGGGCCTGCTGGAGCTGGCCCTGCTGCTCGCGCGCCAGAACCAGTTCACCGAGGCCGTGGAACTGGCCGAGAAGGTCGCCGCGCTGGAGCCCGGCAACCCCATCGTGCTGGCCGGCGTGGTGGACATCGCGCACCGCGCGGGCCACCTCGAGATGGCCATCCGCCACCTGCGCCGGGGCCTGGAACTGGTGCCGGGCGACGTGCAGCTGCGCCGCCTGCTGGCGCGCGACCTGGGCGACCTGGGCCGCCACGCCGAGGCCCTGGAAGCCTGGGGCGCGCTCATCGACGAGCACCCGCAGAACGCCGAGGCCCGCCTGGGCCGCGTGAAGACCTACATCGCCGCCGGCACCCCGGCGCGCGCCGTGGCCGACACCACCGCGCTGCTGGAGATCGCGCCCGGCGATTCCGTCGTGGCCTACTACACCGCCATCGCGCACGGCGTGACGCCGCCCCACCAGCCGCCGGAGCTGCACCGCGGCCTGTTCGACGGCCTCGCAGGCCTGTACGACCAGCACATGGTCGCGGGGCTCAAGTACAGGCTTCCCAAGATCGCGGGCGACAAGATCCTCGCGCGCTTCCCCGACAAGCGGCTCAACGTCCTCGACCTGGGCTGCGGCACCGGCCTGCTGGGCGTGTGCCTGGGCCGCATCGACGGCTTCCTCATCGGCGTGGACATCTCCATGAAGATGATCGAGCAGGCCGCGCGCCACAACGTGTACGACCGCTTCCACCACGTGAACCTGCTGGACGCGCTGCGCGACACGCCCGACGGGATCTACGACCTGGTGGCCGCGCTGGACGTGTTCATCTACGCGGGCGACCTTACCGACACCGTGCCCGACGCGCACCGCCTGCTCGTGGCCCAGGGCGACTTCATGTTCTCGTGCGAAACCGCGCCCGAGGACGGCCCCGACATGGTGCTGCAGCCCAGCGGCCGCTACGCCCACAAGCGCAGCCACGCCCAGGCCGTGTGCCGGGCGGCCGGCTTCCAGACCGTGGAGATCGAGGACCTCGTGCTGCGCCACGAGAACAACGAGCCCGTGCAGGGCTTCCTCGTGACGGCACGCCGGGGCGTCTGATACGGCTTCGCAATCAAAAAGATAACCGCGTTGCTTCGCTTTGCCGTGCGACTGCACTGTCTGCAGCTTCGCGCCTTGTTCTCTCTTTGATTGCAAACCCGTATGAGCCCGCGTTGCCCGCGCTGGCGGGCACGGGGGTGGTGGGGCCTCGTACCCCACCGGCGCTCAGGTGCGGAACACGTCCACGGCCCGCACGAGCTGCGCCGCCTGCTGCCGCATCGACTGGGCCGCCGCGGCGCTCTCCTCCACCAGCGCGGCATTCTGCTGCGTGCTCCGGTCCATCACCGCCACCGCCTCGCCGACCTGGGCCACGCCGTCGCTCTGCACGCTGCTGGCGGCGCTGATCTCGCCCACCAGATCGGTCACCCGCTGGATGGCGGACACCACCTCCGCCATGGTCGCCCCCGCCTTGTCCACCAGTTGCGAGCCCTGCTCCACCCTCTCCACGCTGGCCCCGATCAGGTCCTTGATCTCCTTGGCGGCCTGGGCGCTGCGCTGGGCCAACGAGCGCACCTCGCTGGCCACGACGGCGAACCCCCGGCCCTGTTCGCCGGCACGGGCGGCCTCCACCGCCGCGTTGAGCGCCAGGATATTGGTCTGGAACGCGATGGAATCGATCACGCCGATGATGTCCGCGATCCTGCGGCTGGACTCGTTGATGCCCCGCATGGTCTGCACCACCTCGGCCACCACGTCCCCGCCCTGCACGGCCACGGTGCTCGCGCTCACCGCCAGCTGATTGGCCTGCCGGGCGCCATCGGCGTTCTGGCGCGAAGTGGCCCCCAGGTTGTCCATCGATGCGGCCGTCTGTTCCAGGGCCGCGGCCTGCTGCTCGGTGCGGGCCGACAGATCGTTCGTGCCGGCGGAGATTTCCGCAGAAGCCTGGGACACGGCCTCCGCCGACTGCCGGACCTGCCCGATCACCTGCGCGAGCTGGCGGCGCATGGCCGACAGGTGGTGGATCAGGCTGGAGCTATCCCCCGCCTGCGCCACGAAGGTCTCGCGCAGATCGCCCTCGGCGATCTGCCGGGAAAGGGCCGCGGCCTGCGCGGGATCGCCGCCGAGCTGGCGCAGGACCGAGCGGATCAGCCACCAGCCCAGCACGGCCCCCAGCAGCGCGCCCAGCCCGATCAACAGCGAGACGATCCAGAACGTGCGGTCCACGGAGGCCGCCACGCGCTCGGTGTCGTCGCGGGCCAATTGCTCCTGCTGCTTGCCGGCCTCCAGCAGCAGATTGCGCACATCGACATGCAGGCGGTCGGTGGAAGCATTCAGCTCGCCCATGGCCGCCTCGGGGTTGCCGGCCTCCACGGCCGCCTGGATCTTCGCCGTGGAAGCCTTGTAGCCGGCCCAGGTGTCCGCCAGCTTCTGCCCCGTCTCGCGCAGCCCCGGGCTGGCGCCTTCCTGGCGCAGGAACACGATGGCGTCCAGCACGGCCTGCTCCGACTGCTGGTTCAGCGTCAGCGATTCGGCACGGGACTTGGCATCCGTCTTGAGGATGTAGGGGTACATGCGCCGGAAATGCACCGCCGCCTGCCGCCCGCCATCGACCACCTTGCGCAGCGGCACGACGGTGCCCGTGTACATCTCGCGCTGCGCGGTGCTCATCGAGCGCAACTGCGAAAGGCCCGTGAGCCCGACGAGCAGCAGAATGATCAGGAAGAAGACCACGAGCGTGACCAGCTTCTGTGCCAATGTCATATTTTTGAATAGCGGCATGGTGTGAAAAAAGAAAGGGGCCGGGTCCGGCGGGAAACGCCTGCGAGGCGCAGCGCAGTGCCATCACCCGGCTCGCGCCATGCGATGGAACGCCCTTCGCAATGTATCCAAACCCGCCGGCGTCTCCCGGCCCGCGGCACCGGCAGCGCCTGCACCGCGGGCGCTCATGCGGGTTTGCCATCCAAGAGAGAACAGGGCGCGAAGCCGCAGACGGTGCCGCAGCACGGCCAGGCGAAGCAACGCTGCTCTCTTTTTGATTGCGAAGCCGTATCAGAACCCCAGCGCGTGCGGCAGCCAGGTGGAGATCGCCGGCACGAAGGTGAGCAGCGCCAGCACGATCAGGTGCGCCACCAGGAACGGCGGCAGCTCGCGCGTGAGCGCGGCCAGCGGCACCTTGGTGGCCACCGAGGTCACGAACAGCAGCCCGCCCACGGGCGGCGTGATCATGCCGAGCGTGAGGTTCACGATCACCACCATCGCGAAGTGGATCGGGTCGATGCCCAGGGCGCTGGCGATGGGCGCGAGGATGGGCACGAGGATCATCACCCCCGGCAGCGGCTCCATGAAGATGCCGAAGAGCAGCAGCAGGATGTTCACCGCGACGAGGAAGGTGACGGGCGACAGGTCCCAGCCCACGATGGTCTGCGCGAGCTGCTGCGGGATGCCCTCGATGGTGAGCACCCAGGCGAACGCGGCCGAGGCCGCCACCACCAGCAGCACCGAGGCCGTGAGCAGCGCCGAGCGCGCGGCGATGTGCGGCAGCGCCTTCCACTCCAGCGTGCGGTAGATCCACTTGCCGCACACCAGCGCATAGAACACGGCCACCACCGAGGCCTCGGTGGGCGTGAAGATGCCGAAGCGGATACCCACCAGGATCAGCACCACCAGCATGAGCGCGGGAATGGCGCGCACGCTGTTGGCGAGCATCTCGCGCCCCGTGGGGCGCGGCTCGCGCGAACGGTAGTCGCGCCGCACGCACACGCGCCAGTTCACCACCGCCATGGCCAGCGCGATCAGGATGCCCGGTGCGAAGCCCGCGATGAAGAGCGCGCCCACCGAGACCTGCTCGTCCTGCAGCGCGTAGATGATCATGATGATCGAGGGCGGAATGATCGGCCCCACGATGGCGGTGCTGGCCGTGAGCGCGGCCGCGTAGGCGCGCGAGTAGCCGGCCTTGTCCATCATCTTCACCATCATCGAGCCCGGGCCGGCCGCGTCGGCCAGGGCCGATCCCGAGATGCCCGAAAAGAGCGTGAGCGAGAGGATGTTGGCGTGCCCGAGGCCGCCGCGCAGGTGCCCGACGAACTGCGCCGCGAAGCGCAGCAGCACCACCGTGAGCGCGCCGCCCGACATGATCTCGGCCGCGAGGATGAAGAACGGCACGGCCATCAGCGGAAAGCTGTCGATGCCCGTGAACATCTCCTTGAAGACGATGAGCTGCGGATAGCGCCCGCCCACGAAGACGGCGATGGAGGCCGACATCGCAAGCGCGAAGGCGACCGGAAAGCCCAGCGCCATCAGCACGATGGCGGCAACGAAGAGGGTGATGGCCATGGCGTCAGGTCCTTGCGTCGGCCATCACAGCGAGGCCGCCGATTCGGCGTCCATCTCGTCGGACTCCACGTAGCGCCCGTCCCGCACGTAGCCGCGGGCCATGAACAGCAGGTGCACGAAGAGCAGCAGGAAGCCCGCGGGCATGGCCGCGTAGATCCAGGCGAACGGGATGTCGGTGGCCGGCGTGGTCTGGAAGCGCGTGGCCCAGACGTACTGCACCGAGAACCACGCCATCGCGAGGAAGAACACGCCCAGCGCCGCCACGATGCCGCCGCGCAGCACCCGCGCGCCGAGCTCGCCCAACATGGGGTGCAGGTTGTCGATGGCCACGTGGCCGCCGAAGCGCAGCACCAGCCCCGCGCCCAGGAACGTGCCCCAGATCATCAGGTGGCGCGCCACCTCCTCGGCCCAGACGATGGAGTCTCCCGTGGTGTAGCGCAGCACCACGTTGGCGAAGACGATGCAGGCCATGGCCAGCAGCAGGAGGATGAGCAGCCAGCGGTTGCAGGCCACGAGAGCGCGCTCGAAACGTCGGAGCATGGGAGGGGAATCAGAAGGAACAGGACGGGCGGAGGGCGGAAGCGGCAGCGCCCGGGCGGGCCGGGCATCGCTCGCGAGAGGCCCTGCGCAGCCGCAGGGCCCGGGGCCGGATTTACTTGGCGCTGGTGATCTGGTCCAGCGTCTTCTGGCCGAACTTGGCGGCGTACTGCTTGTAGGCGGGCTCCAGCGCCTTCTGGAAGGCGGCCTTGTCCACCACCTCCACCACCTGCATGCCGGCGGCCTTGACCTCGGCGAGGCCCTTCTGCTCCACGTCGTCCACGAACTTTCTCGATGCCTGCGCGCCCGCCTTGGCGCCCTGCGTGAAGGCGGCCTTCTGCGCATCGTTCAGGCCCGACCAGAAGTTGGGCGAGACGATGAGCGCCATCGGCGCGTACACGTGGCCCGTGAGCGAGAGGTACTTCTGCACCTGCGGCAGCTTGGCGGAGTCGATTACCGACATCGGGTTCTCCTGCCCGTCGATCGTGCCCTGCTGCAGCGCGCCGATCACCTCGGGCCACGACATCGGCGTGGGCGAGGCGCCCAGCGTGCGGAAGGCGGTGATGTGCACCGGGTTCTCGGTCACGCGGATCTTCAGGCCCCTCAGATCGGCGGGCGTCTTCACCGGGTGCTTGTTGTTGGTGAGGTGGCGAAAGCCCTGCTCGCCCCAGGCCAGCGCGACCAGCCCGCGCGCCTTGAACTTGCCCAGCAGCTCCTGGCCGAAGGCGCCGTCCAGCACGCTGCGCGCATGCGCAGTGTCGCGGAACAGGAAGGGGATGTCCACCACGCCCACGTCGGGCACGAAGTTGCTCAGGGCGCCCGTGGAGACGATCACCGCCTCCACCGTGCCGAGCTGCAGGCCCTCGATCAGCTCGCGCTCGCCGCCGAGCGCGCTGGAGGGGAACTGCTTGAACTTGAAGGCGCCGTTCGTGCCCTTCTCCACCGTGTCGGCCCAGGCCTGGGCGGCCGCGCCGTAGTGCGAGTTCACGGCCAGGGCATAGCCCAGCTTCACCTCCCGGGCCTGCTGCGCGAGCGCGTCGGATGCACCGAAGCCGGCAACGGCGGCCAGTGCGGCGGCGGCGAGCCAGCGGCGGCGGCCGGCAGCGGGTGGTGGAAAGGAAGAAACGGAAACGAAGGAAGCGGAGTCTGCAGCGTTGCGCATGGGTGCGGTCCGATGAGGGAAGAGGACCCGGGGGCCGGGACAAGGACGATGGGACGGTGCGCCGCGAGGCGGCCGGCGATTATGTCCATCGCCCGCACCGCCGCGAAAGCGGGAATGCCCTGAATGCGCGGCCCCCGCTCCGCCCGGACCGCATCGTGGGACGCGCCGCCCTCTCCGGCCCTCCGGTCAATCCATGCTGACCTTCGCCTCCTTTACCAGCGCGGCGAAGCGTGCCGTCTCGGCGCGGATCTTCTGCGCGAGCTGCTCGCCGCTGCCCGCCGTGGGCTCGGCGCCGATGTCCTCCATGCGCTTGCGGAAATCCGGCGACTGGATGATCTTCGCCATCTCCGCACCGAGCCGGGTCACCACCTCCCGGGGCGTGCCGGCAGGCGCCAGCAGGCCGAACCAGGTGCCGATGTCGAACCCCTTCAGGCCCGCCTCGTCCAGCGTGGGCACGTCGGGCAGCGCCGAGGAGCGCTGCGCCGTGGTGACCGCCAGCGCCCGCAGCTTGCCGGCGCGGATGTGCTGCAGCACGGGCGTGACCGTGTCGAAGGACATGGTGATCTGCCCGCTCAGCAGATCGACGGCCAGCGGCCCGCTGCCCTTGTAGGGCACGTGCGTCATCACCGTGCCCGTGAGGTTGCCGAACTGCGTGCCGATGAGGTGCTGGGCCGTGCCGTTGCCGTTCGAGCCATAGGTGAGCTTGCCGGGCTGCGCCTTGAGCAGCGCCACCAGCTCGGCCACGCTTGTGGCCGGCACGGCGGCGTTGACCACGAGCACGTTGGGCACCATGGCGATGGGCCCCACCGCGACGAGGTCGCGCTGAAAATCGTAGGGCAGCTTGCGGTACACGCTGCTCGCGATGGTGTGGTGCACCGCGCCCACCAGCAGGGTGTGGCCGTCGGGCCGGGCCTTGGCCACGTAGTCGGCCCCCAGCGTGGCGCCCGCGCCGGGCTTGTTTTCCACGATGACCGGCTGCCCCAGCGCCTGCGACAGCCGGTCGCCCAGCGCGCGGGCCAGCACGTCCGTCGTGCCGCCGGCGGGAAACGGCACGATCAGGCTGATGGGCCGCGAAGGCCAGGCCTGGGCCTGGGCCCGAGCGGGGGCCGCGCCCATGCCCGCCAGGGCCAGGGCGCAGGCCGCGGCCGCGAGGACCGGGCGACGGCGGATGCGGAAGTCATGGGGGTGTGGCATGCGTGTCTCCTTGGTGGTTGTGGTGATCCGTCCTGGCCGTCCGGCGCGCGGGCCGGCGCCCTTCAGCCGCCCGGGCCGGGGGCCTGCGCGATGAGCACCGCGCGGAAGTCGTTCACGTTGGTCCGCGTGGGCCCGGTGACGACCGCATCGCCCAGCGCCCCGAAGAAGCCGTGGCCGTCGTTGGCCTCCAGGTGCGCGCGCGGGTTCAGCCCCAGCGCCCGGGCGCGCGCCATCGAGTCGGGCGCGAGCCAGGCCCCCGCGATCTCCTCGCGCCCGTCCACGCCGTCGGTATCGGCCGCCAGGGCGTGGATGCCCGGCTCGCCGCGCAGCGCGATGGCCAGCGACAGCAGAAACTCCACGTTGCGTCCGCCGCGCCCGGCGCCCCGCACGGTGACGGTGGTCTCGCCACCCGACAGCAGCACGCAGGGCCCGGCAAACGGCTGGCCACGCCGCGCCACCTGCAGTGCGATGCCGGCCATGGCCCGGCCCACCGCGCGCGCCTCGCCCTCGATGGCATCGCCCAGGATGTGCACCGGCCAGCCCGCCTCGCGCCCCGCGTGCGCGGCGGCCTCCAGCGCGGCCTGCGGCGTGGCGACCAGCCGCGTCTCGACCCGCGCGAGGCGGGCATCGCCCGGCTTCGGGGTCTCGGCCTCGCCGCTCTCCAGCGCGGCCCGCGCGGGCGGCGGCAGCGCGATCCGGTAGCGGTCCGCGATCTCCAGGGCATCGCGGCAGGTCGTGGGATCGGCGACCGTGGGGCCGGAGGCGATGTCCACCGGATCGTCGCCCGGCACGTCCGACAGCAGCAGGTTCACCACCCGCGCCGGGTGGCAGGCCACCGCGAGGCGCCCGCCCTTGATGGCCGAAAGATGGCGGCGCACGCAGTTCATCTCCGCGATGTCCGCGCCGCTGGCCAGCAGCGCGCGGCCGATCGCCTGCTTGTCGTGCAGCGCGAGGCCCGGCCACGGCAGGGGCAGCAGCGCGGAGCCGCCGCCCGAGACGAGGCATAGCACCAGATCGTCCGCACCCAGGCCCTGCACGAGCGCGAGCATGCGCCGCGCGGCCGCCTCGCCCGCCGCGTCCGGCACCGGGTGCGCGGCCTCCACCACCCCGATGCGCTCGCACGGCACGGCGTGGCCGTAGCGCGTCACGACCAGGCCCGAGAGCGGTCCAGGCCAGTGCGCCTCCACCGCGCGCGCCATGGCGGCCGCGGCCTTGCCCGCGCCGATCACCACGGTGCGGCCCCGGGGCGGCGGCGGCAGGTGCGGCGGCACGCACACCTCAGGCCGGGCCGCCGCGACCGCCGCATCGAACATGCGGCGCAGCAGCGCGCGGGGGTCCGTGGGGCCGCTCATGGCGCTTCGCCGGGCACGGTGCGCGCGAGGGAAACGGCCCGGCTCAGGCGGCGCGGCGAACGCCGCCCGCCTGCAGCCGGCCGCACACGGCGGCAGTCACCTGCGCGGTGGTGGCGCGCCCGCCCAGGTCGCCCGTGTGCAGCGCCGGGTCGGCCGTGACCTGCTCCACGGCCGCCATGAGCCGCGCGGCCGCCGCCGCCTCGCCCAGGTGCTCCAGCAGCATCACGCACGACCAGAAGGTGCCGACCGGATTGGCGAGCCCCTGACCCATGATGTCGAAGGCGGAGCCATGGATGGGCTCGAACATGGACGGATAGCGGCGCTCGGGGTCGATGTTGCCCGTGGGCGCGATGCCCAGGCTGCCCGCCAGCGCGGCGGCCAGGTCGCTCAGGATGTCGGCATGCAAGTTGGTGGCGACGATGGTGTCGAGCGTGCGCGGGCGGTTCACCATGCGCGCCGTGGCGGCATCCACCAGCTCCTTGTCCCAGGCGACCTCGGGGAACTCGCGCGAGACCTGCAGCGCGATCTCGTCCCACATCACCATCGCGTGGCGCTGCGCGTTGCTCTTGGTGACCACGGTGAGCTGCCTGCGCGGCCGCGAGCGGGCCAATTGGAAGGCGAAGCGCATGATGCGCTCCACGCCCGCGCGGGTCATCATCGACACGTCGGTGGCCGCCTCCAGCGGGTGGCCCTGGTGCACGCGCCCGCCCACGCCGGCGTACTCGCCCTCGGAGTTCTCGCGCACGATCACCCAGTCCAGATCGCCCGGGCCGCAGCGCTTGAGCGGCGCGTCGATGCCCGGCAGGATGCGCGTGGGCCGCACGTTGGCGTACTGGTCGAACCCCTGGCAGATCTTCAGGCGCAGGCCCCAGAGCGTGATGTGGTCCGGGATGTGCGGGTCGCCCGCGGACCCGAAAAGGATCGCATCCTTGCCGCGCAGCGCGTCCAGGCCGTCGGCCGGCATCATCTCGCCATGGGCGCGGTACCAGTCACCGCCCCAGCCAAAGTCTTCGAACTCGAACCGGAAGCCCTCGCCCGACGCGGCCAGGGCCTCCAGCACCTGCCGCCCGGCGGGAATCACTTCCTTGCCGATGCCGTCTCCGGGAATGGTGGCGATCCTGTAGGTCTTCATGCGCGGCTCCTGCTCCAGTGCAATGCAAATGCGGTGGTATGACGCTGCGGACTCTAGGGCGCGCAGGCCGCCCCGGATCGGTGCGAAACTCAACCCATTGTTGAATCCAGGTTAACGATGAAAAACACCGCATCCGCCGGCATCCAGCCCGCCGAACTGGGCTTTTTCTCCACCCTCGCGGGCAGCGCATCGCTGAGCGCGGCCGCGCGCGAGCTGGGCATCTCCACCGCCGCCGTGAGCAAGCGGCTGTCGCAGATGGAGACGCGCACCGGCGTCGCGCTGGTCACCCGCAGCACGCGGCGCATGGGCCTCACGCCCGAGGGCGAGGTGTTCCTGGAGCACGCGCGCCGCATCCTCGCGGACATCGACGGGCTCAACGAACTGCTGGGCCAGTCGCGCGGGGCGCCGCGCGGTCTGCTGCGCATGAACGCGACGCTGGGCTTCGGGCGCATGCACGTCGCGCCGCTGATCTCGCGCTTCGCGCGGCGGCACCCGGACGTGGAGATCCAGCTGCAGCTGTCGGTGCACCCGCCCGCGCTCACCGAGGACGCCTACGACGTCTGCATCCGCTTCGGCGAGCCGCCCGAGGCGCGCGTGATCGCGCAGCGCCTCGCACCCAACCGCCGCATCCTCTGCGCCGCGCCGTCCTACCTGCGCCAGCACGGCACGCCCCGCACCCCGCGCGAGCTGGAGCGGCACCAGTGCATCGGCATCCGCCAGGGCGACGAGGCCTACGGCCTGTGGCGCCTCGGCGCGGGGCGGGGCGCGCGCCAGCGCGCGGAATCCGTGAAGACCCATGGCCACCTCAGCACCAACGACGGCGAAATCGCCGTGCGCTGGGCGCTGGACGGGCACGGCATCCTGCTGCGCGCCGAGTGGGACGTGAACCGCTACCTGCGCAGCGGCCGGCTCGTGCAGGTGCTGCCGCAGTACGACACGCCCGCCGCCGACATCCATGCGGTGTATCCGCAGCGGCACCGGCTCTCCAGCCGCGTGCGGGTGTTCGTGGACTATCTGGCCGAGGCCTTCGCGCAGGCGGGAGAAACGCTGCGCGCGCCCGCCGCGGCGGGATGAGGAGGAGCGCCGCGCGGGCCGCACGCCCGGCATCGCGGCATTCGTGGAAGAGGCCAGGGCCTGCGGCTTCGTGGCCGATGCCCTCGCGCGGCATGGCATCCAGGGCGCCACGGTGGCGCCGCCCTCTGCCGCGCGCCGCCAGCGGCCGCGCACGCGGCGCGGGGCCCCATGGCGGGGCGGATCAACTCAGCAGCCGCGACGACTTGGGCACGTGCGCCATCAGGAACTCCATCTGGTCGGCCAGGATGCGCCGGTTGCGCAGGATGAAGTCCTCCCACAGGCTGGGCACGTAGGGGGCATAGAGCAGCGGCATGTGCGCCTGCTCTGGCGTGCGCGGGCCCTTGCGGTGGTTGCAGGGGCGGCAGGCGGTGACCACGTTCATCCAGTGGTCCACGCCGTTGCGGGCATACGGCACGATGTGCTCGCGCGTGAGGTCTTCCTCGTGGAAATGCCCGCCGCAGTAGGCGCAGACGTTGCGGTCGCGCGCGAAGAGCTTGCTGTTGGTGAGGGCGGGCCGCAGGTCGAACGGATTGATGTTGGGCACGCCCTTGGTGCCAACGATGCTGTTGACCTCGATGACCGACTGCTCGCCCGTGAGCGCGTTGTGCCCGCCGCGAAAGACCGCGATGGGCCCGCCGGACTCCCAGCGCACCTCGCCCGCGGCATAGTGCGTGACCGCCTGTTCGAGCGAAATCCACGATTGCGGCAGCCCCTGGGCCGACAGCTTCAAGACCTTCACAACATCCTCCTGCAACACGACAAGATTCGGAACGCTGATGTCTCGCGAGCAGCGCGCGGCCGCCCGTGCCGCACAATATACTCCTATTTCATGACAGATTAGCGTCCAGCGCTTGGTACACCTGCGCATTGCGCTATCAAAAAACTAGCAATCCGATGAAGATCTTCCGAGGCTTCCATCACCCCGGCATCGCCCCCGCCTGCGCGGTCACCATCGGCAACTTCGACGGCGTGCACCGTGGCCACCAGGCCATGCTGGCGCTGCTGAGCAGCGAGGCCGCGCACCGCGGTGTGGACAGCTGCGTGCTCACCTTCGAGCCCCATCCGCGCGACTATTTCGCCGGGGCGCTGCAGCGCCCCGGACTCGCGCCCGCGCGCATCGGCACGCTGCGCGACAAGCTGGAGGAGCTGGCGCGCTGCGGCGTGCAGCAGACGGTGGTGCTGCCCTTCAACGAGCGGCTCGCGCGGCAGTCTCCGCAGGCCTTCATCGACGACGTGCTGGTGCGCGGCCTGGGTGCGCGCTACGTGCTGGTGGGTGACGACTTCCGCTTCGGCGCCCAGCGCGCGGGCGACTACGCCATGCTCGACGCGGCCGGGCGCGGCCAGGGCTTCGAGGTGGCGCGCATGAACAGCTACGAGGTGCACGGCCTGCGCGTTTCCAGCTCGGCCGTGCGCGATGCGCTGGCGCGCGGCGACATGGACGCGGCGGCGGCGCTGCTGGGCCGCCCCTATGCCATCAGCGGCCACGTGGTGCACGGGCGCAAGCTGGGCCGCGCGCTGGGCGCGAGCGCGGACGGCGCGGGCGACGGCTTTCGCACGCTGAACCTGCGCTTCGCCCACTGGAAGCCGGCCGCCAGCGGCATCTTCGCCGTGCGCGTGCACGGCCTCGGCGACGAGCCCCTGCCCGGCGTGGCCAACCTGGGGGTGCGCCCCTCGCTCGACCCCGATGACGTCAATGGCGGCCGCGTGCTGCTGGAGACGCATTGCCTGCAATGGCCGCCCGGCCTGGGGCCCGAGGGGGCCTACGGTAAAATCATCCGCGTGGAACTCCTGCGCAAATTGCACGACGAGCTGAAATACGACAGCTTCGACGCCCTCACCGCCGGCATCGCCAAGGATTGCGATGACGCCCGGGCGTACTTCGCCTCCACGCCCGCCGCCAGCTACACGGAAACCCGTCGCCAGACCACGCGCGACCGAATTTGACGCCGGCGCGGCCCGTCCGCCCGCATCGAACCCGCTCCGGCGCAGTCCCGGCTCCCCACCCTTCCCGTCCTGGCGGCCCGCCCATCGCCGGCAGCCATGCCCCCTCCAGCCCAGCCATGTCCGACACCACGAACTCCGCCACCGAAGCCAGCCCCGGCACCGACTACCGCGCCACGCTGAACCTGCCCGACACACCCTTCCCCATGCGCGGCGACCTGCCCAAGCGCGAACCCGGCTGGGTGAAGGAATGGGACGAGAAGGGCATCTACAAGAAGCTGCGCGACGCGCGCTGCGGCGCCCCGAAATTCATCCTGCACGACGGCCCGCCCTACGCCAACGGCCAGATCCACATGGGCCACGCGGTGAACAAGATCCTCAAGGACATGATCACCAAGGCGCGCCAGCTGGAGGGCTTCGACGCGCTCTACGTGCCGGGCTGGGACTGCCACGGCCTGCCGATCGAGAACGCCATCGAGAAGAAGCACGGCCGCAACCTCTCGCGCGACGACATGCAGGCCAAGAGCCGCGCCTACGCCACCGAGCAGATCGCGCAGCAGATGGCCGACTTCCAGCGCCTGGGCGTGCTCGGCGAATGGGACAACCCCTACAAGACGATGAACTTCGCCAACGAGGCGGGCGAGATCCGCGCCTTCAAGCGCGTGATCGAGCGCGGCTTCGTCTACCGCGGCCTCAAGCCCGTGTACTGGTGCTTCGACTGCGGCTCCTCGCTCGCCGAGTTCGAGATCGAGTACGCGGACAAGAAGAGCACCACGCTGGACGTGGCCTTCAAGGCCCATGACCCCGCGGCGCTGGCCGCCGCCTTCGGCCTGCCGGCGCTGGCGCGCGATGCCTTCATCGTGATCTGGACCACGACGGCCTGGACCATTCCCGCCAACCAGGCGCTGAACCTCAACCCGGAGATCCGCTTCGCCCTGGTGGAGACCGACCGCGGCCTGTTCGTGCTGGCCGAGCCCCTCGTGGAATCGTGCCTGCAGCGCTGGGGCCTGGAAGGCCGCGTGCTGGCCACCACGCCGGGCGAGAAGCTCGGCGGGCTGGAGTTCGAGCACCCGCTGCACGACGTGCACGAGGGCTTCCGCCGCACCGCGCCCGTGTTCCTGGCCGACTACGCCACCGCCGACGACGGCACCGGCATCGTGCACTCCTCGCCCGCCTATGGCCTGGAGGATTTCAACTCCTGCCGCGCCAACGGCATGGCCCTGGAGGACATCCTCAACCCCGTGCAGGGCAACGGCACCTACGCGGCCGATTTCCCGCTGTTCGGCGGCCAGCACATCTGGAAGGCCGTGCCGGTCATCATCGAGGCGCTGCGCGATGCCGGCCGCCTGATGGCCACCAAGGACATCGTCCACAGCTACCCGCACTGCTGGCGCCACAAGACCCCCGTGATCTACCGCGCGGCCGCGCAGTGGTTCGTCCGCATGGACGAGGGCGAAGGCGTGTTCACGAAGGACAAGGCCCCGAAGACGCTGCGCCAGCTTGCGCTGGAGGCCATCGAGCACACCGGCTTCTACCCCGAGAACGGCAAGGCCCGCCTGCACGACATGATCGCCAACCGGCCCGACTGGTGCATCTCGCGCCAGCGCAGCTGGGGCGTGCCGATCCCGTTCTTCCTGCACAAGGATTCGGGCGAGCTGCATCCGCGCACGATGGAGATCCTCGACCAGGCGGCCGATATCGTCGAGCAGGGCGGCATCGAGGCCTGGAGCCGCGTGGCGGTCGAAGACATCCTCGGCGCCGAGGACGCGCCCCACTACACCAAGAGCACCGACATCCTGGAGGTGTGGTTCGACTCGGGCTCCACCTTCAGCCACGTGCTGCGCGGCACGCACCCGGGCGTGCACCACGACAGCGGCCCCGAGGCCGACCTGTACCTGGAGGGCCACGACCAGCACCGCGGCTGGTTCCACTCCTCGCTGCTGCTGGCCTGCGCGCTCTACGGCCGCGCGCCGTACAAGGGCCTGCTCACGCACGGCTTCACGGTGGACAGCCAGGGCCGCAAGATGAGCAAGTCGCTCGGCAACGGCATCGACCCGCAGGAGATCAACAAGAAGCTCGGCGCCGAGATCATCCGCCTCTGGGTGGCCGCCAGCGACTACTCGGGCGACATCGCGGGCGACGACAAGATCCTGGCGCGCGTGGTCGATGCCTACCGCCGCATTCGCAACACGCTGCGCTTCCTGCTGGCCAACGTGAGCGACTTCGATCCGCAGGCCGATGCCGTGCCGTTCGAGCAGATGCTGGAGATCGACCGCTACGCGCTCACCCGCGCGGCCGCCTTCCAGGCCGAGGTGCTGGCGCACTACAAGGTGTACGAGTTCCACCCGGTGGTCGCCAAGCTGCAGCTCTACTGCTCGGAAGACCTGGGCGGCTTCTACCTCGACGTGCTCAAGGACCGCCTCTACACCACCGCGCCCAAGAGCCTCGCGCGCCGCAGCGCCCAGACCGCGCTGCACCAGATCACGCACGCGATGCTGCGCTGGATGGCGCCGTTCCTGTCGTTCACGGCCGAGGAGGCCTGGAAGGTGTTCGGCGGCTCCGAGTCCATCTTCCTGGAAACCTATGCCACGCTGCCCGGCGCCGACCAGGGCCTGGCCGCCAAGTGGGCGCGCATCCGCGAGCTGCGCGACGCGGTGAACAAGGAGATCGAGACCCTGCGCGCAGCCGGCCAGGTGGGCGCCTCGCTGCAGGCCGTCGTCACGCTCACGGTGCCGCCCGAGGACCATGCGCTGCTCGCCAGCCTGGGCGACGATCTGAAGTTCGTCTTCATCACATCCGCTATCGAATTAGTAGCAGGAAACGCAATGGATATCGCGACCCGACCCAGCTCAGACCCCAAATGCGAGCGCTGCTGGCACTACCGCGCCGACGTGAGCCACGACGCCGCCCACCCCACGCTGTGCGGCCGCTGCACCAGCAACCTGTTCGGCACCGGCGAGCGCCGGGAGCACGCCTGATGGCCGCCCGCGGCAATGCGGCGGGGCGCGGCGCCCTGTGGCCCTGGCTGGTCTGGGCACTGTTCATCCTGGTGGCCGACCAGTTCACCAAGACGCTGATCCTGGGCTATTACCGGCTGGGCGACGCCACCACCATCACCAGCTTCTTCAACATCGTGCGCGCCCACAACACCGGTGCCGCGTTCTCGTTCCTGGCGGATGCGGGCGGCTGGCAGCGCTGGGTGTTCACGGGCATCGGCGTGGCCGCCGCGCTCTTCATCGTGTGGCAGCTGCGCGCGCACCCGGGGCAGCGGCTCTTCTGCTTCGCGCTCTCCAGCATCCTGGGCGGCGCGATCGGCAACGTGGTGGACCGCATGATGCACGGCTACGTGGTGGACTTCCTCGACTTCCACGCGCGCGGCTGGCATTTTCCGGCTTTCAACCTCGCGGATTCGGCGATCACCGTCGGGGCGGCGTGCCTGATCCTGGACGAGCTGCTGCGGGTGCGCAAATCCTCCTGAGGCCTGGACCGGCCCCGGCGAAGCACTCCTGACCGGGAGGGCCGGTCAGCGGCCCTTGTCGCGAAGCCGATGGCCTGCGGCGTGGAGCAGTTCCGGGGCCTCGCCCTGGGCCGCCTTGATTCCCAGGCCCGGGGTCATCGTGCGCGCCACGCCCACGGCCAGCACATCGTTGAGTACCGCGCGCCGAGCTGTCTTCATGCTGCGCGGAACAGCCAGCGCGTCGATGGGGACACCCCACCTGGCCGCCCGGGCCTCATTCAACGGTTGCGACATCTTTGCCTGCACCCGCCGCTCGAATCCACGCCCCACCACCGACATGGGCGGATAGACCGTCTTGGGGTCGTAGCGCAGCGTGGGGCCGACTTCCTGCAGGCCCCGCCGAAAGCGCGCCTGCAGCGCCGGAGTCGACGTTGCGAGGGTTTTGTCCAAAGTCTCCCGGTCCTTCAATCCCGCTGCGCGGTCGTACCCGGAAACCAACCTGAAATCGTCGGGGTGCCCGCCCCACTGGCTGTCGCGGGAGAAAACCGCCGGCCCCCGCAGCCAGGGGTCCAGCACCACGTGGTACTGCGGTCCCCGTTCATCCCGCAGCTCCACCCAGTCGTGCTCGATCCGCTGGGATTTCACGAGGTAGATCGACTCCGCCTCCTGGCTCTGCGGCACCTTCGCCTTCAGCAAAGGCACATGCAGCAGGATGCCCACGGCCGCGAACTCCCCGCAATTGCCGGCCCGGGCGATCAGGCCTCCGGCGGCATAGGCCGGAATATTCGGCATGCCTCGGCGCACGAGCGCATCCTTCACGGTGCGGCCGGCCTCCACATTGCGCGAACTCTGGTGGTCGGACCGCAACACATCATCGATGACGTTGCCGCGGCCCAGGGGCAGGAGCCAACGGACTTTTTCGGCCGTGGCAGTGGCCTGGCGCAGCCGTGCGAGATCCGGGCCGACGTCCAGATGACGGCCGTCGATGGCCAGGGCCATGACGTAGCCGCGCAACCGGCCTTCGGACGCGGAGGACAGCGCCTGGCGCGGGCGCAGCGCCGCATGTTCCCCCCCGGGCACGCCACCAGACGCCAGCGGCCGCAAACCGGGGACCGGCGCGCTCTGCACACTGGCAGCCCGCCTGCCGGGCGAAGGCGGCACGGCGGCCTGCGGCGGCCCCTGCGCGGGCGCAGTCGATGGATGACCTCGGGACGAAAGCGGCGACACCATGGGCCGGCTCCTGGAATCCAGCGCCCGGCTGGGAAACGGATGGCCCGCGGGCACTGAACGCGCGGGCTTGCGCCCTCTCAAGCCATCCCCAGGCCGCCCTATGCGGTCCCGGGAGGCAAGGTTACGAGGGCATCACCGTGCTAGCTGACACCTGCTGCGAATGCGCTGGGCAGGGTGCGAAGCCAGTGCGTTTCACCCGAGTCAGCGGTTGTCACCACCCCGTCACGCAGCCGCGCTTCAATGCCATGAAATCGATTACATGGCCTTCCCCTGCATTTTCCCCACCCCATGACCATCCAGGACGTCGCCCGCGAAGCCGGGGTTTCGGTCGCCACCGTGTCCCGCGCCTTCAATCTGCCGGACAAGGTCACACCCGCCACGCTCGAACTGGTGCACGGTGTGGCCGAAAGGCTGGGCTACACGCCCAATGCCAGCGCCCGCACGCTGCGCACGCAGCGCAGCCGCGTCATCGGCGTGGTGCTGCCCACGCTGCTCAACCCGGTGTTCGCCGAATGCCTGGAGGGCATCGCGCGCGCGGCGGCGCTGGGGGGCTATGCCATCCTGCCCTGCACCACCGACTACGCGCTCGCGCAGGAAGAGCGCGCGGTGCACCAGCTGCAGGCGGGCCGCGTGGACGGCATGATCCTGGTGGTCTCCAGCCCCGGGGATTCGCGGGCGCTCGCGCGGCTGGCCGGGTCCGGACTGCCCTATGTGCTGGCCTACAACCGCCACCCGGCACACCCCTGCGTGTCGGTGGATGGCGAGGCGGCCGTGGCCGATCTGGTGGCGCGGCTCGTGGCGCTGGGCCACCGGCGCATCACCATGGTGAGCGGCCATCTCGCCGCCTCCGACCGCGCGCAGCAGCGCTGCCGGGGCTTTCGCCGGGGCATGGCCGCCGCCGGGCTGGCCGACGCGCCCGTGGTGGAAGTGCCCTTCGTGGAGACCGCCGTTCAGGAATTGGCCGCGCTGCTGCAGGCCGCCACGCGCCCCACGGCGCTCGTGTGCTCCAACGACCTCATCGCCCTGCGCTGCCTGCGCGCCGCGCACATGGCGGGCCTCGCCGTGCCGCGCGAGCTGAGCGTGGTGGGCTTCGACGGCATCGCGCTGGGGCAGGAGCTCACCCCCGTGCTGGGCACCGTGGCCCAGCCCAATGCCGACATCGGCCGGCACAGCGTCGAGTTGCTGATCCAGGCCATGGCCGCCGGTGCGCCGCTGCCGCCCGGGGCCAGCCTGACCCTGCCCCACCAATTCCGCGCCGGGGAGTCGTGCGCCCGCGCCTGACGGACCGCCCGCCCCCCTGCATCCTCTTCTCTTACCGCCCTCTCCCCCTCGCCCATCAAGGAGCCTCCGATGCGATCCACCTTCCAGAAACTTGCCCGCGCCGCCGCGCTCGCCCTCGGCCTGGCCGCCACGGGCAGCGCCTTCGCGCAGGTCGCCATCTGCTACAACTGCCCGCCCGAATGGGCCGACTGGGGCAGCCAGATCCGCGCCATCAAGGCCCGCACCGGCGTGACGGTGCCGCCGGACAACAAGAACTCCGGCCAGTCGCTCGCGCAGCTGGTGGCCGAGCGCGCACGGCCCGTAGCCGACGTGACCTACCTCGGCGTGACCTTCGCCATCCAGGCACAGAAGGACGGCGTGGTCGCGCCCTACCAGCCCGCCGGCTGGAAGGACATTCCCGAGGGCCTGAAGGACCCCGCCGGCCACTGGTTCACGATCCACTCCGGCACGCTGGGCTTCATGGTCAACGTCGATGCGCTCAAGGGCAAGCCCGTGCCCACGTCCTGGGCCGACCTGCTCAAGCCCGAATACAAGGGCCTGATCGGCTACCTGGACCCGGCCTCGGCCTTCGTGGGCTACGTGGGCGCGGTGGCCGTGAACCAGGCGCGCGGCGGCACGCTGGACGACTTCGGCCCCGGCATCGACTACTTCAAGGCGCTGCAGAAGAACGACCCCATCGTGCCCAAGCAGACGGCCTATGCGCGCGTGCTCTCGGGCGAGATCGCAATCTTGCTCGACTACGACTTCAACGCCTACCGCGCGCGCTACAAGGACCAGGCCAACGTGCGCTTCGTGATCCCCGCCGAGGGCACCGTGGTCGTGCCCTACGTGATGAGCCTGGTGGCCAATGCGCCGCACGCCGCCGACGCGAAGAAGGTGCTGGACTTCGTGCTCTCCGACGAAGGCCAGGCGATCTGGGCCAACGCCTATCTGCGCCCCGTGCGCGCGAATGCGATGCCGGCGGACGTGCAGGCCCGCTTCCTGCCCGCGAGCGAATACGCCCGCGCGAAGACGGTGGACTATGCCCGCATGGCCGCCGTGCAGAAGGCCTTCTCCGACCGCTACCTGAAGGACGTGCGCTAGGCCGCCCCGGCCCGCTCGCGCGCACCCATCGCCATGGCGTCCGGCTTCGCTCCTTCCCGCCCCCTGCTGCTCGCCTGCGCCGCGCCGGCGGCGGCCTTCTTCGCCGCCTTCTGGCTGCTGCCCGTGGCGCAGCTGCTGGCGCTGCCGGCCCGCGATGGCGGGAGCGCCTATTTCGCCGTGCTCACGAACGGCCGCTACCTGCGCAGCCTGCTGCAGACGCTGGGCCTCTCGCTCGGCGTGACGGCCGCCACGCTGCTGCTGGGCGCGCTGGTGGGCATCACGCTGGCGCGCCAGCGCTTCGCGGGCCGGCGGCTGCTGCTGTCGCTGCTCACGCTGCCGCTGTCGTTCCCCGGCGTGATCGTGGGGTTTTTCATGATCCTGCTGGGCGGCCGCCAGGGCGTGGTGGCCGATATCACGGACGCACTGGGCCTGGGCCGCGCCACCTTCGCCTACGGGTTCGCGGGGCTGTTCCTCGCGTACCTCTACTTCTCGCTGCCGCGCGCCATCGCCGCCTACACGGCGGCGGCCGGCGCGATGGATGCGCAGCGGGAAGAGGCCGCGCGCTCGCTCGGCGCCACGCGCTGGCGCGTGGCGCGCGACGTGTGGTGGCCCGAGCTCGCGCCCGCCACGCTGGCCTGCGGCTCGGTGGTGTTCGCCACGGCCATGGGCGCCTTCGGCACCGCCTTCACGCTCTCGGCGAAGTTCGAGGTGCTGCCCATCACCATCTACAACGAATTCACCAACTACGCCAACTTCCCGCTGGCCGCGAGCCTGTCGATCGCGCTCGGGCTCATCACGTGGCTGGTGCTCCGGGGGGCCCGCCGCTGGGGCGGCCCCGCCGCTTTCTGAACCCGCGAAGAAAAGGACGCACGCGATGCGCAATGCACGCCAGGCCCCGCTGCCACTCGTGGCCCTCACCGCGCTGGTGGCGCTGTTCATGCTGGCGCCCATCGCCCTGTCGGTCGTCGCCGGCCTCGTGGGCAACTATGCGGTGGGCCTGAAGAGCGGCTTCACCACCCGCTGGCTGTCCGAGGTCTGGGAGCTGTACGGCGGCACCGTGGGCGCCTCGCTGCTGATCGGCCTTCTGTGCGTGCTGGGCAACCTGCTGCTCGGCGTGCCCTGCGCCTACGCGCTCGCGCGCAGCCGGTCGCGCGCCGCGGGGCTGTTCGAGGAATGGCTCACCCTGCCCGTGGCCGTGCCGGGCCTGGCGAGCGCGCTCGCGCTGATCCTGGCCTACGGCACGCTTGCGGGCTTTCGCCAGAGCTTCGCCTTCATCCTCGTGGGCCACATGGTGTTCACGCTGCCCTTCATGGTGCGCACCGTGGCCGCGGCTTTCCGCAGGGACGAACTGCGCTCGCTGGAGGAGGCCGCGCGCTCGCTGGGCGCCTCGTTCGCGCAGCGCTTCCTGGGGGTGCTGGTGCCGGCCGTGCTGCCGGCCATCGTGGCAGGCAGCCTGATGGTGTTCACGCTCTCGGTGGGCGAATTCAACCTCACCTGGATGCTGCACACCCCGCTCACGCGCACGCTGCCCGTGGGCCTGGCCGACAGCTATGCCTCGATGCGCATCGAGATCGGCTCGGCCTACACCCTCGTCTTCCTGCTCGTCATCCTGCCGGTGCTCTGGGGCCTGCAGGCCCTGGGCGACCTCATCGAGAAACACCATGGAAACTGAACGCACGCGCGTGGACGTCGTCCGCTGCGCGAAAACCTACGCCGACGGCACGCGCGGCCTGCAGCCCACGGATCTGGCCGTGGAGCCCGGCGAAGTGCTGGCGCTGCTGGGCCCCTCGGGCTGCGGCAAGACCACGCTGCTGCGCCTCATCGCAGGCCTGGAGGCGCCCGATGCGGGCAGCCGCATCGCCTTCGGCGGCACCGACGTGACGCACATGCCCATCGAGCGGCGCGGCATCGGCATGGTGTTCCAGCACTACGCGCTCTTTCCGCAGATGACGGTGGAGGCCAACATCGGCTATGGCCTGAAGATCCGCGGCGTGGCCGAGGCCGAGCGCCGCCGCGTGGTGGGCGAGCTGGTCGATCTGGTGCGCCTGGGCGGCCTGGAGCAGAAGCGCCCTGCCGAACTCTCGGGCGGCCAGCGCCAGCGCGTGGCCCTGGCGCGCGCCGTGGCCGTGCGCCCGCGCGTGCTGCTGCTCGACGAGCCGCTGACGGCACTGGACGCCAAGCTCAAGGAATCGCTGCGCGGCGAACTGGCCGAGCTGCTGCGCCGGCTGCACATCACGGCCATCCACGTCACGCACGACCAGCAGGAGGCCCTCGCCATCGCCGACCGCCTGGCCGTGATGCAGTCCGGCCGCATCGTGCAGGTGGGCGACGACGAGACGCTCTACCGCGCGCCCACCCACCCCTTCGTGGCCACCTTCCTGGGCCGCGTGAACCGCATCGCGCTGGGCGTGCAGGCCGGCGAAGCGCTGCGCCGGCCCTACCTCACCGCCCTGCCCGATGCGCGGCCCGGCGAGCCCGCGGAGCCGCGGCTGGTGCGCCCCGAGGACATCGAGGTCGGCCCGGCCCTGCCCGACTGGGGCCACGCCGAGGTGGCACGCCGCAGCTTCCTGGGCGACCGCGTGCAGCTCACGCTGGCCGTGCCGGGACACCCTGCCCTCGTCGCGGACGTGCACCGCGACCACCCCGCGCGCGAAGGCGAGCGGGTAGGCTTTCGCATCGCCACGCACCGCCTTCTGTCCGTTTTCGAAAGCGCCGCCGCATGACCGCCACCACCCTGCTCCTGCAGCTCTCCGACCTGCACATCCGCGAACCCGGCCGGCTGGCCTATGGCCGCCTGGACACCGCGCCCTACCTGCGCCAGGCGGTGGACACCGTGCTGCGCATGCCGCAGCCGCCCGACGCCGTGGTGGTCACGGGCGACCTCACCGACTTCGGCCGGCCCGGGGAATACGCCCACCTGCGCGAACTGCTCGCGCCGCTCGCACCCACGCCCCTCTACCTGCTGCCCGGCAACCACGACGACCGCGAACAACTGCGCGCGGGCTTTCCGGAGCACGCCTACCTGGGCCAGGGCGGCTTCGTGCAATACAGCGTTCCCGTGGGCGGCCTGCAACTGATCGCGCTCGACACCGTGGTGCCCGGCGCCAGCGAAGGCGGCCTGTGCGCGCAGCGGCTGGACTGGCTGGAGCGGGAACTGCAGGCGCAGCGGGAGCGGCCCGTCGTGATCGCCATGCACCACCCGCCGTTCCGCACGCTCATCGGCCACATGGACGCCATCGGCCTGCTCGAAGGCGCCGAGGCGCTGGAGGCCATCGTGGCCCGCCACCCGCATGTGGAACGGGTGGTTTGCGGCCACCTGCACCGCGCCATCCAGGTGCGCTTCGGCGGAACGCTGGCGGCCACCGTGCCCTCGCCCGCGCACCAGGTGTGTCTGGACCTGGCGCCCGATGCCGCATCGGCCTGGACGCTGGAGCCGCCCGGCTTCGCGGTGCACGCGCTGCCGCGAGGCGGGCGGCTCGTGAGCCATCTGGCGGCCAGCGGGCGGTACGAGGGGCCGTATCCGTTCCACGACGGGGGACGGCTCATCGATTGAGGAGCCCATCCGCCAACGTTTCCTCGTTTGAAGGCCGCCTCTCGGTACGAATGCGCTCGTCAGTCTTTCTTGAAGATCTCAGACCTCTTGTACCCCTTATCCCAGATCAGCGCTTCCACACCCCTGTTCATGCTGGCCCTGATGTCGCTGATCGACGCAGCCAGCTCATCGAACTTGTCTTCGGGTCTCATTTCTGCCGCCGCCCGCCACAGCTTGAACTGCGACCACTCCAACCGGGCTGGCAGATTGGGGTCAGCCAGTTGCTCCTTGAGATCTGCATGGTCTTGCAGCATCTCCTCTTTTTGCGCGAGTAACTCCTCCAATTTTGCGATTCGTCTGTCCATCGCACGCACGTTTCCGACGAGGTCCAGCACTCCACTGACGTGATATCCCATGTACATGGTGTTGAGCCGCAGGAGATCGCGGGCCATGCCATCGCGCACTGCATTCGCAGCGCTCTCAGAAAGCTCCGGGGGTGCCTCGGTAGCTGCAGAGCCGGCGACGTGGTCGGTGGAGATCACAGTGGCGTCCACCGAGGCATCCCGATCTGCGGGCGGGGTCGGCATGCTCGTTTCACCGGCACGTGGGCTGACCGTTGCTTCCGGTGGCTCGGACTGGACTTGCGAAGCATCGGTGTCCGTATCCGTGTTCGCGTCAATGTCGGTGCCCTCATGCGAGCTCACTTCCGTGTCCACTTCCGTGTCCGAATCCGAATCCGAATCCGAATCTGAATCGAATTCCAGGCGCGCGTCCTCAAACACGTCCGAATCCGAATCCGCGTCGGGCACCGTGTTCTGCCGCGCCGGCATGGCATGTGCCTCAACCTCGGCCTCGGCCCTCTGGAACACCGACTCCAAATTGACCGCTGTCGCCTTGACCCAACTCTCGTTCTGAGCCTTGTCGGAGTGTTCGCTCAGGCGGCTCATCTGCTGGCGGAGTTCTGCCTGGAAGTGGAACACTTCGGCTCGGAGCAATGACATGTTTTTCAGGGTTTTGATCCGGGCCTGCATCTCCTCCTGGTTTCCCGCAGCCGCTTTCCCCGCATCGCTGACGAACCGCTCCATCTTCAGGATTCCATGGGCCGCCGAATCGCGCCATTCAGCCGTGTTGGCCGTCTCCCCCGGGTAGGCCGCAGAGCGAGCTGAAGGGGCCTCAGTCTCAGCCATGGCCACTGCTTTGCCGGCCCGTGCCTCGGCAAGCGCTGCGGCATTGGAGGATTTCGACAGTTCTTCAGCGGATTTGCGATGGAGCACCGCGTTCGACCTGGGCGCACTCAATGGAGGAGGCGTGCGGGTGGGTGGAGGCCCCGAGTCCTTGGACTGCGTCTGCAGGGTCACGCTCCTGCCGGCCAACGTGATCGTCGTCCCGGGCGGTGGACTCGACGTACGTACCGGTGGATTCCCAGCCGCCGTGTCCGCCGCGATGGAATGGGCAGTCCGCGGCTCCAGCCCGCTCTTGCGTTGAATAACCATGGCTTCTCCCGTGCTATGTATGAGTTGAAGAGCCGAGCGTAGAAACGGGCTTTCCCGGGCAGGCCACCCCCTGCGAAGCAGATGCCCGGTATGCGAACGGACATTCCCGCCGCACGGGCCGCCCATGTGACCCGACCCCACCCGCGATTGCTGGTCGATTGCTATGGATTCAGGAGTATGCTGTGCCCCCCGGACAGCGGCGCGGGCCACAGCGCTGCCGCTCTCCACGAGACATCGACACCCTCAATGAAGCACCTGTTGAATCTGCTGGCCGCCGTGGCCCTGCTGGTCTGGGGTACGCACCTCGTGCGTACCGGGGTGCTGCGCGTGTTCGGCGCCAACCTGCGCACGCTGCTCGCGCGCAGCATGGGCAACCGCTTCTCGGCGGCGCTCTCGGGCATCGGCGTCACGGCGCTGGTGCAGTCGAGCACGGCCACCTCGCTCATGACCTCCTCGTTCGTGGGCCAGGGGCTCATCACGCTGCCGGCCGCGCTCGCGGTGATGCGCGGGGCCGACGTGGGCACGGCGCTCATGTCGGTGCTCTTCTCCACCGACCTGTCGTGGCTGTCGCCGCTCTTCATCTTCGTGGGCGTGGTGCTGTTCGTCTCGCGGCAGGCCAGCACCGCCGGGCGCGTGGGCCGCGTGCTCATCGGCCTGGGCCTCATGCTGCTCGCGCTGGAGATGGTCGTGCAGGCCAGCGGGCCGATGCTGGCCTCGCCCGTCATCCGCGCCATGCTCGGCTCGATCAACAGCGACCTGGTGCTGGAAGTGGCCATGGGCGCGATGCTCGCCGTGCTCGCCTACTCCAGCCTCGCCATCGTGCTGCTGATCTCGGCCATGGCGGCCTCGCACGTGGTGCCGATGGACGTGGCGCTCGGGCTGGTGCTGGGGGCCAACCTCGGCAGCGGGCTGCTGGCGGTGCTCACCACCGCCAAGTCGGCCGTGGAGGTTCGGCAGGTCACCGTGGGCAACCTGATCTTCAAGCTCATGGGCGTGTTGCTGGTGGCGCCCTTCGTGGGGCTGTGGCTGCGCCACGTGCAGCCGCTCATGCCGGGCATGGCCCAGGGCGTGGTGCTCTTCCACCTGGGCTTCAACGTGGTCATCAGCCTGGGCTTCATCGCCTTCACGCAGTCGGTGGCCACCGCCGTCACGCGCCTGCTGCCCAAGCCCGAGGGGCCCCAGAGCCGCAGGCCGCACCACCTCGATCCCTCGGCCCTCTCCACGCCCTCGCTGGCCATCTCGTGCGCCGCCCGGGAGGCGCTCTACCAGGCCGACGTGGTCGAGACCATGCTGCTCGGCATGCTCGACGTGATCCGCAAGAACGACCTGCAGCTGTCCGAGCGCCTGCGCAAGATGGACGACGAGGTGGACGAGCTCTATTCCTCCATCAAGTACTACCTGACCAAGATCTCGCGCGAGGCGCTGGGCGAGGAAGAAAGCCGGCGCTGGACCGACATCATCAGCTTCACCATCAACATGGAGCAGGTGGGCGACATCATCGAGCGCGTGCTCACCGACATCGAGGACAAGAAGATCCGCAAGGGCCGCGCGTTCTCGGATGCCGGCATGGCCGAGATCGCCGAACTGCACGGCCGCCTCGTGAGCAACCTGCGCCTGGGCATGAGCGTGTTCCTCAACAGCAACGTGCGCGACGCACAGAAGCTCCTGGAAGAGAAGGCGCGCTTTCGCGACCTGGAGCGCGCCTATGCGGCCACCCACCTCGCGCGGCTGGCCGACAAGACCGTGCAGAGCATGGAAACCAGCTCGCTGCACATCGACCTCATCAGCGACCTCAAGCGCGTCAACTCGCACATCTGCACCATCGCCTACCCCATCCTGGACTCCGCCGGCAAGCTCACGCCGAGCACGCTGCGCAAGGAGATCGCCAGCACGGGGGCGGGGCACGACGTGACGGGGCTCTGAAACCCATCCCGGGCGCGCCCCGGAGAAAATCCACGCGGGGCCCCGGGATTTTTCATGGCGCCGCTGGCGGGGCATGGCCGGATAGCCTAAGGTAGCCCGGTTTTGCCCCCACCCAAAGGAACCCCATGCCTGCTGTCCTGGCCTACGGCGCCCAGTCCGCCACCACCCCGCTCGCGCCGCTCACCATCGATCGGCGCGCGCCCGGCGAACTCGACGTCGCCATCGACATCCTCTACTGCGGCGTCTGCCACTCCGACCTGCACACCGCGCGCGGCGAATGGGCCGGCACCCGCTTTCCCAGCGTGCCCGGCCACGAGATCGTGGGCCGCGTGACCGCCGTGGGGCCGCTGGTGACCAAATTCCGCGAGGGCGACCTCGTCGGCGTGGGCTGCATGGTGGACAGCTGCCAGCACTGCGCCCCCTGCGCCGAAGGCCTGGAGCAGTACTGCGACAACGGCTTCACCGGCACCTACAACGGCCCCGAGCAGGGCACGGGCGCCAACACCTACGGCGGCTACTCGGCCCAAATCGTCGTGCGCGAGAACTTCGTGCTGAGGATCACGCACGGCGCGGACTCCCTGGCCGCCGTGGCCCCGCTGCTGTGCGCGGGCATCACCACCTATTCGCCGCTGCGCCAGTGGCAGGCCGGCCCGGGCAAGAAGGTCGGCATCGTGGGCCTGGGCGGCCTGGGCCACATGGGCGTGAAGATCGCTGCCGCCATGGGCGCGCACGTGGTGCTGTTCACCACCACCGATGCGAAGCGCGACGACGCCAGGCGCCTGGGCGCGCACGAGGTCGTGGTGTCGAAGAACGCCGCGGAGATGGCCGCGCACGCCAACAGCTTCGACCTCATCGTGAACACCGTCGCGGCCCCGCACGACCTGGAGGCCTTCCTCGGCCTGCTCAAGCTCGACGGCACCATGACCCTGGTGGGCGCCCCGGCCAGCCCGCACCCCTCGCCCAACGTGTTCAGCCTGATCATGAAGCGCCGCCGCCTCGCGGGCTCGCTGATCGGCGGCATCCGCGAGACGCAGGAGATGCTCGACTTCTGCGCCGAGCACGGCATCGTCTCGGACATCGAGACCATCCGCATGGACGAGATCAACGGCGCCTACGACCGCATGCTCAAGAGCGACGTGCGCTACCGCTTCGTGATCGACATGGGCACGCTGCGCGCGGCGGCATAGCCGGGGCGAGGCGCTCACTTTCCTCTCAGGTGGTGCGCCTCCTTCACGATGTCCAGGGCATCCTTGCTGCCCTGCGCCACGCTGCTGCCGGTGGCACGGGCAGCCCCGGCAGCCACCACTTCGTTGAGCAGCCGCCGGCGGCGCGCCAGCGCCACAAAGTCCGGCTCATGCGCCAGCCCGGCAAAAACCTTTTCATCCACGGGCGCCTCCAGCCGCTCCCGCGCCCTCTTGTCGAACGCCGCGGAGATCACCTGGGTGGGCAAGAACACCTTGTCCCGGGGATACCGGTAGTTCGGGCCGATCTTTTCCTCGGCCTTCGCCAGGAACGCGCCGATGCCGGCGCCGTCGTTTTCCAGCCAGCCGGTCACGGTGTCTCCGGCCTGCACGCCCTGGTCATGGTCGAATACCCGGGAGGTCCTCACCTTCTCGCGATCGGCCGCGAATTCGGCATCCTCGACGAAGACGACCGGCCCCTCGCCCCATGCGTCGATCACGATATCGCGCGGCGCATCGCCGGGGTTGCGTATCTCCGTCCACATGTGGTCCACCTCCGCATGCCCGACGACGTGGAGCTTCTGGCCCGCCTCCAGCCGGGGTGCATGGACCAGCGCACCCACGAAGGCGTGCTCTCCGCAGTTGCCGGCGCCAGCCGCGATCGCGCCCGCGGCGGCGGTCAGCCCTTGCTCCGGCTTCACCGTCTTCTTGAAGGGCCAGAACTTCGCGATGGCCACTTTCACGGAGTACTTCTTGCTCAGATACGAGCGGCCCACCCACCGCCCCGCCGCGGTCCGTACGGTGCTGTCACCTTGGGATGCCTCGATATCGGTGGACACATTGCCGCGCCCCCGGAACAGCGCCCGGCGCGTGGCGTCCAGGGAAGCCCGGGCCTGCAACAGGCTGGCCGTTTCGGCCTCGTCCAGGCGCCGGTCGTCAACGGCCCGGGCGGTCATGTAGGCCTGCAGGGAATGGTCGCGCACCGGCGGCGAAACGGTGCGCGGCCCGGGGCCGGCCGAGGCGCGGCTGTCCGCCCCCGCTTGTGCCAGGGTCGTGGGCGTTCCGTTCCGCCACCCTCCGGGGACCTGGGCGCCTGCAGGCTGCGCGGAGCCTTTGCCGGCTGCGGTGGCGGCTGGCACAGCGGCGGGAGGCGCACCGTTCCCGGCCGAAGCCGCCTCGCCGACCGCCGGGCCCTGGGCGGGCGTATCGGTGCGCCGGGTTCTCCTGGAGGCGTAGCCTCTCCACGTGAAAGACGAAACCTGCGGCGAATCGGAGAAGCCGCTCTGCGCATCCCGCGAAGCCCCCGTAGACGCTGGCGCCCCCAAGGGCTCCGCGGGCCGTGTTCTCCTGGAGGCGAAGCCTTTCCAGGTGAAGGTGCGGTCCTCTGGCGCGCGGGACGGCACGCCGCCGCGGACCGCGGGATCGTCCTTCGGCGCCCTGGCCTGGTCCTCGGACGGGGCCGGGCGGGGAAACCGGGTTCTGCGGGATTCGATGCCATTCAGAATGAAAGGAGACCTGGGCGCGACGCGCGGGTCGCCACCGGGCTCCAAGGACTCGCCGCCCCCCAAAGGCTCGGCACCGCCGATCGCCCCCCTCGGCGCAAGGCCCTTCCCCGGCGTCTCCCGGCGGACAGGCGGCATGCCGTCGGGCACGGCATGCATGGCGCTTGAGCGGCGTTCAGCCGGAGCGCCGGGCCCGCCCTGCGCCCGCAGCGCAAAGGGATACGGCGGAGCGGCGCCCCGGCTCGGCTTCAACGGGTCGGACATGGTCTATCACCTCCATCCGCAGCGCGGGAGGCCGCGGCAGCGCCATGTGGATATCCGGGGACATCGTCAACGCCAAGCGTGCATTCCGCTCCCGGGCTTCATCGGTTTTTCCCGACGCTACCCGCCGCCACGGCACCACCGTGCGAATTCGCGAAGCGATTGGCGTGCCTGCGAAGCTTCAGAACGTGTTCACGATCTCAGGCCTGCGCCGCGGAGGCATGGCCCTCCGCCGCCTGCGGCCGGCGCGCATAGCGCTGCGCCAGCACCGCGCACACCATGAGCTGCATCTGGTGGAACACCATCAGCGGCAGCACCAGCGCGCCCACGGCATGCGACGCGAAGAGCACCTTGGCCATGGGCACGCCGCTCGCCAGGCTCTTCTTGGAGCCGCAGAAGACGATGGTGATCTCGTCCTCCTTCGAGAACCCCAGCCGCCGGCTGATCCACGTGGTGGCGGCCAGCGCGATCGCGAGGATCACCGCGCACACGGCCAGCAGCCCCAGCAGCGCGGACAGCGGGATCTGCCGCCACAACCCCTCGATCACGGCGGCGCTGAAGGCCGTGTAGACCACGAGCAGGATGGAGCCCTGGTCCACGAACTTGAGCACGGCGGCGCGGCGCTGCACGAAGCCGCCGATCCAGGGGCGCAGCAGGTGGCCCGCCAGGAAAGGCACGAACAGCTGCACCGTGATGCGGCCGATGCTCGCGAGCGTGTCGTGCCCCGCCGTACCGCCGGCGGGGGCATGCGCGCCCGGCACCCCGGGCAGCACCAGCCCCACCAGCAGCGGCGTGATGACGATGCCCAGCAAGGTCGATCCCGAGGCGCTGCAGATGGCCGCCGGCATGTTGCCGCGCGCCAGGGCCGTGAAGGCGATGGCCGACTGCACCGTGGCCGGCAGCACGCACAGGTAGAGCACGCCCTGGTACAGCTCGGGCGTGACGAGCGGCTGCAGCACGGGCCGCAACGCCCAGCCGATCAGCGGAAAGAGCACGAAGGTGCTGGCCACCACCAGCAGGTGCAGGCGCCAGTGCGACAGGCCGGCCACGATGGCCTGCCGCGACAGCTTGGCACCGTGCAGGAAGAACAGCAGCCCCACGGCGATCACCGTGGCGCCTTCGAAGCCCTGGGCCACGGCGCCGGAGGCCGGCAGCAGGCTGGCGAGCGCCACCGTGGCGAGCAATGCGAGGGTGAAGTTGTCGGGCAGGAAACGGGAACGGGCCATGGCGGTGCTGCGGTGCGATCGGGAAGGCTGCATTATTGACCCGCCGGGCGACGGGCCGCGGGCCGGCACCCGGCCTTCATCCGGAGGCTGCGGCCACTATCCGTCGCATGCGGATCTTCCGGCCCGTGCTGCCGCACAGGTCGGTGGCGGGACCAGAATCGTCCGATCCACCCGCACCACCACGAGACGCCGCATGCAATCCCCCTGGCACAGCTACCGCCTCTCCGAGGGCCACGGGCTCGCGCACGACCCGATCCCCGCCATCCTGGGGCCCCGGCCCATCGGCTGGATCTCCACGCGCTCGGCCGATGGCCGGCCCAACCTCGCGCCCTACAGCTTCTTCAACATCTTCAATTACCGGCCGCCGCTGGTGGCCTTCTCCAGCGTCGGCTACAAGGACACGGTGCGCCATGCCGAAGCAACGGGCGAATTCGTCTGCAACCTCGCCACGCGCGCGCTGGCCGAACAGGTCAACCTGAGCAGCACCGAGGTGCCCGGCGCCGACGAGTTCGCGCTGACCGGGCTCACGCCGGCGTCCTGCCTGGAGGTGGCCGCCCCGCGCGTGGCGGAGAGCCCGGTGGCGCTGGAATGCCGCGTGACGCAGATCCAGCGCCTGGCCGGCCTGGACGGCGTGCCGCTCGGCACGTGGATGGTGTTCGGGCAGGTGGTGGCGGTGCAGATCGACCGCGCGCTGCTGGCGGACGGCATCTACGACACGGCGGCGGCGCAGCCCATCCTGCGCGCGGGCGGACCGGCGGACTATTTCCAGATCCTGCCCGAGGGGTTGCTGCGCATGGCACGCCCGAAATAACGGACTGTGCTCAGGCTCCCGGGCGGTGCCGCGCGATCAGCTCGTGCAGCAGTTCCTTGAGCACCTCGACCTTCTGCGGATTCAGGGGCGCGAGGATGGCGCGCTCGTGCCGGTCGGCCTGCTCGATGAGGCCGGCCACCAGGCGGCGGCCGTTGCGCGTGACGCGCACCAGGGTGTAGCGGCGGTCGTCGAGGCTGGTGGCGCGCTCCACGTGGCCCTGGGCCTCCAGCCGCAGCAGCAGCCGCGTGACCGTGGGCTGCTTGCTGACGGTGGTCTGCGCCAGCGCCGAGATGGTCATCGCCCCCTGGCTGGCCAGGGTGGAGAGCACCCGCCACTCCAGCACGGACAGGCCGCTCTGCTCGACCGTGGCGTGGAACTCGGTGGACACCAGGTGCCAGGCCTGCCCCAGCAGGGCCGGCAGATAGTTGTCAACGAATGCCTTGGTTTTCGCCATCCCGCGTGCCGCCTCGCCTACGTCCAGAAACGGCGGGGATTCTATCCCCGCGCCCCAGCCGCCGATGGCACCGTCGCCCGCGGGCGACATGCTCAGTACCGGCCCGACAGCAGCGCGCCGAAGCCCGGCACCGCCGTGTCCAGGCCCAGGCGCTTGAGCATCAGGTAGGTGGTCGCGACCGACGAGGACAGCACGGGCAGGCCCACGCGGTCCTCGATGGGCTGCACCGAGGCCAGCGAGGGCATCTGCACGCAGGCCGAAGCCACCACGGCGTCCACGCCGGCGGTCTTGAGCTTCTTCGTGATCTCGATGGGCGCGCGCGGGTCCTGGCGGCCCACCTCCAGGTTGTCGGGGATCTCCAGCGAGATGCTGTCCACCACCTCGATGCCCTCGTGCTCGATGTAGTCGATGACCAGCTGCGTGAGCGGCTTCATGTAGGGCGTGAGGATGGACACCTTCTTCGCGCCGATGGCATGCAGGCCGTCCACCAGCGCGCCGGCGCTCGTGACCACCGGCGCCGTGCCGCCGTTGTCCACCGTGCGCTGGTGCAGCCGCGCCTCGGAGACGCGGTGGTAGCCGCGCCCCATGCTCATGATGGCGACGAGGCAGGCGTAGCCGAGCACGTCCACGCGCGCGTCCGACAGCTCCAGCGCGCAGCGGTCGCTGTCGCCGTCCATCGCGGCCAGCTCTTCCTTCGTCACGTGCTTCATGCGCATGCGGCTCGAATGGAAGGTGAAGCGCTCGGGCCGCAGCGCCTCGCGCGCGCGCAGGATGGACGGGATCTCCGTTTCCATCGTGGTGTTGGAACTGGGCACGATCTGCCCGATGCGGTAGGTGCGGGGGATGCTCACTGCGGTGTCTCCTGGGGGTTGTCGATGGGGCCTGGGGCCGAAAGCCACTCGGCCGCGGGTGCCTCGTCGTCGAAGCGCGCCGCCTGCAGCGGCCGGCGATTGACGCGCAGGTCGAAGATGTCGAAGCGGTTGTAGTGGCCGGTGATGTCGTGCATCTGGCGCGGCTGGATGCAGCGGCCCAGGTCGATGTCGGCGTAGGTGATGCCTTCGTCGTCGATCAGCGGCTGGCCGATCACGCGGCCATCGGGGCCGAGGAAGCCCGAGAACGCGCTGTTACGGCGCGTGAGCAGTTCGCGCGCCCGGGGGTTGAGCGGCTCCATGGCGGCGATGATCTCCTCGGATACCGTGGAGCACGACACGACGGTGAAGAGCTTGCCCTCGAAGCAGTGGGCGGCGGCGCGCACCTTGATGGCCTCGGCCATGTCGTAGTCGGGCGGCGCCACGGGCAGAGAGATGTAGCTCGCCACGTGCACCAGCTCGCCCTGCGCCAGCAGCGCGAAGCGCGCCAGCGTGTTGGTGTTCTCGCCGCAGGCCAGCGCGCCCAGCGGCCCGATGGAGGTGGGGTGCACGCGCAGCGCCGAAGCGTCGCCGGGGGCCCAGGTCAGCTTCTCGGCCCAGGTGGGCACGAGCTTGCGGTGGCGGCCCAGGATGCGGCCGTCGTCGGCGATGGTGACCACGGTGTTGTAGATCGTTCCGATGCCGTGCCGGCTGCGCTCGTTGACGCCGATCACCACGTGGGTCTTGTGGCGCGCAGCTGCCTGGGCGATCTTGGCGATCTCGGGGCCGGGAATCTCGATGGCCGAACGCGCCAGGCGCTCGAACCACGGGCTGGCGTCGATGGGGTTGGCGATCCAGCTCCAGTACGGGTAGCCGGCCACGAACACCTCGGGGAAGGCGACGAGGCGCGCGCCGTTGCCGGCGGCCTCGGCGATCAGGCGGCAGGCCTTGTCCACCGTGGCGTCGGTGTCGAGGAAGACGGGCGCGGCCTGCACGGCCGCCGCCTTGAATTGGGGCAGTTCAAGCATGGTAATGGCGGGGAGGAAAGGGGAAGAGGAGCATCCCGGCCGCGCGGGCGGCGGCCGGGGGCGGCGGTCAGTCGCGGCCGGCGCGCGGGTCGTTGCCCACGGCCACCACCGGGTGGCGCAGCGCGCCGATCTTCTCCACCGTGGCCTCGATCACGTCGCCGGGCCACACCCATTCCTGCGGGCTGCGGCCGGCGCCCACGCCCTCGGGCGTGCCCGTGGCGATGATGTCGCCGGGCTCCAGCGTGATGCCGGCGCTGATGTCCGCGACCAGCTCATCGACCTTGAACAGCATGTGCCGCGTGTTGGAGCTTTGCTTGGTCACGCCATTGACCTTGAGGCTCAGGTCCAGCACCTGCGGATCGGGGATCTCGTCGGCGGTGACGATGACCGGGCCGAAGGGCGCATACGTGTCCTGGCCCTTGGAGTAGATCCACTGGCCGGCGCGGCGGTTGTCGCGAGCGCTCATGTCGATCATCAGGCTGTAGCCGAACACGTACCGCAGCGCATCCTCCTTACGCACGCCCTTGGCGCGCGTGCCGATGATCGCGGCCAGTTCCACCTCCCAGTCGAGCTGGCGCGTGATGGCGGCGTTGTGCTCGATGGCGTCGCCGGGGCCGACCACCGTGGTGGGCGGCTTGGAGAAGATCACGGGCTGCTTGGGCAGGTCCTTGGCGGTGTCGAGCGCGCGGCTCGATTCGGCCACGTGCTCGACGTAGTTCAGGCCAATGCCGAAGATGTTCTTGCGCGGGCGCGGAATGGGCGCGAGCAGCTTCACGTTGGCGAGCGGCACGGCCACGCCCAGCGGCCAGCGGCCTTGCCATTCGGCCAGCAGCGCCGTGGTGCCGGCGACCGCCGAGGGCCCCAGGTCGATGAAGGCCAGCATGTCGTCGGGCAGCGCATGGCCGGTGTGCGCGCCCAGGCGCTGCAGATCGACGACGAGGTCGCCGACGATGGCGCCCAGGCGGGCGGCGGCGGTCACGTTGGCGCGGTAGGTAACGAGTTTCATGGGGTGGGTTCTCCGGAAAAAGATGGGGGATCGGGGTGCCGGAATCCGGCGGGGGTCATGGCTGCGCCACGGGCTGGTGGCCGCCGTGGTCGGCCAGGGCTTCCTCGCGGTAGAGGCCGAGCTTTTCCATCACCGGCAGGTCGCTGAAGCAGAACAGGCAGGCGTCGTCGCTCGCACTGCCGTTGGCATGCTCGTGCCAGGCCCAGGACGGCACGCAGAAGATGTCGCGCTCCTGCCAGTCGAAGCGCTGTCCGTTGACGATGGAATGGCCGCGCCCCTTGGCCACCTGGTAGAGGAAGCTGCCGGTGTGGCGGTGCGCCTTGCCGGCGAAGCCGGGCTGGAGCAACTGCATGCTGGCCCCGATGGTGGCCATGACGTGGCCGCCCGTGACCGGGTTCGTGTAGTGCATGAGGTGGCCATCGAAGGCACTGCCCTCGGCGGATCGCGCATAGCGGCGCAGTGCCTCGTAGGTCGGCTCCCACTGGTACTTGAAGAGCGGCGAATACGGCTTGTTCCAGCCCGTGTTGTGCGGGCGCAGGGCCGGCGCGCCCCAGATGCCGACCGAATCGTCCACGGGGTGCCCCACGGCCTGGCGCAGGTCGGGGTGCACGGCATAGAAGCCGGCCTCCAGCGCATTGACGAGCGGGATGTCCAGGCCGTCCTGCCAGATGCAGGTCGCGCCTTCCGCCTCCACGCCGTGCTCGTGCCACGTGCCGTTGGGCGTGAGCACGAAGTCGTTGGCGCCCAGCGTCATCTTGTGGCCATCGACGATGGTGTACGCGCCCCGCCCTTCCATGATGAAGCGCAGCGCCGACGACGAGTGCGCATGCGCCGAGGCGGCCTCGCCCGGGTGCATGACCTGCAGGCCCGAATAGAGCCAGCCCACGGCGGCCGAGACATGCTGGCGGCCCGGGTTGTTCAGGTAGATCACGCGCCGGCCGGCCTTCTCGGGCGTGACCAGCTCGACCGAGCGCAGCACGTGCCCGCGCAGGTCGCGGTAGCGCCAGAGCACGGGCACCGATTCGGATTTCGGCTGCCAGGGCTCGATCTTGTTGGCGACCGTCCACAGCGCGCCGGCCTGGAGCTGGTCGAGATCGCGGTAGTACGCCACCAGCTCGGGCGTGTCCTCCACGTCGGCGCGGCCGGCGACGTTTTCGCGGTATTGGTCATAGGTGGCGTTGGCCATGGTGCACCTCCTGGAAATTCATGCGCGGCTGCGGGAGAAACTGCGTTCGAGCTGCTCGCGGCCCCACTGGTAGGGCCGGGGCCATTCCACGTCGGGCCAGCCGTGGCGGGCGCTTTCGCGCTGCAGCCAGGCGGCGTCGGCCAGGTGCGGGCGCGACAACGCGCACAGGTCGGCCCGGCCCGAGGCGACGATGCCGTTGGCCTGGTCGGCCTCGGTGATGGCGCCCACGGCGATGGTCGGCACGCCGGCCTCATTGCGGATGCGGTCGGCGAACGGCGCCTGGAACATGCGGCCATAGACCGGCTTCTGGTCGGGCGTGACCTCGCCGGAGGACGCATCCACCAGATCCGCACCGGCCTGCTGGAGGCGGCGCGCGATCTCCACGGCCTCATCCACCGTGGTGCCGCCCTCGGCCCAGTCGGTGGCCGAGATGCGCACCGACAGCGGCAGGTGCTGCGGCCAGACGGCGCGCACGGCGGCCACCACCTCCAGCGGGAAGCGCAGGCGGTTGTCCAGCGATCCACCGTAGGCGTCCGTGCGCCGGTTGGTGAGCGGCGAGATGAAGGCCGAGAGCAGGAAGCCGTGGCCCGCCTGCAGCTCCAGCCAGTCGAAGCCCGCGTCGGCCGCGCGCCGGGCGGCGGCCACGAAGTCGTCCTGGATGCGCGCCAGATCCTGCGCCGTGGCCTCGCGCGGCACGGCCGAGATGCCGGGCAGGTAGGCCAGGGCGCTGGCCGAGACCAGCGGCCAGTTGCCCTCCGCCAGCGGGTGGTCGGGCCGCTCCCACCCCCGTTGCGTGGAGCCCCGGCGGCCGGCGTGGCTGAGCTGCACGCCGATGCGGGCGCCGCTCTCGGCATGCACGAAGTCGGTGATCCGCTTCCAGGCGATGGTCTGCTCGGCGTTCCACAGGCCCGGGTCGCCGGGCGTGGTGCGCGCCTCGGGCGAGACGGCCGTGGCCTCGGTCAGCAGCAGGCCCGCGCCGCCGAGCGCGCGGCTGCCCAGGTGCACGAGGTGGAAGGCACCGGGCACGCCGTCCTGGCTCGAATACAGCAGCGTGGGCGAGACGACGATGCGGTTGGGCAGCGTGACGCCGCGCACGGTGAACGGCGTGAGCAGCGGCGGGCGCGGCGCCCGGCCCTCGGCCGCGGGCACGCCCGAGCGGCCGGCCAGCCAGCGTTCGTAGCCTTCGAGCCACTGCGGGTCGCGCAGGCGCAGGTTCTCGTGCGAGATGCGCTGCGAGCGCGTGAGCAGCGAATAGGCGAACTGCTCGGGCTCCAGGCCGGCGTAGCGCGCCACGTTCTCGAACCACTCGGTGGAATTGCGCGCGGCGTTCTGGATCTTGAGCACCTCCACGCTGCGCACCGCCTCGTAGTGCGCCAGCCGCTCGCGCAGATCGCCGCCCGCCTTCAGGGTGCCCGCAAGTTCGATCGCATCCTCCAGCGCCAGCTTGGTGCCCGAGCCGATCGAGAAGTGCGCCGTGTGCGCGGCATCGCCCATCAGCACCACCGGCACCTCGCGGCCCGCGGCGCCATCGGGCTGCGTCCACTGCACCCAGTGCTTGCAGATCACGCGCGGGAAGCGGATCCAGATGGCCGACCCGCGCAGGTGCGCCGCGTTGGCGATCAGGCGCTCGCCGTCCAGCCAGGGGGCGAACAGCCGCTCGCAGTAGGCGATGCCGTCTTCCTGCGACATGTTGTCGATGCCCGCGGCCTGCCAGGCGGCGTCGGTGGTCTCGACGATGAAGGTGGAGAGTCCGTTCTCGAACTGGTAGGCGTGCGCCTGGAACCAGCCATGCTCGGTGGGCACGAAGATGAAGGTGAACGCGTCGAACACCTTGCGCGTGCCCAGCCACACGAAACGGCAGTTGCGCTGGTCGATGTCGGGCTGGAAGGTGTCGGCATAGCGCGTGCGCACCGGGCTGTTGATGCCGTCGCAGGCGATCACGAGGTCGGCCCCGTACTGGCGGGCGACCTCCTGGTCGTCCGTCACCTGGGTCTCGAACACCAGTTGCACGCCCACCTCTTCGCAGCGCGCCTGCAGGATGTTGAGCAGCTTCTTGCGGCCGATGCCGATGAAGCCGTGGCCGCCGCTGCGGATCGCCCGGTCCTTGAAGTGGACGTCGATATCGTCCCAGCGGCTGAATTCCGCCGCGATGGTCTCGGCCGACACCGGATCGGCCTCGCGCAGGTTGTCCAGCGTGGCGTCGGAGAACACCACGCCCCAGCCGAAGGTGTCGTAGGGCCGGTTGCGCTCGATGACCACGACCTCGTGGGCGGGGTCCTGCAGTTTCATGAGCAGGCCGAAATACAGGCCGGCGGGGCCGCCGCCGATGCAGGCGATTTTCACGATGCGCTCCTTGTCTCAGAGAGGGTGTCGGGTGCCAGGGCCCGGCGCAGGACGTCCGGGATGGCGATGGCTTTGTGGGTCGTCAGCGACGTGGTGACCAGCACCTGGCGCACGCTCATGCGCAGCTCGCCATCCGCGCCGGTGCAGGCCAGGGCCAGCGTGATCGACTTGGCGCCGAGCTGCTCCACGCCCAGGCTCAGCGTGACCGCGTCGCCCATGCGGCTGATGGCGCGGAAATCCGCCTCCAGCCGCACGGTGGGCAGCCCCAGGCGCAGCGTGCCGATGTAGCCGGCGAAGCCCACGCCCGGCAGCAGGTGGTCCACCCAGGCTTCGAGCAGGTTGTTGAACATCACGAAGTACTGGGGATAGAAGACGATGCCCGCCGGATCGCATTCGGCGAAGCGGATGCGGTGCGGCCGGGAGAAATGGCGCGGGTTCATGCGGGGGCTCCTTCCGGGATGAGTGCGTGGCGCTGCAGGCCTTCGCGCAGCTTCAGGCCGTGCTCGTCGGCCAGCGCCGCGTCGCGCAACTCGCGCAGCGTCGAGGGTGCGAGCGAGGGGGCATGGCGGTCCACCACGGCCATCAGCGTTTCGTAGTTCCTGAGGCCGCGCGCATGGGTATCGCTGTAGCCCTTGACCAGTCGTTGGCAGCGCGCGGCCTCCAGCGCCAGCGCCGGATCGATGGCGGCGAGCGTGCGCACCCGCTGCAGCCAGGTCTCGATGCGTGCGTCCTCCAGCGCGTAGCGCAGCGTCAGGCGCCGCCCCCACCGCCAGCGCGCCAGCAGGTAGAGCGTGAGGAAGCCGCCGAGCGAGCTGGTGCGCACGATGCGCCCCTCCTGCGTGAAGCGCGCCACCCAGCGGTGCACGGCATGCGGGCGCGCCAGCCAGCGGCCCAGGCCGGCCGGCAGGGTCTCGCAGATCTCCTCCAGGCGCGGGTGCATGAACTCCTGGATCTCCAGCACCTGATCGGCCTGGGCGTGCACTTCGCCGCTCACGCGCTCGAAGCGGCTGCCCCGCGTCTTGAGGTCGGCCACGCGGATCACGTCCTCGTACGACATCCACAGCGCCAGGTGGCGTGCCGTGTCCGCCAGCAGCGGCGTATCCGTGCCGCGCGCGCCCGCCACGGCATCGAGCCGGTCGAGGTACTGGCGCGCGTAGCCGATGTCCTGGTAATCGATCAGGCGGCGCACGCCCTCCACCGCGATGTCGGCCACCGCGGCCGGGTAGCGCTGGGCACGCGCCACCAGCGGAGCGACCGCGGGATGGCGGGCCTGCACGCTGGCCGCGGCGCGCGGCTGGGGCTTGTCGGAGGCCAGGCGCTCGGGCGCGCCTTCGCGTGCCTTCTCGCAGCCCACGGCGAAGGCCTTGAGGCTGGGCTTGACGCCCACGCCGCCACGCTCGATGGTCTGCTCGAACTGCTGGCGGTTGAAAGGCAGGGTGCCCGAGCCGCACAGCGCGCCGAACAACACCGCGCTGATGACGCTGCCGGTGCGCTCGGCGGCGGCGGCCATGTCGAAGCCGATGAAGATGCGGGCCGCGCGCCGGGCCTGCTCCAGCAGCGCGTCGCCATCGACGCGGCCGTCGCCCATGGCCATCTTCTCGGCGATGGAATAGACGCGGTGGGTGGAGCCGATGAGCGTGGTGCGGTCCCGCGTCACGAAGCCGCGCTGCACGGCGCGGCCGGCCTCCATCAGCTCCGAGGCCATGACGATGTCCACGTCTCCCGGCATGGGCGCCTGGGCCAGCACGGGCAGACGGGCGCCGGGCCGGTCGGCGCCGGGGAACAGCTCGACGTAGTAAATGGTGGCGCCGGTGCGCTGGGCCACGCCCGCCACCGAGGTGGTCTGGGCGAACCAGCCGTTGGCCTCGCCCAGATCGACGATCCAGTCGGCCAGCACGCCACCGCCCTCGCCACCCATGGCGAGAATGGCAATCTTGATCGGTTCAGCGGACATCACGGGAAACTCCGGAAGGAAACAGACAGGAGACGGGAAAGCGGTGACGGTGGCGGGCGCTCAGAAGGCATGCACCGCGCGGCGGCGGGCCTCGCCACGCTGCAGCCAGCCGATCACGGCGGTGCGCACGCGCTGGCGCAGGCGGTCCCCGCGCGTGGGGTTGCTCACGATCTGCGCGCGGTAGAACGAAGGGCAGAGCACGGCAGCGTGCGCCACCTCGCCGCAGTTGCCGCAGCCCACGCAGCTGTCGATGACGGTGGCCACCGGGTCCTGGCGCAGCGGGTCGGGGTTGGTGCGCACCGACAGCGACGGACAGCCCGAGAGGCGGATGCAGGAGTGGTCGCCGGTGCAGGTGTCTTCATCGACGCCGAAGCGCTCGCGCACCACGCGCTCGCCCGCCTGCAGGGCCTTGCGCACCTGCTTCTTCTCGCGCCGCTGCTTGTTGAGCATGCATTCGCTCTGGGCGATCAGCACCTTGGGACCGGGCACCTTGGTGGTCAGCGCCTCGCGCAGCGCGTTCGTCATGGCCTTGAGGTCGTAGGTGCGCTTGATGGTGCGCACCCATTCCACGCCCACGCCCTTGACGGCCTGCTCGATCTCGTGGCCCGTGCTGCGCGAAGGGTTGAGCGCGCGCGAGGAAGGGATGTCCTGCCCGCCGGTGGCCGAGCTGTAGTTGTTGTCGATGATCAGCGTCAGGTTGTCGCTGCGGTTGAAGACCGAGTTGACGATGCCGCTGGAGAGGCCGTTGTGCCAGAAGCCGCCGTCACCCATCACCGCGATGGCCCGCTTGCCCGCCGGCGCACTGCCGGGCGCCACGTTGAACGCCGCCGAGGCCGCCCCGCCCAGCCCGTAGCCCATGGTGGTGTTGCCCAGGTCGAAGGGCGGCAGGATCGAGAACAGGTGGCAGCCGATGTCGGCGCTGAAATGGTGCGGCCCGAGTTCGCGCTCGATGAGCTTGACGGCCGTGAAGATCGGGCGCTCGGGGCAGCCGGTGCACAGGCCCGGCGGGCGGGCATGCACGATCTGCTCCAGCGGCGGCAAGGGGGCCGGCGCGGACTCGGCCAGCGCCACGGCCAGCGCGGGCTCGGCCTGCGGGGCCTTCGCCGCCACCAGCGGGATGACGCGGCGCTGCTCGGGCTTTTTCACCTCGGGCTGGACGATGCCGTAGCGCTCCAGGAAGGCCCGCAGGCCGGCCAGCACGGTGGCGGTGTTGTAGTCGCCGGCCAGGGGCAGCACGTCCTTGCCGTGCAGGGCGGTGTCCAGGCCGCGCTGGCGCAGGATGGCGGAAACGTTCTGCTCGACGAAATTGGGCTGGCCTTCCTCGACGATGAGGATGGCGCGCTTGCCCTGGCAGAAGCGCTCGAACTCGTCGTCCACCAGCGGGTAGGTCACGTTCATCACATAGAGCGGCACCTGGGTGTCGCCATAGGCATCGGCCAGCCCGAGCTTCTGCAGCGCGCGGATGACGGTGTTGTAGTTGCCGCCCTGCAGCGCGATGCCGACGTCGCCGGCGCCTTCCGAGAAGAACTCGTTCAGGCCGCGCTCCTGGATGAACCGCACGGCCGCGGGCCAGCGCTGCTGGATCTTCTCGCGCTCGTGCAGGAAGCTCGCGGGCGGCAGCACGATGCGGTTCAGGTCGCGCACGGGGTTCTCCAGCGCGTCCTTCACGGTGAACGCCGGGGGCACGTTGTCAGAAGTGACGAACTGCCCGTGCAGGTGGCACGAGCGGATGCGCATCTGCAGCATCACCGGCGTGTTGCTGGCCTCCGAGAGATCGAAGCCGTCCTTCACGGCCTGCACGATGCACGGCAGGTTCGGCCGCGGGTCGAGCAGCCACATCTGCGACTTCATCGCGAAGGCATGGCTGCGCTCCTGCATGATCGAGGAGCCCTCGCCGTAGTCCTCGCCCACGATGATGAGCGCGCCGCCCGTGACGCCGCCCGAGGCCAGGTTGGCCAGCGCGTCGGAAGCCACGTTGGTGCCCACGGTGGCCTTGAAGGTGATGGCGCCACGCAGCGGGTAGTTGACCGAGGCGGCCAGCGTGGCGGCGGCCGTGGCCTCGCTGGCGCTGTTCTCGAAGCGGATGTTGTATTCGGCCAGGATGTCCTGCGCATCGGAGAGCACGTCCATCAGGTGCGAGATGGGCGATCCCTGGTAGCCGCCGACATAGGCCACGCCGGATTCCAGCAGCGCCTTGGTCACGGCCAGGATGCCCTCGCCGCTGAATACCTCGCCCGCGCCCATGCGCAGCTTTTTCACTTCCTCGACAAATGATCGTTCGGCCATCGTGGTTCCCTTTTCTGGTCGGTTTCGGCTTCGGTCCTGGACCCTGGGAGCGACTTTCACGCGGCGATGCCATGGCGTCAATCCATGATTAATCATGTGAATGCAGTTTCTGCACGCAGGGGACAGAGAGCTGCAGAAACGGGATAGTGCGGCGCGGCTGCAAGGCACCGGCAAGGCACCGCCGCATCCGGATCACGCGTTTCTGACCACAAAACGGCAGGCGCGCGGCGCGGCACGGCGCGGATGCCGCCCCGCGTTGGTGCATGGCGGCCCGGCGGGGAGCCGGGCTGGTGCGTGCGCCACGGTGCATTCCGCCACCTTCATCACATGATTTTTCATTCAACCAAGAGACGGCGGCGCCACGGGCATGCATGGAATCCGTGGAATTCGAGGCCGGCTTGCGGGTTTTCCTTGATTTGTCCATCTCCGCGCAGTCCTACGATCTTGATTCAAAGCAAGAGAGGCGCTGAAAAAACGGTCCTTGGCGCCTTGCCGACCCGGCCAGGGCCTGTTCGGCGCGAGATCCGCGGCCACATTCCGATCCATGAAAAATCATGCCTATTGGCATGCAACTTGCAAAACACGGTCATCCCGGCAGGCCCCTCGCGGCGCCGGGACAGACCGGGCAGAACCAGAAAACCGCCGACTTCCAGGAAAGAAGGCCGCCATGCTCTCCACGATGACCCCGCCGTCCACCGCTCTGCGCCAGCCGGCCATGCCGCTTGCGATCGACCGCTTTTCCAGCATGCCCGAGCGGCTGCTGTTCGCCTCCTGCGACCTCGACGAGACCCGCTCCATCGTGGGCCGCGTCATGAAGCCGCACCGGCTCGCGCAGACGGGGGGCGGCGAACGCCTGGATGCGCGCATGCACTATGTCTCGCTGGGCGACGTCTCGGTCAGCCGGCTGCGCTACGGCGCCGCCGTCGAGATCCAGCCCGGCCCGCTGGAGAGCTTCTTCCTGGTGCAGATGCCGCTCTCGGGCCGCGCCCGCATCGACAGCGGCGGCCGCCAGGTCGAGTCCGCGCCCGGCACGGCCTCCGTGCTCAGCCCGGACGACGAGACCTGCATGCACTGGAGCGCCGGCACCGACCAGCTCATGCTGCGCATCGCGCGCCCGCAGGTCGAGCGCGTGCTGGTGGGCCACCTGGGCCGCCCGCTGGACCAGCCGCTGCGCTTCGAGCTGGGCTTCCAATGGCAGGACAGCGCCCCGTGGCGCTGCCTGCTGTCGTACCTGCTGGACTGCGCGACGCAGCACCCGGAGCTGGCCCAGCACAAGCTGCTGGTGGCGCAGATCGAGCAACTGGCCGCGCTCATCCTGCTCACCTCGCACCAGCACAACCACAGCGAGACGGCCCCCGCGCGGCGCGGCACCATCCTGCCGCGCCACGTGCGGCGCGCGCAGGACTACCTGCAGGCGCATGCGCACGAGCCCGTCTGCGCCGACCAACTCGCCGACGTGGCGGGCGTGAGCGTGCGCAGCCTGTACGCGGGCTTCAAGGAGTTCCTGGGCGTGAGCCCGATGCAGTACCTGCGCGACCTGCGCATGGAGCGCGTGCGCACCGAGCTGCTCGGCGGCGAGGCCAGCAACGTCGCGGGCATCGCGCTGCGCTGGGGCTTCGCCCACCTGGGCCGCTTCAGCAGCGACTACAAGCAGCGCTACGGCGAGTCGCCGAGCCAGACATTGCGCCGGCACTGACCGCCGTACGGCGGGGCACCGGGGAGGCATTCGCACCCGTGGCGGATGTTTCGCACGGGGCGCCTCCGCGCAAGAGGGGCAGGATTAGTGTCGGGACCGCATGGTGGCCTCCGCACGGACGGCCATCGCAAAGAACGGCGATGGCCCGCAAGGGCCGTCGCTTCGCCCGCCCCCACACGATGAGCGCGATGACCCGACCTATCCAGAGCGGACCGATCCACGGATTGCCTCCCGCGCCGTCTCCGGCCACGGCGGCGGAAGGGGCCCCCGCCTCGCGGCCGCGCAGCCAGGCCCATGCGCGCAGCGGCCTGATGGATGCGCTCGCCTGCATCCGGACGGAGCCGCGCGATGCGGGGGATGCGTCTGCGCCGCAGTCCCCCAGGCCCCGGCAGGGCATCCTGGCCTGCCTGCCACGCCTCTGGACGCAGGCGCAGGACCCCGCCCCGGAGAGCCGGCCCCTGAGCATGGCGCAGCAGGTGCGGCACGACATGCAGCGGGAGGCCCTCGACCAACTGTCCGCGGCCCCGGCGCAGGCGGTCCTTCCGATCCACACGCTGGCGCAGCCCGCATCGCTGGAAGCCATCGCGCAGGGGGCCGGCGTCCCCGCCCAGGCACTGGAGACGCATCTGCGCAGCGCGATGCAGGGCCTGTGCGACCGGGTCGCGCATGGGCACTGGAAATACTCCAACCGCGAGGACGCGGCGCTGACGGATCTTCTTTTCCATCTCCATGCCCTCGGCCAGGCGCCGTCGCCGCCGGCATGGCTCGGGCCTTTGCGGCATTTCGACACCTTCGTGGCGCATTTCTGCCCCCAGGCCAACATGGAGACGCGGGCGCACATGATCAAGCTCGTCAAGTTCTTCGAGAGGGACCATCGCCCCGAGATGCTGTTGGAGAAAAGGCTCCACCAGACCGGCGTACCCAAGCCGATATACAACGGTCCCGGAGACTGGGTGGAATTGCCGAAGGCCTGGGTGGACCGGCAGGTGGTCGAAGAGGCCCGGCAACTGCTGCGGGACGGGAATTTTCCGCGAGAGGGCGAACTGCTCGTGCATGGCACCGGCTCCGCTGCCCTGGGTCCTATCGCCAAGGAGGGCGCGATCTGCTCCGCCGCGAAGGCCCTCCGGAAAGGCCGCAAGGTCGTCACGGGCGAATACGTGAGCTATATCCAGTCCAATAGCCAGGCATCCTCCACCGGGGGCACGGTGGGGCTGGGAGACGTCTATGCCTCCAAGCATAGCTTGGGGTCGGGCCATTACGCGATGCCGCGCTGGTTCGACGAAACAGGGGTTGCCTTCGGCATCAGCGAAGCGAAGCAGCGCGCATACAACCAGGCCCGCCGCATCCGGCGAGACTATGACAACACCGAAGAGGGGATCGTGATCGGGCCGGCCGCGCCACTGAAGAACGTCGTCGCCCTCTCGGCCCCCAAGGCCAGCGAAGCCCGGGTCCGGGCCTGGATCGAAGCCCATTGCCCGCATGCGAAGTTCGTGTCTTACGAGGCCGCCGAACTGCTGGATGACGACGGCATGTTCGGCCTGATCCCCACCAAGAGGGCGTTGGACCAGCAGTACGACTAGGGCATGGATCGCGCTCCGGCGTCCGGGATGGGCAGCGCGCGCCGGGCCACGCCGGTGACCGCGCCGGCAGGCGCTGCAGGCGCCAGGGCATCGTCCAGCCGGAACCACGCCACGGCCTGCTCCAGGGCCCGGACCTGCCCTTCGAGCGCCTGCGCGGTCTCGGTCACCTCGCGCACGCGGGACGCATTGCCCTGCGCCGTGGCATCCATGGCGGCGATGGCCGCGCCGATCTGGCCGATGCCCTCGGTCTGCGCGCGGCTGGCCTGCGCGATGCCGCCGATGATGCGGGCCACCTCGGCGGCGTTGCCGACCATGTCCTGCATGGCGGCCTCGGCCTGGCCAACCAGCGCGCGGCCCTGTTCGACCTGGTGGGCCGAATCGCCGATCAGCCCGCCGATTTCCCGGGCCGCCGCTGCGCTTTTCTGCGCCAGCGCGCGCACCTCGGCGGCCACCACGGCGAAGCCCCGGCCCTGCTCGCCGGCGCGCGCGGCCTCGACGGCGGCGTTCAGCGCCAGGATGTTGGTCTGGAAGGCGATGGATTCGATCACGGTGATGATCTCAGCCATGCGCCGGGACGATTCCGCGACCTGCCCCATCTGGCGCGTGAGCGCCTGCATCATCGCCTCGTTGCGGTGCACGATGCCGCCGCCGGCGGTCACGAGCGCGTCCGCGCGGCGGGCATGCGCCGCGTTCTCCTGCACGGTGGAGGTCAGCGACTCCATCGCCGAGACGGTCTGTTCGAGCGCCCTCGCCCTCTCCTGCGCCCGGCTGGCCAGATAGGCATTGCCGGCGGCGATGCGCTGCGCCGAGGCCGACAGGCCCCGCAGGCCCTCGCGCACCGCTGACATGCGCTCATGCAGGCGCGTGGCCAGCAGCGCGAGCCGGCCCGGCAGGCCTTGGGCCTGCGCCGGTGCGCCGGCGTGGAAGCGGCGCAGATCGCCCTCGGCCAGGCTGGCGGCCATCTCCCCGGCCTGGCGCAGCGGCGGCGCCACGCCTGCCAGGCCCCGGGCCATCGCCAGGCCGGCCACCGCGCCGCACACGCCCAGCCCGGCGAGCGCCAGGCACCAGGCCTGCAGCAGGCCCGGAGGCACGGGCTCCGGGCCGCGGGCCTGGCCCGCCGCCCACAGGCCGGCACCGGCGGCCAGCAGGCACAGGCCGATCCAGACCGCCATGCCGCAGCGCATGCCGCGCGCACGGCGCGCATCACCGTCGTCGATTGCCATGATCCTTGTCCTCCTGCCCCGCCTGCGGTGCCGCGGCCAGGGCTTGCGCGCAAACGGCTTCATACGGGTTGGCCATCAAAGAGAGAACAAGGCGCGAAGCCGCAGACAGCGCCGGAGCACAGGCCCAGGCGAAGCAACGCCGTTCTCTGTTTGATTGCGAAGCCGTATCAAAATGGAATGCAGGCCTTCACGAAGAGCTGGCTGCCCTCGGGCCGGTTGCGCACGCCGTATTCCTTCTGCCACTTGACCGTGACCAGCAGGCCCTTGTCGTTCGCGTAGCGGATGGAGGGGCCGAAGCCCACGGCGCGCGCCTTGCCCTGCGCGCTGCCCGGGCCGCTGTCGTCCGTCACCTGGCGGAAGACGTGGCCGCCGACGCCCACCACCCAGCCGTTGCCCAGGCCCCAGCCGGCGGCATAGTCGGCATGCAGCGCCTGGCCGGAGCGCGTGCGCGTGTCGTCGTTGCGCTGGTTGACGTCGTACATGAGCTTCAGGTCGGCGTTGAGGCCGGCGGGCTGCATGTAGGTCAGGGCATACACGGGCTGCACCGTCCAGTAGTTCTTGCCCGGGCTGGAGGGATCGGTCGCGCTGTACGAGCCCGTGGGCGCGTACACGTCCACGCCCACCACCTGGTGCCACTGGGGCGAGAGGTGGTAGCCCAGGGCCGCGCCCAGCGTGACGTCGCCCAGGCCCGAGCTCTTGAAGGTGGCGCCGCCCGCGCGGAACTTGATGTCCAGCAGCGGCGCGATGGCGTGGAAGGCCAGTTGCCCGCCCGCCACCTGCTGCTGCGTGACCCAGACGATGCGCGGCGCGAGCACGTTGACGTCCACCTTGAAGTCCGGCACCAGGGACTGGCCGGCGTTGCCGCGCAGCGTGTCGTAGCGCAGCGTGCCGCCGTACATCAGCAGGTGCACGCCGGGGGGCGGCAGCGCGCCGACGAAGTAGTTCTCCAGGCCATCGGGGTAGATGGCGAGCCCCCCGTTCTCGGTGGCCAGGGCGGCGCCCGGGCCGGCCAGGGCCAGCAGGGCCATCGTCAATGCGGACTTGCGCATGGCTTCTTTCCTTTGTCGTCAGTGGGTTGGGAAAAGCAGAGAGAAAAGCGGAGCGGCTCAGGACCGGGCTAGCAGCTGCGCGACCCGGTAGCCCGAGCCCGCGCCCAGCCCCGGCCCGGGGTGGGTGCTGGCGCCGATGTGGAAAACGTTGGCCAGCGGCGTGCGGTGGCCGCGCGCGCCGTCGCTGCCGGCGAAGGGCCGCAGCCAGAAGAACTGGTCGGGCGAGCACAGGCCGCCATACGGATCGCCGCCCACCAGGTTGCAGTTGAGCGCCTCCAGATCCGCAGGCGAGTACGCGCGCCGCCCCACGATGCGCCGGCCCAGGCCGGGCATGACGCGCTCCAGCCGGGCCTGCACGCGGTCGGCGAAGGCTTCGCGCACGGCCTCGTTCCAGCGCCCGTCCTCCGGCACCGCGATCTCGCCGGCCGCATCGCCGCGCAGGTGCGCGGGCAGCTCCTGCATCTGGACCCACAGGATCCAGCCGCCCTCGGGCGCGCGCGAGGGGTCGGCGGCGGTCGGCTGGCCGATGCCCAGCGTGGGCCGCGCCGGCAGCAGGCCGTTGTTGGCCTCGGTGACCGAGGCGCAGACCTGCTCCAGCCCTTCGGTGAGGTGCACCAGCGGCACGCGCAGCAGCTCGGGCTCGCGCCAGGCCGGCGGCGCGTTCAGCGCGAAATGGATCTGCATGCCGCCGCGCCCGTGCTGGTAGGCCGCGGCACGCTCGCGCACGCCGGGCGGCGCATCGGGCAGCAGGCGGCCGTAGAGCTGGCCCGGCGCCACGTTGCACACCACGGACTCGCTGGCGCGGAAGGTGCGGCCGTCGGCCAGCCGCACGCCGGTGGCGCGCCGGCGCCGGCCCTGGCCCTGCGTGTCGATGCGCTCGACCTGCGCGCCGCTGACGAGCTGCCCGCCGTGCCATTCGATGACGCGGGCCAGCGCCTCCACCAGCCGGCTTCCGCCGCCCTTGACCACCGGCATCCCGCCGCTGACCACGGCGGCGAAGGTGAGCTTGCCGATCAGCGCCGAGGTGGCATCGTCCGGGCCCAGGCCGGAGTGCAGCGTCCACGGCGCGATCAGGGCGCGCGCCAGGTCGGAGCGCAGCGTGCGCTGCGACCAGCGGCGGAAGCTCTCCAGCGCGCCGCCGGCATAGGCCAGCAGGCCATCGGTGCCGCGCTGGCGCCACTCCGACCACAGCAGCCGCAGCAGCGGCCAGCCGTAGGGGTCGCCGCCCAGCAGGCCGAAGGTGAGCGCCGCGTCGCGCCCGAACAGCTCGGCGGCCATGGCCTGCAGCGCGCGGCCATCGCCCGGCGCGGCGGCGTCCAGCCGGCGCGCGGCGTCGTCCAGGTCCTGGCGCAGCGCCAGGCCCCGGCCGTCGGGCCAGACGAGGCCGGTGGCGTATTCGGGCTGCACGAACTCCAGGCCGGCCTGCTCCAGCGCCGGCCGCAGTTCGGCATAGCCCGGGCTGCCCGTGAAGAGCGGATACCACGAGGCCATCACCTCGTGCCGGTAGCCCGGGAACAGCTCCTCGGTGCGGATGCAGCCGCCGAAGCGGTCATTGCGCTCCAGCACCAGCACGCGCTTGCCGCGCACGGCCAGCAGGGCCGCGCCCACCAGCGCGTTGATGCCGCTGCCCACGAAGACGATCTGCGGATCGGGCGCGTTCGCCATGGCTTGCCCTCCCCTATTCCACCAGCGCGAGCACGCGCAGCGGGCTGCCCGAGCCGCCCTCGATCTTGAGCGGCGCCGCCAGGATGAGCGCGCCCTGCGGCGGCAGCTGGTCCAGGTTCTTCAGGCACTGCAGGCCGTAGCGGTTGGCGCCGTGCATGAGCGTGTGGCACGGATACGGCACGGGCCAGGCGTAGGACTGGCCGGCATCGGTGTTGATGGTCTCCACGCCGAAGCCGTGCACGCCGCGCTGGTGGATCAGCCACTCCACCGCCGCCTGCGTGGGGCCGGGCGTGTGCGCGCCGTCCTCGCGCAGGTTGAGGAAGGCGCCGGCATCGTGCGCCTTGAGCGACCAGTCGGTGCGCAGCAGCGCCCAGGCGCCGGCCGGGATGCGGCCGTGGCGCTGCTCCCAGGCCTCCAGGAACGGCACGGTGAGCAGCCAGTCGGCATCGCGCGCCACCTCGGCGCTGGCGTCGATCACCACGGCCGGCGCGATGAAGTTGCCGGGCGCGATGGTGTCCACGCTGTTGTCCGGGTGGTCGCGGCCGGTGACCCAGTGCGCGGGCGCATCGAAGTGCGTGCCGGTGTGCTCGCCGCACGAGAAGTTGTTCCAGTACCAGCCGGGGCCGTTCTCGTCGTAGCACGAGATGCGCTCGATGGTGAACGGCTGCACCTGGCCGAACTGCGGCGGCAGCTGCAGCGTGGGGAACGAGGGCGAGAGCGTCTGCGTCAGGTCAACGACGCGGACGCCGCCCCCGGCGAGCCTGGCGGCCAGCGCGGAAAGGACAGACGGGGCGGACGGTGCGGCAGTGGAGGTCATGGCGGGTATCCATCGGTGCGGGGTCGAAGGCAGGCGGGCTCAAGCGCCCGGTTGCGGCGCGCCGTCCAGCGACGTGAAGCGGCCGGCATGGAACACCAGCGGCACGCCGGGCGCGCTGGCGGTGCGCACCACGCGCCCCACCAGCAGCAGGTGGTCGCCGGCATGGCGGCTGTGGCCGCTGTCGTTGGCGCACACCAGCGTGGTCACCGCGCCGGCGAGCACGGGCACGCCCTCGGGCACGTCCTCCATCGCCACCTCGGCGAACTTGTCGGGCACGGCGGGGTTGGCGAAGCGCCGCGCCAGCGCCTCGTGCTCGCGCGGCAGCACGTGGATGGCGAAGTGCGCGCAGTCGCGGAACACGGCCAGGCTGGGCGAGTGGTTGACCAGGCTCCAGAGCACCAGCGGCGGATCGAGCGAGAGCGAGGCGAAGGAGTTGATGGTCAGGCCCACGGGCCGCCCGTCGGGCGCACGCGTGGTGACGATGGCCACGCCGGTGGGATAGGCCCCCAGCAGGTTGCGCAGGGTGCGCGGCTGAAGGTCCACGCTGCCCCAGTCGGGGCGGACGTCGGCGGCGGGTGCGGGGGCAGGTGCGAGACAGGCAGAGGCGGACATGGCGCTCTCCTCCTCAGGCGGCCACCGCCACGGGCGGCTGGTGGCGCGCGATCAGGCGCTCGGCCTCTTCGGCATCGGCCCACCACGGGAAGTAGCCGGGCGGGTGGTTGAAGCCGTTGGCGATGGTGGAGGCCAGCGTGGGCAGCGCGGCGGCCGTGCCCAGCAGCTTGAGCACGTGCGGCGGCGGCGGCGTGAGCAGCGAGTTGGTCCACTGCACCACCCACCGGGCATAGTCCCAGAAGCGCTCGAAGGTCTGCTCCATCCACTCGCGCGTGTAGGGCTGCTCGCCGTGCGCCAGGATGGCGTCGAGGTACACCTTCGCGGCCTTGGTGGCATTGTTGGAGCCCTGGCCGGTGATCGGGTCGTTGGTGGCGACCGCGTCGCCCAGGCCGAACACCGGGCGGCCCGAGGGCAGCGTGAGCACGGGCTTGCGCACGACGGGCGCGAAAGCGCCGGCCAGGATGCCCCGCTCGTCGGTCAGCTCGGCATGGCGCGCGCGCTCGGCCTCCCAGGGCAGGTACTGCTCCAGGAAACGCTTGCTGGCGGCCAGGTGCTCCTGGGGCGTCTTCACGTCGCGCCAGCAGTCCAGCGGGCCGCCCGGAATGCCCTCGAACACCATGATGTCGCACGGGCCGCTCAGGGTGAGCGCGGGGAACACGAAATACTCGCCCACGCCCGGGATCAGGTTGAACGACACGCGCGAGTATTCGGGCGTGGGCGCCAGCCCGTGCACATAGGTCAGCGCCAGCGCGCGCTGCGGCTTGTCGAAGGGCGAACGCGCGGCATCGCGCTCGAAGAGGCGCACCACCTCGCCCTTGCCGCCCGCCAGGATCACGAGGTCGTGCGTGTCGGCCAGCGCCTCCAGCTCGGCGATGCCCGCATCCTGGATCAGCAGGCGGCCGCCGCGCGCCTCCACCTGCTCCAGCCACGCCGGCATCTTCACGCGCTGGTCCACCGACTGCGCGGGCCGGTCCAGTCGCGCGCTCCAGTCGATCACCTTCGCGCCCGCCTGCTCCGGGTGCGGCACGGCGAAGCCGATGCCCTCCACGGGCGGGCATGCGGCCTCCCAGTCGTTGATGCCGAGCGCGCGCTCGACCTCCAGCGCCGGGTCGAACATGCACTGGCTGGACATGACCTTGCCGCCACGGATGTCGTCGGGCGTGCGGTTGGTCACCACGGTGACCTCGTAGCCCTTGTCCAGCAGCCCGAAAGCCAGCGGCAGGCCGGCCTGGCCCCCGCCCACGATCGCGATTCGACGCATAGCAGTCTCCTTGAAGGAAAAGAGAGAAAAGGAAAGAAAAGGAAAACGGGGAAGGGATCGGGCTGGCGCGGGCCGCCGGGCCTCACTCGGCCAGGCGCGGGATCGCCGGGCGGGCCTGCTCCGGCCCCATGGCCGAGTAGCCGCCGTCCACCGCGTAGTCGGCCCCGGTCACGAACGAGGCGTGGCCCGAGAGCAGGAAGGCCACCACGTCGGCCACCTCCTGCGGATCACCCACGCGCTGCAGCAGGTGGTAGTCGGCCGCCACGCGGTCGGTCTTGGCGCGGTCGCCGCCCGTGAGCTCGTCCATCACGCGCGACCAGGTCCAGCCCGGCGAGACCGAGTTCACGCGGATGCGGTCGCCCGCGAAGTCCATGGCCATGCCGCGCGTGAGCTGCACCAGCGCGGCCTTGGAGACGGGGTAGAGCCAGCGCCCGGTCTGCGCGACCTTCGATGAGATGCTGGTGAAGTTGACGATGGCGCCGCCGCCCGCCGCCGCCAGGTGCGGCCGCACGGCGCGCGCGGCCATCACGGCGCTCACGAGGTTGACGTCGAGCGCGCGCAGCCAGTCGGCGCGGTCCGAGGCGGCGCCGTCGTCCAGGTAGGTGGCGGCCAGGTTGACCAGGCCGTCGATGCGCCCGAACTGCCCGGCCACGTCGGCCACGCCGCGCGCGAGCTGCGCGTCGTCGGTGATGTCCACCGGACAGAAGCGGGTGGCCTGCGCGTCCTCGGCCGCCACGCGGGCGCCGCCTTCGGCGTCGATGTCGAACAGCGCGACGCGCATGCCGTAGCCGCGCAGCGCGCGCACCACGGCCGCGCCGATGAGCGTGGCGCCGCCGGTGACGATGGCGACCTTGCCTTGCAGATCTTTCATGGAGGTGTCCCCTTGCATGTGAGCCCGACCGGCGGGCCGCGCGGCGCGCGGCGCATTCCGGTTGTTTCGCAGCACCGGGCTGCTTGGACTCCATGGTGCGGGGAAGGCCCCGGATCGCCCTATCCGGCCCACGCACCGGCTATCCGGCGCGTGCGGGTATCGGCAGGGAGTGGCATGCCTCAGGGGGCTCAGGCACACCCCGGGCCGCATGAGCCGCGTAGGCCGGGTGCACCGCGATCGGCAAAGCGCCTGCTCGATCGACGGACCGGGCAGGCCCGTACCGAATTCTCGGGCCGTGATGGGTCGGCCCGGCGGCAACACCCCGGCGGTGATGCATGCCACCCCGCCCAGGGCACAAAAGCGCGATGCCGTGCCCGGCGATGGCCAGGACGGCGCGCAGAGGGCTCAACGCCCGGTGTTCGGTCCGAGTATCGGCCCCATGACCATGCTGTTGAAGAAATCCGGGTCCTCCACAGGCGCCCGTGCGGGCTCCCGCGGCCTTTGCGGCGCCGCGGCCGCGTTCTCCGGGGCCTGCCGCGCGCCTCCGATCTGCCCGCTCCTTTGGAGCGTGGGCCGGCGGCCCGGTGCGCTGGGCAGCCCGGGCGGGTTGCCCACCCCGTGCGGAGCCCTGCCTTCGCCGCCAAGCGGGGGAGCAGAGGGGCGCGGTCGCGCAGGGGCGTGCGGGGCGTAATCCCTGCGCGGTGGCGACGTGTCTCGAGCCTCCGCGCGGGCCGCGAGATTCGCGGTGGCGATATGCAACATCTCGAAGGCATCGAACATGATGGGACCGCCAGCCCCGATACGCATCGATTTTTGCACGACCGCTTCGTACTCGGCTTTCAAGTCCGGATTGGCTTCCAGTCGCTGCCTGACTTCCTGGCGGGAGTAGGCGTGTGCATTGGCTTGCGCCCTGAGCCGGTCTCCGATCTGGCGGTCCGTTTCCTCGGCATCCATCCTCACGCCAGCGCTGTTCCCCGGCGAATGCATTGCGGTCATTGCCGCCCGGCCTTCCGCGATGAGAACCAGCGGATCATAGAGCTGCCTGGCGATCGACCAGTCCAGCCTTGCCCGACCGCGCTGATTCGCGCCGATGTCGGCCCTCGGGGGACTCGCGCGCCCTTCCGCCCTGCGGTCCTCTGCATTCCGGGGCGCCGACATGCCGTGTGCATTCACGGGCCGATGGCTGGAGCCGCGCGCGGGGGAATGGGGTGCAGATGTCCTGCCTTCAGCGCGCGGAGGGTGCGATGGGCTGCCCGGGACAGGGGTGCGCCCGGCCCGGGCTCTTTGCGGGGCCCCCTGCGCTTCGGACTGCGCGCGGAATGCGAGATTGGTGGAGGCGATGTGCACCAGCTCGGCACGGCGGTATGGGAATCCCCTGCCTTGATGTTCAACCATCTGTGAGAGGCGGCTGAACTCTGCCTGGAGTTCGGGGCTGCTGTTCAGCCGCCGATCGACTTCATCGCGCGGCACGTTGTTGTCATTCGCACGCTCCGCCATGTTCCTCCGAAGCGTAGCTTCGATCTCCGCGCGGTCTATCACGACGGCATTACCGTCGAGCGGCGCCTGATCAATGATCTGGTGATTCACCCTCAAGCGCTCCGCTGCGATCACGCCGGGATCGTAGAGTTTCGACGCCACGTTCCAGGGCAGCGGCGGGCGGGTGCTGATGTTCGCCGCGCGGAGGTCTGCCCTCGGTGGCCCCACCTGCCCTGCAGCCTCCCCTGCGCCTGCCTGCCGCGCTGGCGGCATGCCTTGCGCGTGCGTGGGCCGATGGCTGGAGCCGCGCGCCGGGGACGAGGGTGCGCTGGTCGTGCCTTGCGTCGTCGATGAACTGCCGGCAAACGCGCGTTTGATGTGATTGATACCGAACATGGGACCGCCTGCAGAAATGTGCGAATGGTGGAAGTCCAATCTACCCGCCCCCCCTGCGCACGGCGGAGCCGATACCGAAGCACCGCACAGCCGCCCGAACCCATGCCGCCGGCCGGCACCGTGCCCGGCCCCCGACCTCACCAGCCGTAGAACCCCGCCAGCACCAGCGCCGCCTCCGGCGTGAACACCCCGCGCGCGAGCCGCGCATGCACCTCGGCGGGCTGCAGCAGCTCGAACCGCTCCACCTCGCCGTCCTGGTTCACCGGCTCCATGCCCTGGGGCACGGTGGCGTGGAACCAGTCGATGCGCTCGACCATGTAGCCCGCGCCCTCGCCCTCGTCGCTGGGGCGGGCGAAGTCCACGTGGCCGCCGTGGGCCAGGGCGTGCAGGGCATCGACGCGCAGCCCGGCCTCCTCCCAGGTCTCGCGGGCCAGGGCGGTCTCCAGCGTGTCGTCGGCGCTGACCATGCCGCCCATCAGCGTGTCCCAGCGGCCCGGATGGCTGGGCTTGGTGAAGGCGCGCTGCTGCACCCACATACGGCCGTCGGGGGCGCTGGCGACCAGGTGCACGGCCCGGGTGGCGATGCCCAGCGCACGCACGGCGCCGCGCTCCACCACCGCGATGCGCTCGCCGGCCGCGTTGCACACCGCCAGGGCCTCGTCACGCCAGGGGCCGCAGCGGCCCGCCCGGCGCAGGGCATCGGCCAGCGCCGCCAGGGCCCGGGTGGCATCGGCGGCATCGCAGGCCAGATGCCAGCGCGGCCCGCCGTCAAACTCCTCTTTTGATAGCAAGAAACGTAGCAAATCCGGCGACATGGAGGCGATTTCATCCAGAACCCCCTCCGCCACGGTGCCCACGGCCTGCCCGGCCACGGCGAAGGGCAGGCGCGGCGCGGCCGGGGGCCGGCGGGCCAGGGCGCGCGCGCCGGGCACCCAGGCGGGGACGCTGCCCGGGCTCATGCCAGGGTGAGGATGGTGGAGCCCGTGGTCTTGCGCGCCTCCAGATCGCGGTGCGCCTGCTGCACGTCGCGCAGGGCGTAGCGCTGCGCGATGTGGATCGCCACGTCGCCGCTCTGCACCACGGCGAACAGGTCGTCCGCCATGGCCTGCGTGGCCTCGCGCGTGGCGATGTGGGTGAAGAGCGTCTGGCGCGTGACGTAGAGCGAGCCCTTGGCGCCCAGCAGGCCGGGCGCGAACGCCGGCGCCGGGCCCGAGGCGTTGCCGAAGGTGGCCATGAGGCCGAAGGGGCGCAGGCAGTCGAGCGACTTCTCCCAGGTGTCCTTGCCCACGGAGTCATAGACCACCTTCACGCCCTGGCCGCCGGTGATGTCCTTCACGCGCGCGGCGAAGTCCTCGGTGCGGTAGTTGATGGCATGCGCCGCGCCGTTGGCGAGCGCGAGCCGGCATTTCTCGTCGCTGCCGGCCGTGCCGATGAGCTGCAGGCCCAGCGCCTTCGCCCACTGGCAGGCGATGAGGCCCACGCCGCCCGCGGCCGCATGGAAGAGCACGAAATCGCCCGGCTGCAGCCCCCCGGCCGGCAGCGTCTTCTTGAGCAGGTACTGCGCCGTCAGGCCCTTGAGCATCATGGCCGCGCCGGTCTCGAAGTCGATGGCGTCGGGCAGGCGGCACACGCATTTCGCGGGCATCACGCGCACCTCGGCGTAGCTGCCGGGCGGCTGGCTCGCATAGGCCGCGCGGTCGCCCGGCGCGAGGTGGGTGACGCCCTCGCCCACGGCCTCGACGATGCCCGCGCCCTCCATGCCGAGGGTGGCGGGCAGGGGCAGCGGGTAGAGGCCCGTGCGGTGGTAGACGTCGATGAAGTTCAGGCCCACGGCATGGTGGCGGATGCGGATCTCGCCCGGCCCGGGCTCGCCCACGGACACCTCGGCAAGGTGCAGTTCTTCGGGGCCGCCGTGCTGGCGGATCTGGACGGCGAGGCTCATGCGGCGTCTCCTGCGGTCAAAGAGCGGACGGTGGAAAAATGGAAAGGGCCGCGCGCGGCGGCCGGCCTGCATCGTGCCACGGTTCCGCTCGCCGTGCAGGCGGCTACAGTCCGGCCCCATGACACAAAGACTCTCGCCCGGCACCGTGGCGCTGCTGGTGGCCGCGCCGGTGCTGTGGGCCGGCAACGCGGTCACGGGCCGCCTCGTGCACACGCTCATCTCCCCCATCGCGCTCAACTTCATCCGCTGGGCGCTCGCCTTCCTGGTGCTGCTGCCGCTGGCCCACGGCGTGCTGCGCCCCGGCAGCCCGCTGTGGCCGCACTGGCGCCGCTACGCGCTGCTGGGGCTGCTGGGCATCGGCTGCTACAACGCGCTGCAGTACATGGCGCTGCAGACCTCCACGCCGCTCAACGTCACGCTCGTGGGCTCGAGCCTGCCGGTGTGGATGCTGGCCGTGGGCACCCTCTGCTTCGGGGTGCGCGTGACGCGCGCGCAGGTGGCCGGCGCGCTGCTCTCCGTCGCGGGCGTGCTCGTGGTGCTGAGCCGCGGCGAGTGGGCGCAGCTGCTGGCGCTGCGGCTCGTTCCGGGCGATCTCTACATGGTGCTGGCCACCATCGCCTGGGCCTTCTACAGCTGGCTGCTGGCACGCACCGCCGAGCCGGCGGGCGTGCGCGCGGACTGGGCGGCGTTCCTGATGGCGCAGATGGTGTTCGGGCTCGGGTGGTCCGGGCTGTTCGCGGGCGGCGAGTGGGCGCTGGGCCAGGCCCACGCCACCTGGGGCTGGCCCCTGGCCGCCGCCCTGGCCTTCATCGCCCTGGGCCCCGCCCTGTTCGCCGACCGCTGCTGGGGCGTGGGCGTGCAGCGCGCGGGACCGGCCGTGGCGGGCTTTTTCATCAACCTGACGCCGCTTTTCGCCGCACTGCTCTCGGCGCTGGTGCTGGGCGAGATGCCGCACCTCTACCACGGTGCAGCGTTCCTGCTCATTGTGGCGGGCATCGTCGCCTCATCGCGGGGACGCTGACCGGCTCAGGGCCCTTTCGCTCAAACAGCAATCAGCAGCAGTGCCCCCGCCAATATCAATGCGGCAGGGAATACCCGCTGCCGCATGCGCGATGCCCTCGCCATCACGAATGCCTGCACGAGAAGGATGGCCAGGAAGATGGCGACAGCCACCATCCGGCCGCCAGCGGCCCCACCCTCGATGCTGTCCGGCGGTATCGACGGGTCCATTTCATACAGAAGCTCATATTTATCGCCCGACACCAGGAACATCGCCAACAACCCGACGACACAAGCCATGTGGATGCAGAAACGCAGGTATCTGTGCATGGCTCACCGAATCAACTGGCTGAAGCGGTCCCAGAACTTCACGATGAAATTCCCATAACTCGTGTTTTTCTTGATCTGGTCCAGCGTCAGCCCCGTTCCCCGGTTGTACCGGGCACCGATGACACGAACCTGCTCCTGCCCCAGGGGCGCCGAAAATCCGTCGTGGGCCGCCAGTTGGCTGAAATGAGACGACAACCCCCTGAGCCGCTTCGCGGCTTCCCCCTTCTCTCACGCTGCGCGTGGGAAGAGGGACGCAGCCAGCGCGGCGGGGCGGCCCTTGCGCGGCTGCCCGCGCCTGGGCCGCGCCAGTTTCATGCGATGTGGGTGGCGCGCAGCGCCGTGGAAAACTGAGATGCCGGGCCACCACTTCGATATTGAACACATCCTTTTCCAGACAAGCGGCCAACCCCCTCGCTTGACTGGATGTCAGTTCGGCGGGGTTGAGTCCCATGGTTTCCGCGGCAGCGCGAACTTGAATGCTGACGGCTCCAAAAGATGTCTTGTTGGGATGGTTGGTGATTGCCTGCTTGTCGGTCCAGGGTGGCCCGCTCCAATCGAACGATCTGATTTCGAACGCCACGCGGTCGATGAAACTGGGGTCGCCTCCGACCTCGATCCAGCACACGCCCGCCAGCAACTCCGGGGGCAATTGGTATTTCTTCGATTCGTTGAGGATGAACTGCTTGTTGTGCCTGACCCAGGCATCTTTGAACTTCTGGATGTAAGTCCGGCCGCCACCCCAGCGGGCTGGAACGAGCTTCCAGACGAAGAGGTCAATGAGGCCCCATCCCGGAGAACCGTTCGAGACATTGCAAACCGTGCTGCCCATAGCGGTGTTTCTCCATCGCTTTTTGTGTTTCCTTCCACGCACTGGCTTCAAAAGATTTTCGCCACATGGAACCCTCTGCAAAAGAGATTCTGGCAGCGGCACACCACGGATGCGCTCTCTTTTCCCTCTTCGATGGCAACAAGGCGTATCAGCAATTCATGGCGCCGCGCGCCACCCGCAACGCATGAAACTGGCGCTGCGTCCCTCGTCCGATGGCCGCGGAGCAGGCCATGCCAGCAAACGCCGTGGAGCGAGCTTCGCTCGGCCACAGGCGTGTCCCCCTTCCCGCAGGAGAAGGGGCTGAAGGCCGCGGCTCCAAGCCTGCCTGCGCAGGCTTGGACGGCCCTGAAGAGCTGCCGCCTCTGGCGGCTGCACCGAGGCGCGAAGCGCCACAGGGGGTTGTTGTTTCATTTCAGACCACCGGGGTTCCGGGGGTCGCTCCGTACCGCGCCTGCAGCTCATCCGCCGGCATGGGCCGGGCGAACAGGTAGCCCTGGTAGAGGTCGCAGCCGTGCTGCTCCAGGAAGCGCCGCTGCGCCTCGGTCTCCACGCCCTCGGCGATCACCTCCAGCTCCAGGTTGCGGGCCATGCCGATGATGGTCTGCACGATGACGTCGTCGGTCGGCCGGGTGCCGAGGTTGCGCACGAAGGACTGGTCGATCTTGAGCTGGTGCAGCGGCAGCCGCGTGAGGTAGGCGAGCGAGGAGTACCCGGTGCCGAAATCGTCCACCGAGAAGCGCACGCCCTTGGTGCGCAGCAGGTGCATCTTGGCGACGGAGTCGTCCACGTTGTCCAGCACCAGGGATTCCGTCAGCTCCAGTTCGAGCAGGTGCGGGCGCACGCCGGCGCGGTGCAGCGCGTCGAAGACGCTGGCCACGAAGTCGGGATGGCGGAACTGGCGCGCGCTCACGTTCACGGCGATGTGCACCTGCGACAGGCGCGGGTCGCGGCTCCAGGCCGCGAGCTGGGCGCAGGCGGTGCGCAGCACCCATTGGCCGATGAGCATGATGAGTTCGCTCTCCTCGGCCACCGCGATGAAGTGGCCGGGCGCGAGCAGGCCCCGCTCGGGGTGCAGCCAGCGCAGCAGCCCCTCGGCGCCGACCACGGCACCCGACTGCGAGAACTGCGGCTGGTAATACAGCACGAACTGCTGCGCCGCGATGGCGGCCTGCAGGTCGGTTTCGAGCTGCACGCGCTGGCTGATGACAACCTGCATCTGCGGGTCGAAGAAGCACAGCGCATTGCCGCGCCGGGCCTTCACCTGGTACATGGCGATGTCGGCCTGCTTGAGCAGGTCGGCCGCGGTCTGCGCCGCGTCCCCGAAGACGGTGGCGCCGATGCTGCAGCTGGTGTGGTGCGCCTGCGTGCGCAGCTGGTAGGGCTGCGCCAGGGCATGCAGGATCTTCTCGCCGATGCGCCGCGCGAGCGAGGCGGCCTCCTGCCGGTCGTGGGAGAGGTCGCTCAGCATCACCACGAACTCGTCGCCCCCGAGGCGGGCCACGGTGTCGGTCGCACGCACGCAGCCCTTGAGGCGCACCGCCACCTGCTGCAGCAGCATGTCGCCCACCTCGTGGCCCTGGGTGTCGTTGAGCGTCTTGAAGTGGTCGAGGTCGAGGAACAGCAGCGCGCCGAACTGCCGCGAGCGCTGCGCCGTCGCCAGGGCCTGGTGGAGTCGGTCCAGCAGCAGGCGGCGGTTGGGCAGGCCGGTGAGCAGATCGTAGAAGGCCAGGCTCTCGATCTCGGCGCTGGCGCGGCGCAGCTCGGTCACGTCGTGGTAGGTGATCATGAGCCCGCCCTCGGGCGTGGGGCGCTCGGTGACCTGGATGAAGTGGCCGCTGGGCAGCATCTGCTCGTGCGTGCCGCGCGGGTTGCGCTGCTGCAGCAGGCGCTGCTCGACCCATTCGCGCCGCTGTGCCTCGTCGGCCTCGGGCAGGTGGGCGTGCACCGTGGCCTCCAGCACGGCCCGGAAGGGCTGCCCCACGCCCATCACGTCCTTGAGCCACGGGAATATCTCCTCGTAGCGCCGGTTCCACTGCAGCACGCGGTGCTGCGCGTCCAGCAGCACGAAGCCGCTGACCATGGCGCCCAGCGCCTGCTCCAGCGTGGACTTGGAGCGCGCGATGTCGTTGCGCGCCCGGTTCATGCGGCCAAGATAGGCCATGGTGAAGGCGCCCGCGGCCACGATGGTCGCGGCGAAGAGCGCCGCCACGGCCAGGATCGCGTTGCGCTCGACACGCCAGCCGGCCAGGGCCGCGGCCTCGGGCAGGCTCGACGAGATCCACAGCCCCTGGTAGAGGATGGGGCGCGCGATCACCAGCGACGGCACCCCGCTCAGCCGCGCGGCCTGGCCCCAGGCGCTCGTGGCCCCCGCCTCGTCGCCGAACGGGGGCACGCGTGCGCGGCCGCGCGCCTCGCCCCGGCTGGACGAGCCGATGAGCAGCTCGCCGCGCCCGCGCTCGAGCGTGACCTCCAGCCCCGGGATGTCGGCCCCCTGGGTGAGCACGGAGGCGATCATGCTCACCGGCACCTGCAGCACCGCCACGAGCCGCCCGCCGCCCTCGGAGCGGATCGGCCGCGCCACGTAGATCACGCGCTCGGAGCTGGCGAAGCTCACCGTGGGCGCGCTCACGGCGAGGGTGGGCACGGACTGCGCCAGCACCTCGTCGAAAAAGCCCATGGGCAGCTCCAGCGGCACGCGGGCGCCGAAGCCGTCGGAGGACGCCACCACCGTGCGCTGCCCGTCCATCAGCACCACGGTGCGCACGAGGATGTTCTGCCGCGCGGCGCTGCGCAGCAACTGGCCGATGAAGACGGCATCGGGCTGCGGGTCCCGCTCGTGCCAGAGATCGAGCATGTCGTCGGTGCTCGCGAGCAGCACGTCCAGCCCCAGCAGCGCGCGGTTGAGCGCGGCCTCGGCGCCGGCCGTGAAGCGCCCGACCTGCGCCTCGCTCTCGACCAGGGCCACGTGCCGCGCGTTCCAGATGAGCCCCATGGCCGCGCTGCCCAGCGCCAGCACGAACACCGCCACCGCGGCACCCACGGCCCAGCGCAACCGCTGCGATACCGACGGCATCACGGACGCCCCGGCACGGGAATGCCCCGCGCCCGTCCGATGGTCTTGCTCCAGGCGTCCGCGCAGCCATCGCTGCAGCGCCGCAGCCAGTTGGGCAGCACCGCCTCGCGCAGCAGCCGCTGGCGCCGCGCATCATCGGCCGCCGACACCGGCACCACCACCATCGCCCCCTTCTCGCCGCGCTGGCAGGCGGGCTGGCCGCTGTTGCAGGCCACGCCCTCAGCCGTCTCGGCCTCGGCATCGCGCCAGATGGCCTCCTCCAGCCGGGGCATCTCGCGCAGCAGCAGCGCGCGCAGGTCGGCGGGCATGGCACCCCAGGCCTCGTCGTTCGCGCCGAAGAACGACAGGCCCCAGGTGATCGGCAGCGGGTAGAGATAGCGCGTCAGGCGGTGCAGGCCGAGCGTGTTGCCCGTCATGGTGCCGGTGACCGTGCATTCGCTATCGCCGGCCTGCAGGCTCGCGACGATCTGCCCGAAGCCGGTGTACACGGGCACCGCCCCCAGCGCGGCCATGAAGTCCGCCTGGGCCGCCGAGGACACGCGCACCCGGCGCCCCGCCAGATCGGCCAGGCCCGAGAGCGGCTTCTGGCAAAACAGTACCTGCGCCGGATACACGTACACCGCCAGCAGCTCGAAATGGTGCCGCTCGCGCAGCGCGGCCTGCAGGTACGGGCGGAACGCCTCCACCGAGGCGCGCAGATCGGCCAGCGTGGGATTGAGCCCCGGAAGATCCGGGGCCGTGTACTGCGGGTACTGCGCCGTGAGCGAACTCACGAGCACCGTGCCCAACGGCACCACCCCGAGCTCGACGAGGCGCAGCATCTCGATGCCGGGCACGCCCGCGCGGTCGAAGGGCACGATGGACGCCGTGAAGCGCCCGCCGCTCAGCCGGGACAGCTCCTGGGTCCAGAACGGCGCCTCGCGCTGGGAGTATTGGGAGAGCCCGCCGAGATTGCCCACGATCCGCAGGCGGTAGGACGCCGCGGGCACGCTCGCGCCCTTCTGCGGGCCGCGGCCGGCGTCCGCCGCGGCGGCAGCCCCGGGCCCGGGCGTGGCCCGCTCCGGCACCGTGGCGGCCCCCGCCGGCAGCAGGGCCCAGGCCACGGCCAGGCACGCGGCAAGATGGCGGGTGAACGCCAGGCGCACGGGACAGTGAAGGAATCGGCGGTATGTGGACATGCGTGACGTATGGCCTCCGGGCTTTCGCAGCCAACGGGGGGATCCTCCCTGAACCTGCGTTTTTTACCATCTCTCCCGTCTTTGACAAGTGGTCACAAATCTTCCCGGAGTGCCCCGGGGTCCGGGCATCGGTGCCCCGCATCGCCCCGGGAGCACGCGCTACACAGGGCCGCCAGGGGGTTCGGCAGGCCCTAGAGGCGCTCGCCGCCCCGGGCCACGAAAACTCCCCGGCCTGTGTCGAAATCCCAACGCGTCAGGCAGGCACCCGCGTCGGCCGTGCGCTCCAGCGTGAGCAGGCTGTTGGGCGCGTCGGCGCGCAAACGCACGGACACGGCCGTGCCGGCCTGCGCCGCCCACAGGCCCGGCAACGCCTCGCCCAGGCCCGGCTCGTGGGCATGGCCCGAGAGCAGCAGCCGCGCGCCCGCCCCGCGCCAGCAGGCCAGCGCATCGCCCGCGCGGTGCGGCCGGTGCGCGGCGTCGCCGGCATGCCTCGCCACCAGCGGATGGTGGGTGACGACGATGCACCAGCGGTCCGGCGGGGCCTGCGCGAGCCGCTCGGCCACCCCGGCGATCTGCGTCCGCGAGAGGCTGCCGCGCCGGTGGCGCCACGCCCGCGTGGTGTTGGCGCCCACCACGAAGAAGCCGGCGGCGTCGCAGGCCGGCTCCAGCTCATCGCCCCACCAGCGGGCATAGCGCCGGTAGGCATGCCCGAGCCGCTCCCACCACGCGAACAGCGGCAGGTCGTGGTTGCCGGGCAGCACCAGCACCCGGGGGATTCCCAGGCCGGCGATGAAATCGTGGGCCGCCGCGAACTGCGGGGCCGTGGCGCGCTGCGTGAGGTCGCCCGAGACCACCAGGGCCGCCACGTCCAGCTCGCGCGCCAGCGCCTTCACCGCCGCGCACACCCGGGGGTCGTGCGCGCCGAAATGCAGGTCCGACAGGTGCATGAGGACGCCCATGGCCCCGGCTCCCGCCCCGCTCACGATCCCGCGGCCAGCCCCGGCGCCGTGCCGGGCACCGCTCCGGGCACCGGCGCGGGATCGGCCGGCACGGTCTGCGGCTGCGGCTGCGGCGCGGCATCGGCCCGCGCGCCTTCGGGCCAGGCCGCCGCATCGCCGTCGCGCGCCGTGGCGGTGGGCACCACGAGCCAGAGCGGGCGGTCCTCCACGCGAAAGCGCAGCGGCGGCGGCATCCACTCGCGCTCGCCGTCGAACGCCACCTTGACCTGCTGCGGCCGCCAGCTCGCGGGCTCCACCTCCATCTCGGAGCAGGCGAGGCTGATCACCGCCTCGTCGCGCGCGAGCTGGCCGATGGCCGCGTGCCACACCGTGCACGCCGTGGCCCAGCGGCTCTGCGGCTTGAGCAGCAGCACCGCCAGGTGGTCGCACTCGGCCACGTCGCGGGCCTGCGGGATGCCCAGGCGGTCGAGCTGCAGCGGGTTGTTGCCCACGAACAGCGTGGAGGCGAAGAACTCCTCCTGCACCAGCGCATCCGCGCCCCGGTGGGCGCGCATCGACACCCGCCAGCGCCGCGCCGACGCCGGGCGCAGAAAGCTCCACACCGCCGAGGCGATCGCCACCCAGCGCGAGCGGCCGAAGCGGCGCGAGGCCAGCTCCCGCTGCTCCAACAGGCGCGGGTACAGGCCCACGGCCGCGTTGACGAGGAACATGCGATCGTTCACGTAGCCCACGCGCACCGGCCGCAGGTCACCCGTGTGCAGGGCCTCGAAGATGCCCTGCGCGGCCTGCTCCAGATCCAGCGGAAGGCTGTGCTCGCGCGCGAAATAGTTGAAGGTGCCCGCGGGGATCACCCCCATGCGCACCCGGTGCCGCCACGCCGCCGCGGCCACGGCGTTGATGGTGCCGTCGCCCCCGCAGGCCACCACGATGCCGCCCGAATCCAGCGCCGCGCGCGCGGCCTCGTCGGCCGCCTGCACGATGCCCGCGCGCACCGCCGGCACGTGCCACCGCACGGCGTTGCGGCGCAGCGACTCCAGCGCCTCCAGCCGCGCGCGCAGGCGGGAATGGTCCGCACCGGGCCGGTGCGGCACCACCAGATGCACGGGCCCGGGGGCTGGGGAGGACGGAGGCAGAGGCGTGGGCATGAAGCAGGGTCGGATACGGACGGAGGGCGGGAGCGCCCGGGGCACCCGGAGCGCGGGCAGGATAACCGTGGCGGGCGCGCCGGCAGGCGGCATGGCCCCACGGGGCAAGGGCCTGATTCTGGCGCCGGGCACCGCGCGGCCCCATCGGCGGACAGGCGCACCGGCTGTCGGCGCGGGCCGACACGCGCGGCGCGCGCTCCCTGTCACCATGGCGGCCTCGCACCTTCCCCAACCCCTGACGACCGCCCTCCGACGATGCCCCACCCCCACCGATCCGCAGCTCCCATAGCTCTCGCCGCCCCGGCGCCCCGGGCCCTCGCCACGCCGCGCCGCGCCGGCGAACGGAGGAGCCCGGCATGACCGACCTCCACGCCTGGACGCTCTGGGCCGGCACGCACCCGGTCGCCACCTGGGGCGCGGGCCTCGCGCTGGCGCTCGCCGCCACGCTGGCGGCCCGCGCGGCCGGCACGGCCATGGCGCCGCGCTGCGCGCCCTGGATGGCGCGCTGGTCCGAGCCCCGCCACGCGGTGCCGCGCCTACTCGCGGCCATGGCGGCATCGGCCCTGCTGCTATGGGCCTGCGCCGAGCTGCTGGGCACGCTGGCGCGCGAATGGTCCGCCCCCACCACCTGGGCCCGGCTCGACCAGACCCTGGCCGCGACCCTGGGCGCCACGGCGGGCGTGCCCACGCTCACGCTGTTCGCCCGGCTCACGCATGCAGGCGACACCGACGTGCTCACGGTGCTGGCCGTGGTGGTGGGCCTCGCGCTCTGGTGGCGCCGCCACCGGCTCCTGGCGGCCGGATGGGCGGCGGCCCTGGCGGGCAACGGCCTGCTCACGCGCGGCTTCAAGCACGCCTTCGAGCGCGTGCGCCCCGAGCACACGCACGGCGTCTCCTCGGCCGACGGATTCAGCTTCCCCAGCGGGCACAGCAGCAGCTCGCTCGTGGCCTACGGCATGCTGGCCTATCTGGCGCTGCGCCTGCTGCCGCCGCGCTGGCACCTGCCCGCCCTGCTCGCGGCGGTGGCGGTGGCCTTCACCGTGGGCTGGAGCCGCGTGGTGCTGCAGGTGCACTACGCGAGCGACGTGCTCGCCGGCTGGGTGACCGGCGGCGTGTGGCTGGCCTGCTGCGTGCTGATCATGAACGGCGTGGGGCACTGGCACCGCTGCCGGCCCGCCAGGCCGGCCTGATGGCCAAGGCCCCCGCCGCCGAGGGCATGGGCGGCGCCCGGTTCACTTGCGCTTTCGCATCGGCATGAAAAGCTTCGCCCGGGCTTCACTCCGAGGTGCACGCATGGCCAGACTGAGGTGGTCATTCACTAGAGAGGGACGCCTTGCGCGTATGTCTTGCCACAATACTTTCACGCCTTAACCCATCGATTTCCGTCCGCTCCAACGCGCCAGAGAATGCCCTTCAGGGATCGAAAAAGACGCCCGGCGCCCGTCCTGGAAAAAAGCTCAGGAACGCGTCTTTATCCGGACTGGCTGGCCACTCCCGACCCGAGACCCCGGCGCAGAGTGCCGCGCCCGCTCCCCGCGCGAAGCTGCAGAAAATCGCCCGGCAGATCGGTCAGGACGCGATCATCTACCGCCAGGTCCAGAAACGCCTCAACGACCATCTGCGCAATCTGCATCCCGATACGGGATTCAAGAACGAAGTGCATTTTTCCGATGCATCGCTCGCCGAGCTGGAAAGCATCCTGCGCCATATCTCGGTCAGCCCGCACCTCCTGGAAGAGTCCCGCGGCAAATCGGCCACGACACCACTCTTCACCAAAACCCTGCTGATGCCGCTGCTGGATGGCGGACAGCTGCGTCTGCACGAGTTCAGTGCGGGCGGCGGCGCGCAGCAAGGCGAGGAAGATCCGCACATGCATCGCTGGAATCTCAAGACCGAACACATCAAGGGGGCGTACGTCCAGCAGATCCATGAGGAAACCCAGGCCGGCGCGCCAGGAGCGCAGCCGCACCAGAAATACCGCCTGGAGGCCACGCCCCGGTACAAGACCGAACGCCAGTTCACGTACCTGGGCGAGGTTCCGATGCGGCAGTCGGCCCGAAAACTCTACAGCGAGGGACAAGCGCCGCACGACTTCCCGCTGTCGGAGATCCACAGCGTGGCCGATCTGGGCACGCACGTGGGCACGTCGATCACGCTGGCGCGCACGGGCAAAGCCGTGCATGCCGACTCGATCTCATACAACGTCAGCCCCGAGATCCGGACCACCAACCCGCTCGGCCGGGCGCCGGGAGAGCAGCAGTTCATCGAGGCGATACAGCGCAGCATCGCGATGCTGCAGCTCGTGCAATTGCGGCGCGACCTCGAAGCGCATCTGCGGGGCAAGGAGCCCTCTTCGCTGACCGAGGGCGAGCGGCGGCACCTGGAAGATGCCAAGGCCCCGAACTACTTCGAGACCTCGCTCCTGCCCGCCCTGGCGACGCTCGATCTCGCGCTCGAAGCCGGCGAGCCCAGCCAGGAGTTCTCCGAAAGCACCATCGCCCACCTGCGGAGTTCCCTCGAACGCATCCAGGAAACGCCCCTGCACCGCATCGTGGCGGAGAACGACGCGCACATCGGTGCCGGCCTCTTCTCCACGGAGCTGAACGATCTCGACCAGTTGAAAGCGCTCATCGCCGCCCACTGAGGAAGGTCCGCGCCACGCCCCCTCCGGCACTTCGCGCCGGCCGCTTTGCCGGGGGTGGCTCAGCCCGAGCGGCGCGCCGCCCGCTCGGCCGCCAGCGACGCCGCGAACACGGCCAGCCCGCCCAGGGCCAGCAGCGCGCCCACCCAGCCGGTGGAGGTCCAGCCCAGCCCGGCCGTGATGGCCACGCCGCCCAGCCAGGCGCCGAGCGCGTTGGCGCAGTTGAAGGCCGAATGGTTGAGCGCGGCGGCCAAGGTTTGTGCGTCGCCCGCCACGTCCATGAGGCGGATCTGCAGCGCCGGGCCGATGGCCACGATGGTGCCGATGAGGAAGATGCCCAGCGCCGCCGTGGCCACGTGGTGCGCCGCGAACACGAAGCCGCCCAGCACCAGCACGGACCACACGAGCAGCCCGCCGATGGTGCGCATCAGCGAGCGATCCGCCAGCCGCGCGCCCACGAGGTTGCCCGCCACCATGCCCGCGCCGAACAGCGCCAGCACGAACGGCACGCCGCCCACCGGCAGCCCGGCCACCTCGGTGAGCGTGGGCTTGATGTAGCTGAACACCGAGAACATGCCGCCGAAGCCGATGGCGCCGATGCCCAGCGTAAGCCACACCTGCTTGCGCTTGAGCGCACCCAGCTCGCGCCAGGGGCTCGCCTGCGCGTCGGGCGGCATGTAGGGCACGCCGCGCCGCACCATGGCCATGGCCAGCACGGCGATGCCCCCCACGAACACGAAGGCCGCGCGCCAGCCGAAATACTGGCCCAGCGCCGCGGCGATGGGCACGCCCGCCAGCGTGGCGCCCGTGAGCCCCAGCATCACCATGCCCACGGCGCTCGCGCGCCGGCCCGGCGGCGCGAGCGAGGCCGCCACCAGCGCGGCCACGCCGAAATACGTGCCGTGCGGCAGGCCGGTGACGAAGCGCAGCAGGTTGAGCGAGAGGTACCCCGGCGCCAGCGCCGAGGCGAAATTGCCCAGCGCATAGACCGCCATCAGCGCGATGAGCAGCGCGCGCCGCCCCCACCCCGCCGCCAGCACGGCCAGCACCGGCGCGCCGACCACCACGCCCAGCGCATAGGCGCTGATGACGTGGCCGGCCTGCGGGATGGTCACGCCGATGTCGCGCGCCACCTCGGGCAGCAGGCCCATGATGACGAATTCGCCCGTGCCGATGGAAAAACCGCCCACGCCCAGGCCGATCAGCGCGGCCGCCATGCCCGCGCGCGGGGCCTGCGCCGCCGCCGCGGGCTCCGCCGCCACGGCCAGATCGTTCGGAATCGCCGGCTGCCCGCTCATCGGCGGCCTCGCGGGCATGGGGATGGGCAAGCCATCGGGGGGAAGGCGGTCGTCGTCGGCTGCATGTCGGGAGTGCGGATGTGGATCAGGGTAAACCCGTGGATTTTGCCAAACGCGTCCGACGCATGCAGCGCGCCGGCGATCCGCCCCGGCGCCGCGTGGGGTCGCCCCGGCCGGCCTGCGGGAACGCCCGGGGTGCGCCGCCCGCCCGGCGCCGCGATGATGCGGCCCATGGCCCTTGCCCCCCTTTCCGCCCCCTTCACCGCCACGCCGTGGATGCCGCAGGTCCGGGTCGTGGTGTTCGACGTGTTCGGCACCGTGGTGGACTGGCACGGCGGCATCGTGCGCGAACTGGCGGCGCTGGCGCCCCGGGTGGACGGCGATGCCTTCGCCCGCGCCTGGCGCGACGGCTACCAGCCCGCGATGCAGCGCGTGCGCGCCGGCGAGCGGGGCTGGACCGTGCTCGACACCCTGCACCGCGAGATCCTCGACGGCCTGCTGCCCCGCTTCGGCCTGGGCCATTGGGACGATGCCGCGCGCGCACACCTCAACCGCGCGTGGCACCGCCTGCCGCCCTGGCCCGACAGCGTGGCAGGCCTGGGGCGGCTGCGCCAGCGCTTCATGGTGTGCCCGCTCTCCAACGGCAACCTGGGCCTGCTGGCCCACATGGCCAAAGGGGCCGGGCTACCGTGGGACTGCATCCTCTCGGCCGAGGTGTTCCGCGCGTACAAGCCCGACCCGGCCGTGTACCTGGGCGCCGCGAACCTTTTCGGCGTGCCGCCCGGGGCGGTGCTGATGGCCGCCGCCCACCACGAAGACCTGGAGGCCGCCCGCGCCTGCGGACTGCGCACGGCCTACATCGAGCGCCCGCACGAGTTCGGCGCGGCCCACCCCAAGGACGTCTCGCCCCGGCCCGGCAACGACCTGCATTGCGCCAGCATCGGCGCGCTCGCGGACGCGCTGGACTGCCCGGGCTGAAAGCGCACTCCGGCCGCTGCGCGCCTATGCCTGCAGCGCCTGCCGCACCGGGGCCCCGAGCGGCGAGCACAGCCACGCCAGCCCCGCCACGTTGAGCGCCACGGTCACCCAGAAAACCCGCCGGAACGCGACCTTGGAGGACTTGTGGCGCAGCATCTGCTGCGCCAGCAGCGCGCCGGGCCAGCCGCCGGCCAGCGCCAGCAGGTGCAGGGTGCGCTCGCTGATGCGCCACCCGCCGCGCCCGGCGGCCCACTTGTCCGCCCCATACGCCAGGAACGCCCACACGCTCATGCCCAGATAGACGGCGAACGTCCAGCGCGGCGGCGGTGCGATGAACGCCAGCACGGCGCAGAACACCCCGAACGCGAGCAGCGCGAACCAGCTCGCCGTGCCCCCTGGCGCCCGGGACCGCCGGGCAGCCCGCGCCGCCCGTGCACGGACGGGTTTCGCGGCCACGCCCTCACAGCGCGGCCCCTTCAACCCGCCACCATCCCCTGCACGAAACGCCGCACCTGCGCATCGAACTCCGCGCTGGTGGCGGTGAACTCCACGCCAGCGAGCACCTGCGGGCCCGTGGTGTTGAGCGTGACCACGCGGGCGTACACGTCGCGGGCCTGGTAGCGGGCGATCGGCAGGTCGAACCCCAGGCGCAGCTCGCCGTGCATCGGCACGGGATCGGTCAGCTCCAGCAGCGCGCCGTGGTAGCCCATGTCGCGCACCGAGCACACCACCACGTGCGGCAGCACCGCGCCGTCCTGCACGAGCTGGCAGGTGCAGGGCAGGTTCGCCTCCACGCGCAGGCTGCGGCGGAACTCCTGGCGCGGCACCTTGAGCTTGCGGCCCGGCACGGCCACCAACTCGCGCATGGCGAGCGGCCCGGTGCGGCCCTTGACGAACACCTGCACCGGCGCCGACACCGAGGCCATGGTCCAGCAGCGCTGGTACACCGCCTCGCTCACCAGCACCTGGCCGCGCAGCGCGAAGGCGCGCAACTGCACGGCCTCGGCCACCACCTCGCCCAGCACCACGGGCGCCGGGCGGGCGCCGCCGGCCAGCGTGAACTCGCCGGCCAGCGCCGGGCCGCAGGCGATGCCCACGCCCACGTAGGCGGGCGGCAGGCGCTCCGCGCGGAACGCATCGTTCAGGTCCTTGAGCGCCATCTGCAGCGCGACGGCGTACATGGCGGCGCGCGGCACGCTGTCGTCGGGCTCACCGCCCTCCGCGCGCGGCGCGAAGAGCACGGCCGCCCCGTCGCCCGTCCAGTGCTCCACCGCGCCGCCGTAGGTCTCCAGCAGGCCGTGCAGGCAGGCGAGGACGCGCTCCATCCAGTCGCGCGCCTGCGGCGGCGGCAGTTGCGCGGCCAGTTGCGCGAAATCGCGCACGCCGGCCTGGAGCAGGGTGATCTCGCGCTCGCTCAGGCGCGGCGGCGCGGCGGGGGGAGGGGTGTCGGGGGCGGAGGTCGTGGAGGAAGGCATAGGGGCAAGGCGCCGCACGGCGCGCGTTGCGGCAGCATAGGCGCGCGGCGGCGGGCCGGTCAAGCCACGCCGCGCCCCTCCTGGCCACGCCCGGATCAGATCGCCACGAGTTGCCGGATGCCGCGCGCCTGCATCTCGCTGCCCGGCCCGTGCGCGATCACCTCGCCGCGCTCCATCACGAGGTATTCGTCGGCCAGCTCCTCGGCGAAGTCGTAGTACTGCTCGCACAGCAGCACCGCCACCGGGTGGCCGTCCAGGCCCTCGTCGGCGAGGCGCCGGATGACGCGGCCGATGTCCTTGATGATGCTCGGCTGGATGCCCTCGGTGGGCTCGTCCAGGACCAGCAGGCGCGGGCCCGGCGCCAGGGCCCGGGCGATGGCGAGCTGCTGCTGCTGCCCGCCCGAGAGGTCGCCGCCCCGGCGGCCCAGCATCTGCCGCAGCACGGGGAAGAGCGCGTAGAGGTGCTCGGGCACGGGGGTGGAGGCGCTCCGGTAGGCCAGGCCCATGCGCAGGTTCTCCTCCACCGTGAGGCGGCCGAAGATCTCGCGGCCCTGGGGGACGAAGCCGATGCCGGCGCGGGCGCGGTCGTAGGGGGTCCTGCCCTGGATGGGCTGGCCTTCCCAGGTGATGGTGCCGCTCTTGATGGGCACCAGGCCCATGAGGCTCTTGAGGAGGGTGGTCTTGCCGACGCCGTTGCGGCCGAGGAGGACGGTGACCTTGCCGGGGGAGGCGGTGAGGCTCACGTCGCGGAGGATGTGGGAGCCGCCGTAGTACTGGTGGAGGTTTTGGACGGTGAGCATGGTTTGGGGGCTTTTTGTGCGGTACGTCGGCGGGTTTGCTGGGGTTCTTGCTATTGTTTTTGTAGTTGCTGGTTGGTTACGTTCCGGGGCCGGGATTTCGCCCCGGCGGGCGAGTCACTTTCTTTCGCTTCGCCGAAAGAAAGTAACCAAAGAAAGGGCGACCCTGCTGTCTGCGACCCCTCCGCTGCGCTACGGGGCAACCTGGGGTGCTCGGTCACGGGGTGCGCCGTGGAACTCGCTACGCGCTGCGCGCTTCGCTCGAACAACCCCGGCGAGCCAGACAACGAAGCGGGTGTGTCCTTCGGCACACCCGCCACCCCGCGCCCTGCGCGCCCCAGGCGCATCCAGAAGGGGGTGACACGGGCCATCGCGTTGCTCGGCCCCAAACCGGCTCGGGCCGTCGCTGCGCTCGGCCTGGCCTGCGCGGCGCGAAGCGCTCGCGCATCGGGGGCCGAGCGCAGCAATGGCCCGTGTGCTCCCCACCCTTCTGGCTGCGCCGAGGAGCACAGGGCGCGGGGCGCGCGGATGTGCCGCAGGACACATCCGCTTCGTGATCTGACTGGCTGCGGTTGTCCGAGCGGAGCGCGCAGCGCGCAGCGAGTTCCGCAGCCGCGCCCCGCGACCGAGCACCGCAGGTTGCCCCCTTCGCCCAACGGGCGAAGGGGGACGCAAACAGCAGGGTCGCCTTTTCTTTGCCTACTTTCTTTTGGCGAAGCAAAAGAAAGTAGGTGCGCCGCCGGGCGCACATCCCGGCCCCGGGAAACAACCCCACCACAAGCGCCCATAAAACCCCCAACCATCACCGCCCCAAATAAACCTCGATCACCCTCTCATCCCCCTGCACCTCATCCAACGTCCCCTCCGCCAAAACCGCCCCCTCGCACAACACCGTCACCTTCTCCGAAATCGCCCGGATGAACGACATGTCATGCTCCACCACCATCAGCGAATGCCTTCCTTTCAGCGAGAGGAACAGCTCCGCCGTCCGTTCCGTCTCCTCGTCCGTCATCCCCGCCACGGGCTCGTCGAGCAACAGCAGCTTGGGGTCCTGCATGAGCAGCATGCCGATCTCCAGCCACTGCTTCTGCCCGTGGCTGAGCTGCCCGGCCTGCCGCGCGGGCTGGTGGGCGAGGTGGATGGTGTGCAGCACCTCGGCGAGACGGTCCCGCTGCGCGGAGTCGAGGCGGAAGAACATCGAGGCGGCCACGCCCTTGCGGGTCTTGAGCGCGAGCTCCAGGTTCTCGAACACGCTGAGCTGCTCGAACACCGTGGGCTTCTGGAACTTGCGGCCGATGCCCAGCTGGGCGATTTCGGGCTCGTTGTGGCGCAGCAGGTCGATGGTGGAGCCGAAGAACACGGTGCCACGGTCGGGCCGGGTCTTGCCGGTGATGATGTCCATCATCGTGGTCTTGCCCGCGCCGTTGGGGCCGATGATGCAGCGCAGCTCGCCGGGGGCGATGTCCAGATTCAGACCGTTGATGGCCTTGAAGCCGTCGAAGGCCACGTGCACGTCCTCCAGGTAGAGGATGCGGCCGTGGGCCACGTCCACCTCGCCGGGCACGGCCAGGCGCGAGAAGCCCGCGGCGCGGCCGCCCGATTCGGTGCGGCCCGCCTCGCCGGCCGGCGGGGCGGTGCGCCCGATGCGGCGCGCGCCTTCGTCCATGAGATCGGGGGTCATCGCGCGGCGCCCCCCTCTTCCTTGCGCAACGCCTTGGCGATGCGGCCGCGCCACCCGCCCGGCGAGCGCAGCAGCCCCACCACGCCCTGGGGCAGGAACAGCGTGACGGCGATGAACAGCGCCCCCAGGAAGTACAGCCAGAACTCCGGCGCCGTGACGGTGAGCCAGCTCTTGGCGCCGTTGACGATGAAGGCGCCCGCGATGGGCCCGATCAGCGTGGCGCGCCCGCCCACGGCCGCCCACACGGCGATCTCGATGGAGTTGGCGGCGCTCATCTCGCCGGGGTTGATGATGCCCACCTGCGGCACGTAGAGCGCGCCGGCCACGCCGCACATCATGGCGCTCAGGGTCCAGATGGTGAGTTTGTAGGGCAGCGGCGAGTAGCCCGAGAACATCACGCGGCTCTCGGCGTCGCGGATCGCCTGCAGCACGCGGCCGAACTTGGAGCGCACCAGCCAGCGCGCCAGCAGGAAGCAGCCCAGCAGCGCCAGCCCGGTGAGCACGAAAAGGACCATGCGCATCTGCGGCGTGGCGAGGGGCATGCCCAGGATGCGCTTGAAATCGGTGAAGCCGTTGTTGCCGCCGAAGCCGGTCTCGTTGCGGAAGAACAGCAGCATGGCCGCGAAGGTCATGGCCTGCGTGATGATCGAAAAGTACACACCCTTGATGCGCGAGCGGAACGCGAAGTAGCCGAACACGAAGGCCACCAGCCCCGGCACCGCCACGACGAGCACCAGCGTGGCGAGGAAGCTGTCCGACAGCGCCCAGTGCCAGGGCAGCTCCTTCCAGTCGAGGAACACCATGAAGTCGGGCAGGTCGCTCTGGTAGTTGCCGTCGCGGCCGATCTGGCGCATGAGGTACATGCCCATCACGTAGCCGCCCAGCGCGAAGAAGAGGCCGTGGCCCAGGCTCAGGATGCCCGTGTACCCCCAGATGAGGTCCATGGCCAGCGCGCAGATCGCATAGCACATGATCTTGGCCATGAGCGCGACCGCGTAGTCCGACAGGTGCAGCGGGTGGCCCGCCGGCACCGCGAGATTGAGCAGGGGCGCCGCCGCGCAGATGGCGATGAGCGCGACGCAGAACGCCGACCAGCCCGGGCGCGTGAGCAGCGGCGCCACGGCGGGAAGCGCGACGGCCTCGCCAGGAGCGGGAGCAGCAGCAGGAACAGAAGCAGCAGCAGGGGGCGCATGGGGTGGAGGGGAGGTGGTGGTGGAGGTCTTCATGGTTGCTTGTCTCGGGTCCTGGCGCTTCAGTCGGCCGTTCGCCCCTTGATGGCGAAGATGCCCTGCGGCCGCTTCTGGATGAACACGATGATGAGCACCAGCACCGCGATCTTGGCCAGCACGGCGCCCGCCCAGCCCTCCAGGAACTTGTTCAGGATGCCCAGGCCCAGCGCGGCATACACGGTGCCCGCGAGCTGGCCCACGCCGCCCAGCACCACCACCATGAAGGCGTCCACGATGTAGCCCTGGCCCAGGTCGGGCCCCACGTTGCCCACCTGGCTCAGGGCGCAGCCGGCCAGGCCCGCGATGCCCGAGCCCAGCGCGAAGGCGTAGGTATCGACGCGCGCGGTGTTCACGCCCATGCACGAGGCGATGGGCCGGTTCTGCGTGACGCCGCGCACGAACAGGCCCAGGCGCGTGCGCCCGATCAGGAAGGCCACGCCGCCCAGCACCGCCAGCGCGAAGAGGGCGATCACCACGCGGTTCCAGGGCAACTGCAGGTTCTCCAGCACCTGCAGGCCGCCGCTCATCCACGCGGGGTTCTCCACGCCCACGTTCTGCGCGCCGAACACGCTGCGCACGAGCTGCTGCAGCATCAGGCTGATGCCCCAGGTGGCCAGCAGCGTCTCCAGCGGCCGGCCGTAGAGGAAGCGGATCACGCCGCGCTCCAGCAGCGCGCCCATGAGGGCCGAGGCGAGGAAGGCCGCCGGCACCGCCGCGATGAGGTAGGCATCGAACGCGCCGGGCAGGTAGCGCTGGAACAGGCCCTGCACCACGTAGGTGGCGTAGGCGCCGATCATCATCAGCTCGCCGTGCGCCATATTGATCACGCCCATCAGGCCGTAGGTGATCGCCAGCCCCAGCGCCACCAGCAGCAGGATGGAGCCCAGGCTGATGCCCGAGAACAGCGCGCCCAGGCGCTCGCCCCACTGCAGGCGCTCTTCCACCGACTTCAGCGCCGCCGCGATGGCGACCTTCACCTTCGGGTCCTGCTCGTTGCGCAGTTGCTCCAGCAGCACCGTGCGCGTGGCCGGGCTGCCGCTGGCGGCCAGGGCCTGCGCGGCGAGCTGGCGCTGCGCCGCGTCGCTGCCCGAGAGCAGGATGCGCGCGCGGATGGCTTCGAGCCGCGCCTTGAGCCCCGGCTCGCGCTCGGCGGCCAGGGCCTTGTCGATGAGGGGCAGGCGCGCCTCGTCGCTCTCGTCCTTCAGCGCCTCGATGGCCGCGCGGCGCTGGCCCGCGTCGGCCGACAAGAGCTGCAGCGAGGCGAGCGCGGTATCGAACTCGCCGCGCATGCGGTTGTTGTTGACGATGTCCTCCGCATCCTGGGGCACGGGCACCTCGGCGCCCGTGACCGGGTCCGTGCCCTTGCCGTCCTTCACCACGATGGCCCGGCTGCCGGCGATCTTCACCGCGTCGTCGGCCATGGCCCGCACGAACGCCACCGTGGCCTCATCCGGCGCGGCGGTGGCCCGCTGCAGCGCGGCGATGCGCTCATCGGTCTCGCCCGCGGCCATGGCCCGCGCCGCCTCGGCCGTGAGCGCATGCGCCTGCACCGCCGCACACAGCAGCAGGCCGGCGATCAGGCGATGGAAGGAGAAAAGAAACATGGGAAAGCAACCCGCAACGGAAATGGGTAAGGAGCAGAGCAGTGACCACACCCCAGGCCAGCAGACGCCGCGGAGCGGGCTCCGCCCGGCCGCTGGCGTCGTCCCCCTGCCCGCCGTGCGCAGCACGGCGAGAGCGGGGGGAAGGCCCGAAGGGCCTCAGGGGGGTGTTCACTTCCTCTCGGGTTCGTCCTTCTTCTTGTCATTGCCCTCGATGTACGGGCTCCACGGCTTGGCCTTCACGGGGCCGGGCGTCTTCCACACCACGTTGAACTGGCCGTCGGCCTTGATCTCGCCGATGAACACGCTCTTGTGCAGGTGGTGGTTCTTCTCGTCCATCTTGGAGACGATGCCCGAGGGCGCCTTGAAGGTCTGGCCGGCCATGGCGGCGATCACCTTGTCCACGTCGGTGCTCTTGGCCTTCTCCACGGCCTGCTTCCACATATGGATGCCGATGTAGGTAGCCTCCATCGGGTCGTTGGTGAGCGGCTTGTCCTTGTGGCCGGGGATGTTCTTGGCCTTGGCATAGTCGCTCCACTTCTTGATGAACGCCGTGTTCTCGGGGTTCTTGAGCGACATGAAGTAGTTCCACGCGGCCAAGTGGCCCACGAGCGGCTTGGTGTCCACGCCGCGCAGCTCTTCCTCGCCCACGCTGAAGGCGACGACAGGCACGTCCTTGGCCTTCAGGCCGGCGTTGCCCAGCTCCTTGTAGAAGGGCACGTTGGAATCGCCGTTGATGGTGGAGACCACGGCCGTCTTGCCGCCCTGGCTGAACTTCTTGATGTCGGCCACGATGGTCTGGTAGTCGCTGTGGCCGAAGGGGGTGTACTTCTCGTCGATGTCGGAATCCTTCACGCCCTTGGATTTCAGATAGGCGCGCAGGATCTTGTTGGTGGTGCGCGGGTACACGTAGTCGGTGCCCAGCAGCACCCAGCGCTTGGCACCGCCGCCGTCCTTGCTCATGAGGTAGTCCACGGCGGGAATGGCCTGCTGGTTGGGCGCGGCACCGGTATAGAACACGTTCTTGGAGAGTTCCTCGCCCTCGTACTGCACGGGGTAGAACAGCAGGCCGTTCATCTCCTCGACCACGGGCAGCACCGACTTGCGGCTCACCGAGGTCCAGCAACCGAAGATCACCGAGACCTTGTCCTGGCCGAGCAGCTGCTTGGTCTTCTCGGCGAAGAGCGGCCAGTTGGAGGCCGGGTCCACCACCACGGGTTCGAGCTTCTTGCCGAGCACGCCGCCGGAGGCGTTGATCTCGTCGATCGCCATTAGCACCGTGTCCTTGAGCACGGTCTCGGAGATGGCCATGGTGCCCGAGAGGCTGTGCAGCACGCCGACCTTGATGGTGTCGGCCGCATGCGCGGGCAGCGCGGAGAGGCCGGCCAGGGCGGCGGCGGCGCACAGCGCCTGGAGGGTGAAGCGACGTTGCATGGTGTGGGCTCCGGAAGTGGAAGGGTGGGGGATGGCGAGAGGGGTGATGGAGGCGATTCTGGTCAGCCCCCCCTCCGCGCGAAATACGCCATCGGGCGTATGCGCCGTTCCGCCCCCTCGCGGCACCGGACTCCCACGGGGTGGGATCAACGATGTGGTTTTCCACAATGGTTCCGCGAAAACCCTGCTTTACAGTGCCTCACCTTTCGCATGGGCCGTGCGGAGACAGGCGCGGCCCGGTTTGCTCTTTTTTCGTTGACGAAGAGGCCTGCATGACAGCACCCGCCCGCATCCCCGCCAAGCTCCCCATCTACCGCTCGCTCTACGTCCAGGTGCTCTTCGCCGTGGTCGTGGGCGTGCTGCTGGGCCACTTCCACCCCGAACTGGGCGAGAAGATGAAGCCCCTGGGCGATGGCTTCATCAAGCTCATCAAGATGATCATCGCGCCCATCATCTTCTGCACCGTGGTGGTGGGCATCGCGGGCATGGAGGACATGAAGAAGGTGGGCCGCACGGGCGGCCTGGCCCTGCTCTACTTCGAGATCGTGAGCACCGTCGCCCTCGTCATCGGGCTGATCGTGGTCAACGTGCTCCAGCCCGGCGCGGGCATGAACGTCGATGCCTCGGCCATCGACACCAAGGCCATCGCGGCCTACACGGCGCCCGGCAAGATGGGCACCACCACCGACTTCCTCATGAACATCATCCCCACCACGGTGGTGGATGCCTTCGCCAAGGGCGAGATCCTGCAGGTGCTGCTGTTCGCCGTGATGTTCGGCTTCGCCCTGCACCGCTTCGGCGGCCGCGGCACGCTGGTGTTCGACTTCATCGAGAAGACCTCGCACGTGCTCTTCACCATCGTGGGCTACATCATGAAGGTGGCCCCGATCGGCGCGTTCGGCGCCATGGCCTTCACCATCGGCAAGTACGGCGTGGGCTCGCTGCTCTCGCTGGGCAAGCTGATGGGCTCGTTCTACCTCACCTGCCTGCTGTTCGTGTTCGTCGTGCTGGGCCTGATCGCGCGCTTCCACGGCTTCTCGATCTGGAAGTTCGTGAAGTACATCAAGGAAGAGCTGCTGATCGTGCTGGGCACCTCCTCCAGCGAATCCGTGCTGCCGCGCATGATGGAGAAGATGGAGAACCTGGGCGCCAAGAAGACCACCGTGGGCCTGGTGATCCCCACGGGCTACTCGTTCAACCTGGACGGCACCTCCATCTACCTCACCATGGCCGCCGTGTTCATCGCGCAGGCCACCAACACGCCGCTGGACATCACGCACCAGATCACGCTGCTGCTGGTGCTGCTGCTCACCTCCAAGGGCGCGGCCGGCATCACGGGCAGCGGCTTCATCGTGCTGGCCGCCACGCTATCGGCCGTGGGCCACGTGCCGGTGGCGGGCCTGGCGCTGATCCTGGGCATCGACCGCTTCATGTCGGAGGCACGCGCGCTCACCAACCTCGTGGGCAACGGCGTGGCCACCATCGTCGTGGCCAAGTGGACGGGCGACCTCGACACCGAGCAGCTCAAGCAGCGCCTGGACAATCCCGACTGGGTGTCCGCGCAGGAGCCGGAGGCGATCCTGGACGGCAAGACGGCGCGCATGGATACGTCGGGCAAGCACTGAGCCCCAAAAGGCCCAGAGCACCCCCCTGAAGGCCGGCACTGCCGGCCTTTTTGCTGCCTGTCCCCCCGGGGGGGAAGCAGCACCCTCCTTCGCCACCGCCTTCCAGAAACCCTCGCCCCATGGCCCTGGCGCCCTCCTCCCCCGCACGCCCCGCCGCCCCCACCGACCGCCGCATCGCCTACCTGGGCCCAGCGGGCTCCTGGACGCACCAGGCCTGCATCGAGCTGTTCGGCGGCGATGCGCCGCTCGTGCCGATGGAGCGGCAGGCCCTGTTCGCCGCCTACCAGGCCGGCACGCTGCACGGCCTGTGCGTGCCGGTCGCCACCTCGCTGGTCGGCGCCACGCCCTACCTGGACGACGTGCTGGCGCTGGACGCCCCGCTCGTGGTGGCCGAATACCCGCGTATGCTGGGCTACAGCCTGCTCGCGCTGCCCGGCGCCACGCTGCGGGGCATCCGCACCGTGATCGCGCACCCGGTCGCGCTGGAGGAGGCCCGGCCCTGGCTGGACCGGGAGCTGCCCCACGCCGCGCGCGAGGAAGCCGCCTCGGGTGGCGCCGCGGCGCAGGCCGTGGCGGACGGCGCATCGCGCGCCGCCGCATCGCTGGGCCCGGGCATCGGCGCGGCGTTCTACGGGCTGGCGCCCCTGGCCGAGCACATCGAGGAAGGCCCGCACAACGTCACCCGCTGGTGGGTGCTGGGCCGCGAGACACCCGCGCCCACGGGCCGCGACACGACCGCGCTCGTTATGGCCGGGGCGGCCCATGAGCTGGCGCCGCTGCGGGCCGCGTTCGCGGCGGCGGGCCTGCCGCTGCGCACCGCCTCCACCTGCACGGCGCCCGGCACGCGCCACTGCGTGTTCGAGGTCGAGGGCCACGCCCACGACGCGCCGCTGCGCGCGCTCCTCGCGCGCACCGCCGGCCTGCGCTGGCTGGGCTCCTATCCCCGGCGGGATGTCCTCTGAGAACGTGTTTACGATCTTCTGAGTAGCAGAGCCAGAAACGCCAAGTGGACGAACTGTAAGCTGGTGTTGAGCCATCGCTCACAGTTCTTCCATAGCCGCCGGTTCTTGTCCAGCCAAGCAAAGCTGCGCTCAACCACCCAGCGCTTGGGCATGACCTTGAAGGTGTGCAACTCGCTTCTCTTGGCGATCTGCACCGTCACATGCTCACCCAGGATGTCCTTGACGCCTTGCGCGAAGGGCTCGCCTGTGTAACCGCTGTCCGTCAGCACACTTTGCACCCGCCCCAGCGAGCGCTTGCAGCGCTTGAAGGCCGCAAGCGCTCCCTTG
>NZ_QLTA01000011.1 GCF_003269065.1 Paracidovorax anthurii
AGGGGTACGCATCCTGATGTCAGGCCAAAAGCGAGGCATCACCCGAACGCTCAAGGCCATGATCCGCCGGCGCAGCGCCATCGAGCCGGCCATCGGGCACATGAAGATGGACGGGCGGCTGGGGCGCAACCCGCTCAAGGGGGCGCTGGGCGATGCGCTGCATGCGGTGATGTGCGGCGCTGGGCACAACCTGCGCATGATCCTGGCTGCGCTGCGGCTTCTATGCGCCCGACTCGGGCTGTCGATGCAGGCAGTCATCGCTGCATTGATCGCCCCTTCGCTCAACAACAGACCTGCCTGCGGCTGAAAACAGGATTGTTCAGGGCGGACTAGGTAGAGGGATTTCTCTACGGCAGCGGAGCGGGCTTCGTGCGGCTGGTGGACCGTGAAGGAAAGGTGCTGGGCGAATCCGAATTCTCGGAAAGCGCGATGGTGCGCCCTCACTGGTCGGACGATTGCCGCACTGTCAGCTTCGGCTCCGATGTCGATCCGGCTCCTTTGACCGTGCGGCCGTGACAGGCCAGCGCCGCCGCCGGAGCCCGCCCCGCCTCGGGCGCGCGGATGCGGGCCGGCGGTGCGGTTTGCTGCTTCAGCCCCGTGCCGCGTTCAGCGCATCGCGCGTGGCCTGGGCCGCGCGGCGTGCGGCGGCGGCGAAGTCGTCGCCCTCGCCCGCGTAGAGGATGGCGCGCGACGAATTGACCACGATGGGGCCGTTCGGCCGCAGCCCGGCGCGCACGGTGGCGGCCGCGTCGCCGCCCTGGGCGCCCACGCCGGGGATCAGCAGCGGCAGCGTGGGCGCGAGCGCGCGCACGCGCTCGATCTCGGCGGGGTAGGTGGCGCCCACCACCAGGCCGAGCTGGCCGTTGCGGTTCCAGGGGCCCTGGGCCTGCCGCGCGATGTGCTCGTAGAGCAGCGGCTGGCCGTCCACGCCCGCGAGGCGCTGGCTCTGCAGGTCGTCGCCGCCGGGGTTGGAGGTGCGGCACAGAAGGAACGCACCCTTGCCGTGGTAGGCCAGGTAGGGCTCGATGGAGTCGAAACCCATGAAGGGCGAGAGCGTCACCGCATCGGCGCCGTAGCGCTCGAAGGCCTCGATCGCGTACTGCTGGGCGGTGGAGCCGATGTCGCCGCGCTTGGCGTCGAGGATCACGGGCACGTGCGGCGCGGCGGCGCGCATGTGCCGCACGAGCCGTTCGAGCTGGTCCTCGGCGCGGTGCGCGGCGAAGTAGGCGATCTGCGGCTTGAACGCGCAGGCGAGGTCGGCCGTGGCATCGACGATCGCGGCGCAGAAGTCGTGGATCCGGCCGGCGTTGCCGCGCAGGGCGAGGGGGAAGCGCGAAGGCTCCGGGTCCAGGCCCACGCAGAGCAGGGAGTCGTTGCGCGCGGTCGCGTCCCGCAGTTGTTCGATGAAGGTCATGGCCGCCATTTCAGGGTCGAGCAGGCTGCATGTCGCCGTGTTTGCTAGGCATGCAGCTATGGTTTTTATAGTGCCTTGCGGGTCTCAGGCGGCGCGGGCGCGCTTTTGCAGGATCTCGAAGGCCGGCAGCTCCTTGCCCTCCAGCACCTCCAGGAAGGCGCCGCCGCCGGTGGAGATATAGCCCACCTGCTGCTCGATGCCGTACTTGGCGATGGCCGCGAGCGTGTCGCCGCCGCCCGCGATGCTGAACGCATCGCTCTCGGCGATGGCGCGCGCGATGGTCTCGGTGCCGTGCGAGAACGCGTCGAACTCGAACACGCCCACGGGGCCGTTCCAGACGATGGTGCCGGCCGACTGCAGCTGCGCGGCGAGCTTCTTCGCCGTCTCGGGGCCGATGTCCAGGATCAGGTCGTCCTCGGCCACGTCGGCGGCGGCCTTCACCGTGGCCGGCGCGTCGGCCGCGAAGGTCTTGGCCACCACCACGTCGGTGGGGATCGGCACCTCGGCGCCGCGGGCCTTCATGGCCTCGATCACGGCCTTCGCCTCGCCCACCAGGGCGGGCTCGGCCAGGCTCTTGCCGATCGGCAGGCCGGCGGCCAGCATGAAGGTGTTGGCGATGCCGCCGCCCACGATGAGCCGGTCCACGTTCTTCGCGAGGCTCTGCAGGATGGTGAGCTTGGTGGACACCTTGGAGCCCGCCACGATGGCCGCCAGGGGCCGGCGCGGGTTGGCCAGCGCCTTGGTGATGGCATCGATCTCGGCGGCCAGCAGCGGGCCGGCGCAGGCGGTCTTGGCGTATTCGGCGATGCCGTAGGTCGTGCCCTCGGCGCGGTGCGCGGTGCCGAAGGCGTCGTTCACGTAGATGTCGCAGAGCTTCGCCAGCTTCTGGGCCAGCTCGGGCTGGTTCTTCTTCTCGCCCACGTTCACGCGGCAGTTCTCCAGCAGCACGACCTGGCCGGGCTGCACGGTGACGCCGCCCACCCAGTCGGTGACCAGCGGCACCTCGCGGCCCAGCAGCTCGGACAGCCGCGCGGCCACGGGTGCGAGCGAATCGGCGGGCGTGAGCGTGCCTTCGGTGGGGCGGCCCAGGTGGCTCGTCACCATCACCGCCGCGCCGGCGTCCAGCGCCATGCGGATGCAGGGAACGGACGCGCGGATGCGCGTGTCCTCGGTGATGCGGCCGGCATCGTCCTGCGGCACGTTCAGGTCGGCGCGGATGAACACGCGCTGGCCACGGGCCTGGCCTTGGGCGCAGAGGTCGGAGAAGCGAAGGATGTGCATGGGGGGAGCGGTGTGGAAGGAGCCCGGCCCCGGCCGGAGAACGCGGCGGGTGCCCGGGCGGTGGCTGAAAAAACTGCGCAGGATTGTAGGCGGCGCCCCGCGCCCGGGGCCCTGGGGGCCGCAGGGCTACTACCTACCAGCCCAGCCCGATGTGCAGCGGCAGGTACACCGCCATGCCCACGCTGATCGTGCCCAGGATGCCGCGCCGCCAGAAGTAGTAGGCCACGGCCGGCAGGCGCGCGTCCCGCCAGGTTTCGATCAGCTCGCCGTGCGCCATGAACAGCTCGGGCGCGATCACGGCCGCCAGCGCCGCCAGCGGCGCGTACTTGAGGCCGCGCTTGAGCCAGTCGGGCATCGGCAGCTCGTTCTCGGGGATCATGAAGAACGCGCGGGTGACCAGCGTGATCACCGCCAGCCCGAGGATCGCGATCACGGTTTCGGTCACCGAGGCGTCCATGCCGCCTCCCGGTTCCATCGCGTGCGGGGCGGGGTCATGGATGCTCCTCCTCGCGCAGGGGCACCACGTCGCCGTCTTCCACGTGCTTCTTCTCGTCGGGCCGCAGCGTGCCGTGCGCGGGCACCAGCCGCACCTCGGGCTTGCGGCGCAGGTGGCGGTCCACCGCCTCGATCAGCAGCCCCGCGGCCACGGCGGCCGCGATCGCCACCAGGATGTTGAGCTTGAGCGGCAGCGAGAAAGCGGCGATCGCCGCCGTCATCGCCACGCCCGTGGCGAGCCACGTGGCGCGGTCGAACAGCATCGACAGCAGCACGCCCAGCAGCGCCAGCACGCCCGCGAAGCCCAGGCCCCAGGAGAGCGGCACCGCGTTCGCGAACAGGATGCCGGCGATCGAGGGCACCTGCCACGAGCACCAGTTGAGCGCCGCGGCGCCCCAGAAATACGGCACCTGCTCGGCCTGCGGCTCGGGCTTGGGAAAGCGCTTCATGAACGCGACGAAGATCACGTCGCCGCTGAAGTAGCCCAGCGCGAGCCGCTGGCGGCGCGGCAGCCACGCGAAATAGCTGCGCCACATGCTGCTGAAGATGACGAAGCGCAGGTTCACGCACGAGGCCGTGAGCCACACCACCCACAGCGGCGCGCCCACCGCGAGCAGCGGCAGCACCGCGAGCTGCGCGCTGCCGGCGTACACCGCCAGCGACATGGCGATGGCCAGGGGCGCCGACATGCCGCTCTTGACCATCGCCACCCCGGTCACCAGGCCCCAGGCCCCGATGCCCACGCTGGTGCCGATCATGTCGGTCATGCCCATGCGGAAATACGGGTGCCGGACCATGCCCCGCGCGGAGTCCGCCACGGGCTGGGGAGCGTCCCGCGTGGAAGTGCCGTCGTCCACGCTCATGCGGCCATCCCTTCGGGGCCGCCGAGCACCATGCCCGGCGCCAGCGGGCGGCCGCGCAGGAAGTCGCCCACCGGCAGGCGCTTGCCGCCCGCGCGCTGCAGCACCGTGAGCCGCAGCACGCCGCCTTGGCCGGGCGCGCCGCAGGCCACGGCCACGCCGGTGCTGTCCACGGCCAGGACCTGCCCGGGCCGCGCATCCGCCGGTGCCGGCGCGCCGCCGACCGCGCACCCCCAGACCTTGATGGTTTCCCCCTCGCACTGCGTGGAGGCGCCGGGGAACGGGTCGAAGGCGCGGATGCGCCGGTCGATGGCTTCGGCGGGCAGGGCCCAGTCGATGGCGCTCTCGGCCTTCTCGATCTTGTGCGCGTAGGTCACGCCCTCGGCGGGCTGGGGCGTGGCGTCGAGGCCGTCGCGGGCCGCCCATTCCAGCGTCTGCACGATCAGGCGCCCGCCCAGCTCGGCCAGCCGGTCGTGCAGCGTGGCGGTGGTGTCGTCCGGCGCGATGGCGGTTTTTTCGTGCAGCAGCATCGCGCCCGTATCGAGGCCCGCGTCCATCTGCATGATGGTCACGCCCGTCTCGGCGTCGCCCGCCTCGATGGCGCGGTGGATGGGCGCCGCGCCGCGCCAGCGCGGCAGCAGGCTCGCGTGGATGTTCAGGCAGCCCAGCCGGGGCAGGTCCAGCACCCACTGCGGCAGGATCAGCCCGTAGGCGGCCACCACCATCGCATCGGCCCCGGCGGCTTCGATCGCGGCGCGCGCGGCGGCGGCGTCTTCGGGGTACTTGCCGTCCAGCCGCAGGCCGCGCGGCTGCGCCACGGCGATGCCCCGGGCCAGGGCGCACTGCTTCACGGGCGAGGCCTGCAGCTTCATGCCGCGCCCGGCGGGCCGGTCGGGCTGGGAGAACACCAGGGGCACCTCGATGCCGGCGGCCAAAAGGCGCTCCAGGGCCACCCGCGCGAAATCGGGGGTGCCCGCAAAAATGATCTTCATGGACAACGGCAAGCGGGGGCGTCGGTGCGCCCGGTCAGAAAGGAGGCCAATCGCGCGGATCGGGCTCGTCGGTGAACATTACCTTCTGCACCACGCCGCGGCGGTCGATGTGCACGTGCGCGAAGCGGCGCGTTCTCAGGTCGTCGAGGAAACGGTAGGTCCAGATGTCGCCGTCGAAGCGCGCCACCTGCTCCACGCGCATCGGCGGGCCGAAGGTGCGGCGCACGTCCTCCACCGACCAGCCCGCCGGGATGCCCGCGAGGTTCTGGAAAGTGAGCACCTGGTCGCGGCGCACGAGGCGGCCCGTGGCATCGAAATCGAGGTGGTACACCTGCCGGCCCGCGGGCTGGGTGCTGTAGAGCAGGCGCTCGCCGCCGCCGGGCAGCGCCGTGGACGAATAGGGCGGGCCCAGTTCGCGCAGCACGTCGTCGCGGCGCGCGCCCGGCTGCAGGAAGTCGGGCGACGCGCAGGCGGCCAGCAGTGCCGCCAGCCCCGCCATGGCGGCCAGCCGGCCCACGGAGCGGGCGGCGAACCGCCATGCCGCCCCGAGCCGGCCCGTCATCGTCATGCCCGGGCTCCCCGCTGCTGCTTGACCATCTTGGTCTTGATGCGGTTGCGCTTGAGCGGCGAGAGATATTCCACGAACACCTTGCCCATCAGGTGATCCATCTCGTGCTGGATGCAGACCGCCAGCAGCCCCTCGGCCTCGATCACGCGCGACTGGCCTTGCGCGTCCAGGGCCTGCACGCGCACCGAGGTGGAGCGCTCCACCCCGTCGTAGATGCCGGGCACGGAGAGGCAACCCTCCTCGCCCATCTGCTTTTCCTCGCTGGCCCAGAGGATCTCCGGGTTGATGATCACCAGCGGCGTGTCGTGGTCCTCGGACACATCGATCGTGATGATGCGCTCGTGCACATCGACCTGCGTGGCGGCCAGGCCGATGCCATGGGCGTCATACATCGTCTCGAACATGTCGTCCAGCAGCGCGCGCACGCGGTCATCCACCGCCTGGACGGGCTGGGCCACCTTGTGCAGGCGCGGGTCGGGATAGCAGAGGATCGGAAGAAGGGCCATGGCGGGACGGGCAAAGATGTCGCTATTTTCGCCACTTTCACCGGGCATTGCCGCGGCGCGCCTCAATAATCGTTGCCCGATCCGGGGCTTGGGCCCAGAATCCGCGATGGTTTGTAACGTATCGGCCGGCGAGTTTTGTCACCAAGCAAGACGGCCCGCCGCCTGCGAGGGGCGTTTTGCAATGTGTGCTGACAAGAGGAACGGGATCGAGAACATGAACGCATCCATCCGCCCGCGGGCCCCGGTACTGGGCGCTCTGGCGCTGGCCGCCGCCGCGCTCGCGGCCCCCCTGGCCGGGCACGCGCAGAACTACCCCGTCACCGCCGACCAGCGCGCCACCGCCCAGCAGGTGGCCTCGCGCGGCGTGCCGCTCTCCGAACTCTCCCCCACCGCGCCCGACACCTACGTCGTCAAGCGCGGCGACACCCTCTGGGGCATCTCTGGCATCTACCTGCAGCGCCCCTGGCGCTGGCCCGAGCTCTGGGGCATGAACCTGCAGGCCATTCCCAATCCGCACCTCATCTTCCCGGGCCAGACCCTCTATCTCGAGAAGGTGGACGGCTATGCCCGCCTGCGGACCACGCCCGGCGACGGCGCAGTGGGCGATCCCGACACCGTGCGGGTTTCCCCGCGCACGCGCAGCGACAGCTTGGCCGGCACGGCGCTGCCCACGCTGCAGCCGCACCTGATCGAGCCGTTCCTCGTCGAGCCCCTCGTCGTGGACGAACTGGCCCTGTCGCAGGCGCCCCGCATCGTCGCCACCGTGGACGAGCGCGTACTGATGGCCACGGGTGACCGTGCCTACGTCCGCGGGCCGGCCGGCAATCCGCTGCGCCTCGGGCCGGGCGTGCCGCGCCAGTACCGGGTGTTCCGCAGCGCCATCCCCATGAAGGACCCCGAGACGGGTGAGATCCTGGGCTACGAAGCCCAGTACGTCGCCCGGGCGGAACTGGTGCGCAGCGAAACCACGGAAGAAACCCGCAACGCCAAGGGCGAGTCCAGCATCGACGTGGTTCCGGCCACCATCAACATCATGGGCACGAAGGAAGAAGTGCGCTTCGGCGACCGCCTGCTGCCCACGCCGGAGCGCGGCTACACGAGCTACACGCCCCGCGCTCCCCAATCCACCGTGGATGCGCGCGTCGTGTCCATCTACGGCAGTGCCGCCGTCGCCTACGCGGCGCAGAACCAGGTGGTCGCCATCAACCGCGGCACGCGCGACGGCATGGAGCCCGGGCTCGTGCTGACCGTGCTCACCAAGGGCGAGCGCATCGTGGACAAGACCGACGAAGACCGCGCCACCATCAAGCTGCCCAGCGAGGCCAACGGCACGGCCATGGTCTTCCGCACGTTCGACCGGGTGTCCTACGTGCTGCTGCTGCAGGTGCAGCAGGGCGTGCGCGTGGGCGATCGCCTCGTCAATCCGCAGTGATGCGGCGCTGAGCCGGCCCGGCGCGCCTCTGCGCGCGGGCCCGGCGCCCCGTCCCCGCATGCAACGCGACGAACTCACCGCATGGCTGCGGCTCACGCTCACCCCGGGCGTGGGCAACGGGACCGCGCGGCGACTGCTGGCGGCTTTCGGCCTGCCGCAGCAGATATTCATCCAGACCGAGAACGCCCTCCTGGCCTGCGCAACAGCCGCGCAAGCCCGGGCATTGCGCAAGGAGCCCCCGGGGCTCGCGGCCCTGGCGGATGCCACGTGGCGCTGGCTGCAGGAGCCGCCGCCCCCGGACGATGCCCACGCGCCGGTGCGCCGCATCGTGACCCTGGGCGACGCGGCGTATCCGCCGGCGCTGCTGGCCACCGAAGACCCGCCACTGTTGCTCTATCTGGCGGGCGCGCCACGCTGGCTGGACGGCAGCGGGCCGTCATCCTGGCCGGTCGAGCGCTGCGTGGCCATCGTCGGCAGCCGCAATCCCACGGCCCAGGGCGCGGAAAATGCCCGGCAGTTCGCGCGCGCCCTGCGCGGCGCGGGCCTGTGCATCGTGTCCGGGCTGGCCCTGGGGGTGGATGCCGCGGCCCATGAGGGGGCCCTGGACGCCGAGGGTTCAACCGTCCCGGAGGATGGGCCGGCGACCATCGCCGTCGTCGGCACGGGGCTCGACCGCGTGTATCCGGGCCGCAATCTGGCGCTGGCCCACCGCATCGCCCGGCACGGGGTGATCGTGAGCGAATATCCCCTGGGCACGCCGCCGCTGGCGGCCAACTTTCCCAAGCGCAACCGCCTCATCGCGGGCCTCTCGCAGGGCACGCTCGTGGTGGAGGCGGCGCTGGCGTCCGGATCGCTGGTGACCGCGCGCCTTGCGGCGGAGCAGGGCCGCGAGGTCTTCGCGATCCCCGGGTCCATCCATGCGCCCCAGTCGCGCGGCTGCCACGCGCTCATCCGACAGGGGGCGAAGCTCGTGGAATCCGCGCAGGACGTGCTGGAAGAACTGCGTTTGCCGGCCGCCGGGCGGAGTCCCTCGGTAACGGTCGGGGTCGCCACGCAGCCTGCCGATGCCGATGTGGGGGCACCGCCGCCCGGCATGGCTCCCGACGAAGGGCCGCATGCCGCGCTGCTGGAGGCGTTGGGGTTCGACCCGATGGGCCTGGATGCCCTGGTCGCCCGCACCGGCATGGATGCCGCCCGGCTGCAGGTGGCCTTGCTCGAACTGGAACTCGAAGGGCACGTGGCCCGCTTGCCGGGCGGCCGCTTTCAGCGCATGGCGCGGGGGTGAGCCCCGCGCGCAGGCCGGCTACAGGCCCAGCATCAGCTTCAGGTTCTGCACGGCCGCGCCGCTTGCGCCCTTGCCGAGGTTGTCCAGGCGGGCCACGAGCACCGCGTGGCGATGGGTTTCATTGGAGAAGACGCGGATCTCCAGCGCGTTCGTGCCGTTGAGCGCCAGCGCGTCGAGCTTGCCGTCGTCCGTCGGCGGGAGCACGCGCACCCACTGGTCGGGTGTGTTGCTGCGCGCGTAATGCGCGGCCAGCGCCTCATGCAGGTCGGCCCCCTTGGGCGTGCCGGGCAGCAGGTCCAGGTGCAGCGGCAACTGCACCAGCATGCCCTGCGCGAAGTTGCCCACGGACGGCACGAAGATCGGCCGGCGCGTGAGCCCGGTGTACTTCATGATCTCGGGCAGGTGCTTGTGCGACAGGCCCAGCGCATACAGCTCGAAGGGCGTGGCGTTGCCGCTCTCGTACGCCTCGATCATCGTGCGCCCGCCGCCGCTGTAGCCGCTCACCGAGGGCAGCGCCACGGGCAAGTCGGCGGGTACCCATCCTGCATCCACCAGCGGGCGCAGCAGCGCGATGGCGCCGGTGGCATAGCAGCCCGGGTTCGCCACGCGCGTGGCGCTCACCACCGCCTCCCGCTGGCCGGCCGCCAGTTCCGGAAAACCGAAGATCCAGCCCGGCGCCGTGCGGTGCGCCGTGCTGGCATCGATCACCTTGATCGTGCGTCCCGTGGATTGCTCGATGGATTCGACCAGGGCAACCGTCTCGCGCGCCGCGTCGTCGTGCAGGCAGAGCACCACCAGGTCCACGCCGGCGATGAGTTCGCGCTTGGCCGCCGGGTCCTTGCGCAACTCGGCAGCGATGCTGATCAGCTCCACCTGCGGCATGGCCTGGAGCCGCTCGCGGATCTGCAGACCCGTGGTGCCGGCTTCGCCGTCGATGAAGATCTTGGCCATGTGGGGGCTCCTGGAACGATGGGCGTGGCGCTGGGCGCAGCCATGGGGGGTAAACGGCATCCGCAAGGGATGGTGCATCGCAGCATGATACAGTCGCCGGTTGCCATGTCACCAGCCCGCGGCCTGACACCTGCTCATGGCAAACGGGTTACCACCACCTTCCCCTGAGAGAGAACTCATGAAGATTCACGAATACCAAGGCAAGGAAATCTTGCGCAGTTTTGGTGTGCCCGTTCCGCGCGGCATTCCTGCTTTCACGGTGCAGGAAGCCGTGGAAGCCGCCCAGAAGCTCGGCGGCCCCGTGTGGGTGGTCAAGGCCCAGATCCACGCCGGTGGCCGTGGCAAGGGTGGTGGCGTGAAGGTGGCCAAGACGATCGACGACGTGAAGAAGCTCGCCGGCGACATCCTGGGCATGCAGCTCAAGACGCACCAGACCGGCCCCGAAGGCCAGAAGGTCCGCCGCCTCTACATCGAAGACGGCGCCGACATCCAGAAGGAATACTACGTCTCCATCGTGACCGACCGCGCCACGCAGAAGCTGGCGTTCATCGCGTCCAGCGAAGGCGGCATGGACATCGAGGAAGTGGCCCATTCCACGCCCGAGAAGATCGTCACCGAATTCATCGACCCGCTGACGGGCCTCGGTGAAGAGCAGGCCAGGAAGATCGCCTCCGGCATCGGCTTGCCCGCCGAATCGCACGCCCAGGCCGTGGACATCTTCCAGAAGCTCTACAAGTGCTACATGGACACGGATGCGTCGCTGGTGGAAATCAACCCCCTGAACCGCGACAGCAAAAATAATCTGACCGCCCTGGACGCCAAGTTCAATTTCGACTCCAACGCCCTGTTCCGCCACCCCGAGATCGTGGCCCTGCGCGACCTGGATGAAGAAGATCCGGCCGAAGTCGAGGCTTCCAAGTTCGACCTGGCCTACATCAGCCTGGACGGCAACATCGGCTGCCTGGTGAACGGCGCCGGTCTGGCCATGGCCACGATGGACACCATCAAGCTGTTCGGTGGCGAGCCCGCCAACTTCCTGGACGTGGGCGGCGGCGCTACGGCCGAGAAGGTCACCGAAGCCTTCAAGATCATGCTCAAGAACCCCAAGGTCAAGGGCATCCTGGTCAACATCTTCGGCGGCATCATGAAGTGCGACACCATCGCCACCGGCGTGATCACCGCCTGCAAGGCCGTGAACCTCTCCGTGCCGCTGGTCGTGCGCATGAAGGGCACCAACGAAGAGCTGGGCAAGAAGCTGCTGGCCGAATCCAGCCTGCCCATCATCTCTGCCGACACCATGGCCGAGGCCGCCACCAAGATCGTGGCCGCCGTCAAGTAAGAAGCCCGGAGAACACACATGTCGATCTACATCAACAAAGATACCAAGGTCATCACCCAAGGCATCACGGGCAAGACCGGCCAGTTCCATACGGAAAAGTGCCAGGAATACGCGAACGGCAAGAACGCCTTCGTGGCCGGCGTGAACCCGAAGAAGGCCGGCGAGTCGATCTTCAACATCCCGATCTACGCCACGGTCAAGGAAGCTGCCCAGCAGACCGGCGCCACGGTGTCCGTGATCTACGTGCCCCCGGCGGGCGCGGCTGCCGCCATCTGGGAAGCCGTCGAGGCCGACCTCGACCTGGCGATCTGCATCACCGAAGGCATCCCGGTGCGCGACATGCTCGAAGTGCGCAACAAGATGAAGGCCAAGGAAGCCGCCGGCGGCAAGAAGACGCTGCTGCTCGGCCCCAACTGCCCCGGCCTGATCACGCCCGACGAGATCAAGATCGGCATCATGCCCGGCCACATCCACCGCAAGGGCCGCATCGGCGTGGTCTCGCGCTCCGGCACGCTGACCTATGAAGCCGTGGCCATGCTGACCGAAGTCGGCCTGGGCCAGTCCACGGCCGTGGGCATCGGCGGCGACCCGATCAACGGCCTCAAGCACATCGACGTGATGAAGGCCTTCAACGACGATCCGGACACCGACGCCGTGATCATGATCGGCGAGATCGGCGGCCCCGACGAGGCGGACGCCGCCCGCTGGTGCAAGGAACACATGAAGAAGCCCGTGGTGGGCTTCATCGCCGGCGTCACGGCGCCTCCCGGCAAGCGCATGGGCCATGCCGGCGCGCTGATCTCCGGCGGCGCCGACACGGCCGACGCCAAGCTCTCCATCATGGAAGAGTGCGGTTTCGTCGTGACGCGCAACCCGTCCGAACTGGGCAAGCTGCTCAAGGCGCAACTCAAGTAATCTGTAAGCAAAATTACGGACGAATGGGGGCGTGAGCCCCGCTAAACTGCGCTTTCATAAAAAGAGAGGCGCCCGAAACTCCAAGGTTTCGGGCGCCTCTTGCATTCATAACACGGAGATTGCGCATGGAATTCCTGTACACGACCGACTTCTGGATCGGCCTCGTCAAGATCGTCTGGATCAACATCATCCTCTCGGGCGATAACGCGGTGGTCATTGCGCTCGCTGCGCGCTCGCTGCCCCCCCACCAGCAAAAGCAGGCCATCTTCTGGGGATCCGGCGCGGCGGTCGTGCTGCGGATCCTGTTGACCGTGGTGGCTGCGAAGCTGCTGGAACTCTCGTTTCTCCAGATCATTGGCGGGTGCCTGCTTCTCTGGATCGGTCTGCAACTCATGACGGATGGCGAGGACGATGCAGAAGGCAGCAAAACCCAGGCAGGCCTCATGGCCGCGGTCCGGACCATCCTCATCGCCGACCTGGTGATGAGCCTGGACAACGTCATCGCCGTGGCTGCGGCGGCCCATGGCAACATGGTGCTGCTCATCCTCGGGCTGGCCATCAGCATTCCTCTCGTGATCTTCGGCAGCACGCTCATGATCAAGCTCATGGAGCGTTTTCCCATCATCGTCCTGCTGGGGGCCGGCCTGATTGGCTGGGTGGGGGGCGAAACCATCGCGAGCGATGCCTCGCTGCACGACTTCGCGCAGGCCCATCCATCGCTGCATTACGTTGCCGCGGCATTGGGGGCGGCTTTTGTCGTCGGCATCGGCAAATTCATGCAGATCCGCGCCCAGCGGCAGGTCACCGCTTAGGGCCTTCGGGCTCCCTCAAGCCAAAAGACTCTCTTTTCCTTCACCATTCTTCCGTCGCACGGGGCTCGCCTGGCGGGCTGGGCGGGCGCTGGAGAGAGGTGCTGCGGCCAGCGCTCCTCAATTGCAGATGTCTCGTCTATGATGCGGCACGCAATGCATAGGGAAAAGGTATGGGGGAACTTTCACACACGGTAGCCGAAGGGATGGCGTCCATGAATGGCGCCATTGCTTCGCAGAGGGTTCTCCTGCTTCCTCCGGGGGCTGGTGCCGCATGAGCGTTCCCGCTGCTCTTTTGTACGAATTCTGCGCCTTGACCGACCAGGGCCGGGTGCGTTCCAACAACGAAGATGCGGTCGCGGTCGATGTCCGCGGCCAGGTGGCCGTTCTGGCGGACGGGATGGGCGGCTACAACGCTGGCGAGGTTGCCAGCACCATGGCCACCGATCTGATCCGGCAAGGCCTTGTCCAGTGGCTGGACGAGGATGGGCGCAGTGCGCCTCCCAGCGATCTGCGCGTGGCAATGGAAGCCTGCGTGGAATCGGCCAATCGTGCCATTTACCAAGCCTCGCAGTCCAACCCGCAGTATGCCGGCATGGGTACCACTGTGGTCGTGGCGGTATTCAAGGATGATCGCCTGGTGCTGGGGCATATTGGCGATTCGCGCTGCTATCGCTTGCGCAATCGCACGTTGTACCAGATCACGCGGGACCATTCCTGGCTGCAGGAGCAGGTGGACGCCGGCATTCTCACACCCCAGGAAGCCGCTCTCTCGGGCTTCCGCAATCTGGTCACCCGCGCGCTCGGAGTGGAAGAAACCACACTCCTGGAGGTCAATGAATTCCAGGTGGAACCCAATGACCTGTTCATTTTGTGCTCTGATGGATTGACGGATATGGTGGGCGACGATGAGCTGCAGGTACTGGTGAACGGCCCGGAGCCGCTTGCCGAGAGAGCGGCCCGCCTGATCGAAGCTGCCAATGTCCGAGGCGGGCGTGACAACATCAGTGTGTTGCTCGCCCAGGCGTGTGCAGCCGAGAAAAAGCGCGGATTGGTGTCACGATTGTTGCTTCGCACGGATTGAGGGCTGATCATGGCCCTTTTGGTCATTTTCGTGCCGCCTGTGCCCCGGGCTCCATCACGGCGCGAAGGTTGCTACACCCAGTCATCCCAAATTAGCTAGTAGACAGACGAGGAATGGTTCATGCCCAAAATGATCGTGTCGATCGACGGAGTGGTCATCAAGGAAGTGGCGCTGACCAAGGAGCGCACGACGCTGGGACGCCGTCCCTACAACGACATCGTCATCGACAACCTGGCCGTGAGTGGTGAGCATGCAGTGCTCCACATGGCCGGTGAGAACGTCGAAGTCGAAGACATCGGCAGCACCAATGGCACCTATGTCAATGGCCAGGCGGTCAAGCGGCAGGCGCTGCGCAACGGGGACCTGGTGGAAGTGGGCAAGTACAAGATCCGCTTTATGCACGATGGTGCTGGCGAGAACTACGAAAAAACGATGGTGTTCACCCCTGGGATGCTGCCTCCACGGACCCTGACATCCCGCCCGGCGCCCCTGTCTGCCGGCGCGGCACCCGCCGTGCCTTTGAGTGCGGCCATCCGGGTGGTCTCCGGAGCGGCGGCGGGCCGGGAGGTGGCATTGCTCAAGGTCGTCACCACGATCGGGAAGCCGGGGGTCGCGGTGGCATCGATCACCAAGCGGCACCACGGGTTCGTCCTGTCGCACGTCGAAGGCATTGAGTATCCCCGGCTCAATGGAAAGGCGACGGGTGCCGAACCCGTTCTGCTCAAGGACGGAGATCGGTTGGAGTTGGCAGGGACTGAGATGGAGTTCAAGCAGCAGTGAGGTGAAGCGGCCGCTCTGCTGCCTTTGGTTGTGTGTGCAACCTTTGATGACAGTGGTGGATGACAAGATTGTCAATCCAGCCCGCTTCCGAAGCAAAGACGCAGTGGCCGAAGGTAAATAGAAGCTGGCACGCAATCTGCTGATGCAATGTAGCCTGCGAGATCCTTTTGCAGGTTGACATTGCAACTGTTCCTCCAGGAGAGATTTATGAAGCGTACCGTTCAACAAGGTTTCACCTTGATCGAACTGATGATCGTGGTGGCGATCATCGGTATTTTGGCTGCCGTGGCATTGCCGGCGTACAAGGACTACACCATCAAGGCTCGGATGTCCGAAGTGGTTCTGGCCGCTTCCCAGTGCCGTACCACCATCAGCGAAACGATTCAGAGCATGCGCCTGGATGCCACTCTTTCGGGTACGAATGCTTTCGGGTGTGATGCCGCCAATCCCACGAAAATGGTGGCTTCTATCGTGACCGATTCGAACACGGGCGTGATTACCGTTACGCCGCATGCAACCAATCTGGGTGTGAGTATGGGCGCTTCTGACACAATTACGTTGACGCCGAAGAAGGATAGCAACAACGGTAACTTTGCTCTCGGTACGGCGAGCACGGCGAGCACGTCGAATGGACAGGGGCTTCAGGTTTATGAATGGATTTGCAAGAGTACGAATGTGGCTCTGAGGTACGCACCTGGTTCTTGCAAGTAAATTACTGAACGCTTAGCGTTTATTCAAGAAGGGGGCGTATGCCCCCTTTTTTCTTGGCCCTGGAAATGATGGTTTCAGTCTCCCCTGCCCCCTCACGCTCGATATCCGCAGTCGCGTTGGCTGCGTGGGTCTATGCCCTGTGTTGGTTACTGCCCAATCACCACGAGCCATGGATGGACTTCTATTCCGACGCCTGGGCAGCCTGTGTGCTATGGGGATTTGGCGTCGTGGTGTTGTGGCGGATCAGCAAATCGCAACGGCTGGCATGGCATGTTCTCCCCTTGCTGGTCCTGGCATGCTGTGCGATCGTGTGGGTGCAATACGCCATTGGCTTGGTGGAAGCGCGGGGCGTGGCATGGACCAGTTCCCTGTATCTGATGGGACTGGCATTGACCATGTTGGTTGGCGCAGCGCTTGAACGTTGGCGGCCCGGGCAATGCGCCGACTTTCTGTTCATGGCGGCGTTGGTGGGGGCATTGGGATCGCTGCTGATTCAGTTTCAGCAATGGTTGCGCATCGACCCCGGCTCCGCGTTTTGGCTTTTTGTTCCAGCACCACCTGACCGCTTTTTTGCGAATCTGGGGCAGCCGAATCAGTTGGCCAGCCTGCTCTGCTTGGGCGTGCTGGCTTGCGCGTGGTTCCATCAACGAGAGCGGCTGGCTGGCAGCGTGGCCTGGATGCTCGCTGTGTTGCTGGCTGTCGGGCTGGCACTCGCTGAGTCTCGCACGACCTGGCTTGTCGTGCTTTTGTCCTTGGCGATGCTGGTCTTGTTCCGCAAGCGCTTGGCCATCACGCGGGGCGTCATGTTCGGCGCCTTCACTTGGGCAGGAGTGCTCACAACCTTTGTAGTCGCTTTGCCGCACGCCAATATATGGCTGGGATTGGAAACCCAACTGCGACCCGTGCGAAGTATCTCGAACCTGGAACTGCGTCTGGACGTTTGGGCGCACCTCTGGGAAGCGGTATGGAGCCGCCCTTGGTTGGGTTTTGGCTGGATGCAAACCAGCTTCGCGCAGTTCACTCCAAACCCTTATGACATGGTGACGGCTGGAACGCACCGCCATGCCCACAATCTGCTGATGGATCTGCTGGTTTTCGTGGGGATTCCACTGGGTCTGGTTTTATGTGCCGCATTGGTCATGTGGGCCATTCGGGCGATCCGTCACATGACACAGCCCGGGCATTTATGGATGCTGCTGTTCGTGGCGGCGCTGGGTGTGCACGCCATGCTGGAATATCCCCTCTACTACGCCTATTTTCTGCTGCCGTGCGGGCTCATGGTGGGCGCACTGAACGAGGTGTTGCGGTTCAGGCCCGTCGGGCGGACGGGGCGTTTACCGGTCGCTGGTCTGATGGGATTGGCAGGTGTGGTTTTGGTCATCGTGATCCATGATTACGTGCGGATCGAAGAGGACTTTTTCTCGCTACGCTTTGAGCGCCAGCAATTGGCTGCGCCCTCCGAGCGTCTGGCCCCTGAAGTGGTAGCCCTGACCCAATTGCAGGATCAGATGTGGCTCATTCGGGTCGATCCCGGCAAGGCGCACACCGAGCAGGACCTGGAGCGCGCCTTGCGGACCGCGAAACTCCTGCCCAGCACCGTGACCCTCTACAAGCTCGCCACCATGTATGCCATGGCGGGGATGCAGAAGCAGGCGGAGTATTGGGTCGTCGTGCTGACACGCCTGAATGAGCCCAGTCAAAAACTGGTCAATGAACTGCACCGCCAGTGGAATGAGCAGGCAGAGGTTTATCCGGAAATGGCTAAGGTAGCGTGGCCGAAGTAGGTGGTATTCGCAGGTCCGATTTACCACCGATTTTCGTCAACACCCTCACGCGGCCGATCACCATGTGCTTGTCCACCGCCTTGCACATGTCGTACACCGTGAGCAGGGCGACCTGCGTGGCCATCAACGCCTCCATCTCCACACCCGTTGGCCCGACGGTTTCCACGGTGGCAGTGCATTCGATGCCCACGGTTTCCGACGCTGTCGCGAATTCCACGGCCACCCGCGTCAAGGCCAAGGGGTGGCAGAGCGGAATCAGATCGCTGGTCCTTTTCGCGGCCTGAATGCCCGCGATGCGTGCGATGCCCAGCACATCGCCCTTCCTGGCGGTGCCGGACTGGATGATGGCCAGGGTTTCCGGCTGCATCTCGATATGGCCGGTGGCGACGGCAACGCGGTGCGTGGCGGGCTTGGCGCCCACGTCGACCATATGGGCTTGGCCTTGGGCGTCGAAGTGGGTCAGGGGGGAGGTGGGGGTGTCGCTCATGCGGTAGGGCCGGCACGCGGGTGATCCGCGTGCGCGAAACATTCCAGGGGTCAGGGCATCATACGGGCCTGTGTGGCGGTCTAGGCTGCCCGGATCAATGCAGGAGACTTCGCGTGCCATTTGATCGAGAACGGCCTCTAACGCTTGTACGTCGAGCGGCGGCAGCTTCTATTTTTACCGTGGGTGGTTTGTGCGGCGTGGCTGCCGTGCATGCGCAAGCCGCTCTGCCAACGCTTGGAGACAACTCCGACCTCACCACGGGCCAGGAACGCCAGCTGGGCGATCGCATCATCCGCGAGATCTACCGCGACCCCGACTACATCGACGACGCCGTACTCAACGAGTACATCCAGGGTATCTTCCAGCCCCTCGTCAAGGCCGCCCGCGAGCGCGGAGAGCTGCCGCCCGAGCTCGACGAGCGCTTCGCCTGGGAAATCCTGCTCGGCCGGGATCGCACGGTGAATGCCTTTGCCCTGCCGGGCGGCTATTTCGGCGTGCATCTCGGCCTGATCGGCGTGGTGAGCACCCGTGATGAGCTGGCGTCGGTGATGGCCCATGAGCTGAGCCACGTCACGCAGCGCCACATTTCCCGGCTGATCACGCAGCAGAGCCGCCAGGGGCCGATGGTGCTGGGAGCCATGGTGCTGGGGGCCCTGGCGGCCGCGAAGAATCCGAGCGCGGGCCAGGCCATGATGATCGGCAGCCAGGCGCTGGCCGTGCAGAACCAGCTGAATTTCTCGCGCGACATGGAGCGCGAGGCCGACCGCGTCGGATACGGGCTGATGGCGCCCGCGGGCTTCGCGCCGCAGGGGTTCGTGGCGATGTTCGACAAGCTGCAGCAGGCCAATCGCATCAACGACAACGGGAGTTGGCCGTACCTGCGCAGCCACCCGCTGACCACGCAGCGGATCGCGGACCTGCATTCGCGGATTCCGCCCGGGGCCGAGCGGGCCGCGCCTCCCGCGCCGACCCTGGAGCACGCGATGATGGCCGCGCGTGCGCGCGTGCTGGCGCGGCCGGGCGTCGATGTGTGGCGCCAGTGGGTGAACGAGCCGCAGGCCAGCGGCTTTGCCGCGCAGCCGCCGGCCCGCCGCGTGGGGGTGTGGTATGCGGCCTCGCTGAGTGCGTTGCAGCTGCAGGACATGGCCGCCGCCCGCGCGGCGTTGCGGTCATTGCGGCAGGCGGTGGAAGGGGATGCGGCGGGCGTGAGGCAGGCCCGCCTGCTGGCGGCCGAGATCGAGCTGACGGCGGGGCAGCCGGAGGCGGCACTGGAGCAGTTGCCGCCGGTCCCCGTGTCCGGTGCGGCGGCCGCACTCGTGGCCGGTGGTGCCGCGCACCTGGAGTCGGCTTCTGCCACCCCGGCCGCTGGCGGGCCGGGCCATGCGGCGAAGGGATCGGTGGGAGGCGCGCGCGAGGGGCATTCCGCCAGCGCCGTCTTCGGGCCCGGCCGGCCGGAGATGGTGCTGCGCACGCAGGCGCTGCTGCGGCTGAACCGGGCGGGCGAGATGGCGGGGACTCTGCAGACGTGGGTGGCGAACCATCCGCGCGATGCGGGGGTGTGGTACCTGCTCGCGGCGGTGTGGCAGCAGCAGAACCAGCCGCTGCGCTCCATTCGCGCGGAGGCGGAAGCGCATGCCGCGCGGTACGACTACGCGGCGGCGGTGGACCGCTTCAAGGCCGGCCAGGACATGGCGCGCAAGACGGGCAGCCGGGGCGGCGACGCGGCGGACTACATCGATGCGTCGATCATCGAGACGCGCCTGCGCGCGACCGAGTCACTTCTTAAGGAACAGGCCGCCGAGCGCTGATTCGATGAGCATGCCCAGCCCCGTGTAGATGAGCGAGCCGATCAGCGCCGCGCCGAAGCCGCTGACCTGGAAGCTGTCGCCCAGCACCGAGGCGGCAGCCCAGAACATCAGGGCGTTGATGACGAAGAGGAAAAGGCCCAGCGTGACGATGGTCACGGGCAGGGTGAGGATCACCAGGATGGGCCGCAACACCACGTTGAACAACCCGATGACGAATGCCGCGAGGAGCGCCGAGCCGAAACTGCGCACCTCGACGCCGCTGTACACGTAGGTCACGCACAGCAGCGCGGCGGCGCTGAGCAACCACTTCAGGATGAGTTTCATGGCGCCGGAGGATAGCACCGAGGGCCCCGGCAGTCTGTGCCGGGGCGGGTGCTCCCGCCGCGGGCCGAAGACCCGCGCGGGCGCCGTGGGCCCGATCAGGACTGCTCGGCCACCAGCATGAACAGCGCGCCCAGGCTGGCGAGCGTGCCGGGCAGGGACCAGCGGCGGGGCGCCGGCTTGCGGATGACCAGCGGGGCCGCGACGGCGGCCGGCTGGGGCGCGGGTGCTTCCTGCTTGGGGCGCCGCGCATCGACGATCTGCGCCGCGCCGTGCTCGGCCTGCAGCTCGGTGACCAGATCGGGCAGCGGGCCCTTGGCCACGACCTTGGTCACGGGCACGCCGCTGGCCTGCAGCCAGGGCAGGACCTGGGCGAAGAGCTTGTCGGCCCACTTGGCGCGCCAGTTTTCCCGGGCGCTGTGGCTCACCCACTTGCTGATGCGATGGGTCATGCGCGGCGCGCAGGCCACCAGCACCCAGTGGGTGCCGCCGGCATGGGCGCGCGCGGCCAGGGGGGCGAGGATCTGCTGCGCGTAGGCCGCGTCGTCCACGTACACGATGACTTTGTCCATGAGAGGCTCCTTGCGGGGTGAGTGTGCGGAAAGTGTCTAAAGGGTCGAGTTGCCAGGGCGTGCAGAGTTCACACGGAAATCGCGCAAGCCTTGCCCGCCCGGCCGTGCTCCACCATCAGCCATGCCCTGCGGGTGCGGCGGCGGCCGTGGCGCGGCGGGCGAGCACTGCCTTGCCGATCAGCAGCACGATGAGCGCGCCGGCCACGCTGGCGCCGTACTTGACGGCATCGCTCTGGGGCACCTTGAGCATCCACTGCCACTTGTCGGGGTTGGCCAGCACGGGGTCGGTGACCAGCATGCCGCCGGCGATCCAGCCCAGCAGCATGCCGCCGGCGGTGATGATGAGCGGGAAGCGCTCCATGAGCTTGATGACGAGCTGGCTGCCCCACACGATGATCGGGATGGAGATCAGCAGGCCCAGCACCACGAGCAGCATCGAGTGCTCGCCCGCGTTCTGCGCGGCGCCGGCGATGGCGATGACGTTGTCCACGCTCATCACGAGGTCGGCCACGATGATGGTCTTGATGGCGGCGAGCAGCTTGTCGCTCTCGGCCACGTTGCCGTGGCCGTCTTCGTCGGGCGCGAGCAGCTTCACGCCGATCCACACGAGCAGGATGGCGCCGACGAACTTGAGGAACGGCAGGTTCAGCAGCGTCATCGCGAAGGCGATGAGGACCACGCGCAGGATGATGGCGCCGGCGGTGCCCCAGATGATGCCCTTGGTGCGCTGCGCGGGCGGCAGCTTGCGGCAGGCCAGGGCGATCACCACCGCGTTGTCGCCACCCAGCAGGATGTCGATGATGATGATCTGCCCCAGCGCGACCCAGAACTCGGGCGAAGTCAAGAAGTCCATAAATTCCTCGTTGTCATTGGCGATAGGAGGACGGGCTGCCACGCATGATCGCGGTATTCCGGCGCCTCCGCAAACGGAAGGCCCGCCAGGGACAGATCAAGGAAGGGGGCACTGCGTTGGCGCCCGTGGGTGGCGCCGGTGCCGGGGGATGCACAGCCTTGATCAGCCCGTGGTAGGCCTATCAAAGGTCTTGCTCGGCCGGCGGACCCGTTGCGGTCCACCAGGCCCGGAAATGCCGGAAGCATCGCTGCTTCGTACTGACGACATGACCGACAGTGCCAGCACTCTGGCCGGCGGCCGTCTTGCCTGGACTGGGAGCTACTCCCCCTCGAAGCCCGCATTGGAACACAGCCGCGGAAGCCGGTGCAAGCCGGGTTCCGGGTATTCCTGGCGCTGTTTTGAAGCCAAAGTGCCTCCATGTCGCCGTCGCGATTGATTAGCTTGCTATTAAATAAGGAGCATTGGCGTTTCCCCGGGGGGCAGGCGAGGCGCATGGCCCCGGTGCCGGTGGTGGCGTGGCCGCGCGGGTAAGATCGGCCGCCTTTTTTCCCGCCCGCCCATGGCCGCCCTGCACATCACCGACCTCGAAGCCGCGATCAATTACTGGCGCGCCCGCGCCCCGGCGCGCGAGGGCCTGGCGCTGGTGCCCGAGCTGCAGGCGCTGGCCGGGGTGTATGCGCGCATGGTGTACGCGCACGAGGACCGGGTGGAAGAGTCCGCCCTGCCCCCGGACGCCATGGCCGCGTGGCTGGCCTGGTACGAGACCACGCCCGACACCCCTTGCATCGCCATCTGCTCCACCAGCCAGGGCGATGAGCAGTGCAAGGGCTGCGGCCGCAGTTTCGCGGAGGTGCAGCACTGGCTGGCGATGACGCCGGCCGAAAAGCGCAGGGTTTGGCGGCGGATCACCATGGAGGGCGTCGCCTGGCGCTTCAACCGCTACGCGGAGCGCGCCGCCGCGTCGGGCGCCCGGCGCAGCGACGCCGGCGGCTTGACGGGCTGCGGCTTTACGCCGGCTCCGGCTGCCGCTAAGGTGGGCTCCATGCTGCGCTTGACCCAGGCCCCCAACATCGCCATCGCCACGCTGTGGGCGGATCTGTTGTGCGAAGGCGGCATGCCCGCGACGGTGCAGCGCCAGCATCTGCTCGCGGCGGCGGGGCACCTGCCCCCCGACCAGTGCCTGCCCGAGATCTGGCTGGAGCATGCCGAGCACGCGCCCCGGGCGCGGCGGCTGCTCCAGGAGCTGGCGGACCTGCCACAGCGGCGCTGGCAGTGCGCGGCATGCGGCGAGCGGGTCGAGGGCGGCTTCGAGCAGTGCTGGAACTGCGGCGCCGCCATGCCGCAGGGCGCCGGCTGAACACGCGGCCTGTGCGTGTGCCATCGCCTCTGGCCTCGGCCCACCCAGGCCATGGTCCTGGATGACCGGTTGTCCATCACCGAGCCAGCGCAGCGCGCAGACCTGCAAGCGCCCTGGATCAACGGGGGTTGATCCGAGGCGCATCGGTGAACGTGGCGGACCCCGGTTACGGGCGGCTCTCGCCGCGAACCTGCGCGATCAGTTCCCTGGCGACCGCTTCGGAGCTGGCCGGGTTCTGGCCGGTGACGAGGCGCCCGTCAACGACCAGGTAGGGGGCCCAGTCCGGTCCCTTTTCGTACAGCGCGCCTTGCGCCTTGAACTCGTTCTCGATCAGGAAGGGCACCACCTTCGTGAGCTGCACGGCCTCTTCTTCGCCGTTGGTGAAGCCGGTCATGTGCCGGCCCTTCACGATGGGATCACCGTTGGCGGCCTTCACGTGGCGCAGGGCGCCCGGCGCATGGCACACCAGCCCATAGGGCTTGCCGGATCGGTCGAACGCCTCGATGAGCTGGATCGAGGCCTGGGATTGCGCCAGGTCCCACAGCGGGCCGTGGCCGCCCGGATAGAACACCGTGTCGAAGTCTTCCGCCCGCACCGACGACAGGGGCACCGTGTGGGCGAGCGCCTGCTGCGCGGCCGGGTCCTTCTTGAAGCGGTGGGTGAACTCCGTCTGGAAATCGGGCAGGTCGCTCTTGGGGTCGAGCGGCGGCTGGCCGCCCGCGGGCGAGGCGAGCACGATGTCCGCCCCCGCGTCCTTGAAGACGAAGTAGGGCGCGGCGAACTCCTCCAGCCAGAAACCCGTCTTCTGGCCCGTGTCGCCGAGCCGATCGTGGGAGGTAAGCACCATCAGGACTTTCATGATCTGTTGCCTTTCATGCGTTTGAATGTCGATTGCCAGGGTTCCATGGCGTGCATGGGAAATCAGGAGAATGCCGCCTGCACGGCCGCCATCTTGTCCGCGTAGGGCGCGCGCAGCCGCAGGCCGCTGGCGCCTTCGTTGCTCTGCTGCACGACGGCCTTCGCATGGGTGAAGCGGCGAAAGCCATGCACCCCGTGGTACGCCCCCATGCCCGAGGCCCCCACGCCACCGAAGGGCAGCCCTTCGATGACGGAGTGGCTCATGACGTCGTTGAACACCAGGGCGCCCGAGGTCGTGCCCGCGGCGAAGGCCTGCTGGCGCGCCGCGTCTTCTCCGAAATAGTAGGCCGCCAAGGGGCGGGGGTGCGCGTTGATGTACCCGATGGGCTCGTCGCGGCGGTCATACCCCCGGATGGGCAGCAAGGGCCCGAAGATCTCTTCCTGCATCACCTGCATGCTGTCGTCCACGTCCAGCAGCAGGTGCGGAGCGATCTTGCGGGTGGCCGCGTCGAACCCGGGCTCGCCGGCGGGCGCGAGGCCCACGACCCGGGCGCCCTTGGCCCGGGCATCTTCGATGAGCTGGACCAGGCGCTGGAAGTGCCGGTCGCTGATGATGGCCGTGTAGTCCGGGTTGGACTGCATCGTGGGGTAGGTCCGTGCCAGGAACTCCCGCGCGGCCGCGACGAACGCGTCCTGGCGGTCTTTGGGCATCAGCACGTAGTCCGGTGACAGGCAGATCTGTCCGGCGTTGAAGGCCTTGACGGTCAACACCCGCTCGGCGGCAACGCGGACGTCCGCATCGTCGTCGATCACCACCGGGGACTTGCCGCCCAGCTCCAGCGTCACCGGGACCAGGTTCTCCGCGGCGGCGCGCATGACGTGGCGGCCGACCGTGGTGCTGCCCGTGAAGACCAGATGGTCGAACGGCAGCCCGCTGAATGCGGCGCCCACCGAGGCGTCTCCGAGCACCACCCCGAACTCCATGGGATCGAAATAGCGCCCCACCAGCTCGGCCAGCAGGTCGGAGGTGCGCGGCGTCAGTTCGGAGGGCTTCAGGAGCGCCGTGTTGCCCGCGGCGAAGACACCCGCCAGCGGCCCGAAGGCCAGGTTGATGGGGAAGTTCCAGGGGCTGATGATCCCCACGACACCGAGCGGCTGCGGCTGAATCCAGGCGCTCATCCCGTGGGCGGGTGCCGCCACCTTCTCCGGCTGCATCCATTGCTCCAGGTGCTCCGCGGCATACCGCAGCGAATGGGTCGGCGTCAGCAAGTCCGCCGTCAGTGACTGGAATTCGCTCCGGTGGCCGAAATCCGCCGAGATGGCCTGGGCGATGCCCTGGCGGTTCTCCTGCAGGAGCTGGACCGCGCGCCCCAGCCGGTCGCGGCGCAATGCCGCGCTGGCGGCACCTGCCTGGACGTGGGCGCGCTGCATGGCCCTCACGATGGACTGGAGATCTTCTGAAATATGGTCTGTTTTCATGGCAGAGCCCGAGGCTGGATGTCTGTTGGGAACTCGCCGAACCGGTCCGTTCATCCGGTCCGGAGGGGCCGATGACCGCAGAGGTCGACGCGCGGTTTGGGGATGCATCGATTGTGTGATCCGGTGCGAAACCGCGCCAATCAATCGTTTTCAGACGGGGTATAAATCAATTTATGATGTGCCGATGTCATTGGGCCGACTCAGAACCTTCATCGAGGTCTACAGGCAGCGCTCTCTCAGCGCCGCGGCGCGCTCGTTGCACCTGACCCAGCCGGCCGTCTCGCAGCACATCGCGGGGCTCGAAGAGGCGATCGGCCGGTCGCTCTTCCTGCGCGAATCGACCGGCGTGGTTCCCACGGCCGCAGCCGATGAACTGGCGGCCGACATCGGCGACAAGCTGGATGCCGCGGAGGCCGCGCTGGCCTCCGCACGGGCCCGGTCCGACGAGGTGGCGGGCTCCCTCCAGATCATCGGCCATGCCGACTTCCTGGCCGAAGTCGTCGCCGCCGAGCTGGCCCCGCTGCTCCAGGCAGGCATCCGGGTCCGCCTGCAGACGGGCGGAGGGGACATGACCCGGCACATGCTGGTCGAAGGCCATTGCGACCTGGGCATCTCCGCCTTCGCCAGCACCGACAAGCGGCTGCGCAGCGATCCGATACGCACGGAGGCGGTTCTGGCCGTCGCCGCACCGGCGGTGGCCGCGCGGCTCGCCTCGGCGCCCGATCTGGGGGACGCGCTGGCGGCCGAGCCCTTGCTTGCCTACAACTTCGAGCTGCCGCTGATCGATCAGTGGCTGGAGCACAACCAGCTGCAGCGCGGGCTGGCGAGCCCGGCCCTGGTCGGCCAGGACCTGCGCACGCTCAGAAGCCTGCTGGCCCGGGATTTCGGCTGGACGGCGCTCCCGCTCTACCTGTGCCGGGACGCGATCGCGCGGGGGGAGCTGGCGGAAATCACGCCCCCGATCGGCCGCACCTCGCTGCGCTACCACCTGCTGTGGTCACCCAGCGCGCTGCGCAAGACGCGGGTGGCGCATGCACGGCAAACCCTTCTCTGGAAGCTCGGCGCGGCGTCCGCGAAACACGGGGCGGCGGAACGTGGTGGCGAGGCTCCCGCGCAGGCGCTTTGAAGCCACCCCATTTGCTATTGTTTTAATAGCTACTTGTGCAGCGTACACGGCGACATGGAGGCCGTCCGGGCATTGAAATGCCCCTGGGGGCCCTGGCGGGCCGCCCGCATCACTTCCAGCGCAGGGGTTCCAGGTGCACGCTGCCCAGGTTGCTGCCGAGCGTGAGGGCGCCCTCCTGGATCGTGGCCTGCAGCTGCATGCTGCGCTCGGCCAGGGTGGCGAGCTGCTGGGTGGCGTCGGAGGGCAGGCGCCAGACCGAGAGCTTGTCCAGCCGCGAGAGCTTGCTCTCGATGCCCTTCCACCAGACTTCCGCCGCGTGGTGGAAGGCATAGACGGCCACCGCGTCGGCGCGGCTCGCGGCCTTGGCGAGCGGCTTGTCCTCGGGCTGGCCGACCTCGATCCAGAGGCGCTTGCGGCCCGTGAAGTCGGTGAGCGAGATGTCCGGATCGTCCGGGTCCGAGAGGCCCGCGCCGAAGGCCAGGGTGCCGTCGCCCCGGCACACGGTCTGCAACTGGTGGGCCTGCAGCGCCAGGGCGGCCAGCCGCACCATCATGCGCTCGTCGGTCTCGCTGGGGTGGCGTGCCAGGGTGAGCGCGTGGTCGGCGTAGTAGCCGTGGTCGATGTCGGCGATCGACACGTGGGCCTTGAAGATGGTGGACTTGATCGCCATGGGTGGGGGTTTCCGCAAGGGGCGCTGCCCGTGCCGGGAGCCGGGCGCGGGCAGGCGGGGCGGCGCAGCAGGGCGCCAGGAGGGCGATGCGTCAGACGCGGCGCGCCAGCTCGGCGGCCTTGCCAGTGTAGCTGGCGGGCGTCATGGCAAGCAGGCGCTCTTTCTCGGCATCGGGGATCTCCAGGCTGCGGATGAGCCCGTGCAGCGCCTCGGCCGTGACGGTCTTGCCGCGCGTGACTTCCTTGAGCTTCTCGTAGGCGCCCTGCACGCCGAAGCGGCGCATGACGGTCTGGATGGGCTCGGCCAGCACTTCCCACGAGGTGTCGAGGTCGGCGGCCAGCGCCTCCTCGTTCAGCTCCAGCTTGTTCAGGCCGGTCATCAGCGAGGTGTAGGCCAGCGCGGCATAGCCCAGGGCCACGCCGATGTTGCGCAGCACCGTGCTGTCGGTCAGGTCGCGCTGCCAGCGGCTCACGGGCAGCTTCTCCGAGAGGTGCCTGAGCAGCGCGTTGGCCAGGCCCAGGTTGCCCTCGGCGTTCTCGAAGTCGATGGGGTTGACCTTGTGCGGCATGGTGGAGGAGCCGATCTCGCCCGCCTTGAGCTTCTGCTTGAAGTAGCCCAGGCTCACGTAGCCCCAGATGTCGCGCGAGAGATCGACGAGGATGGTGTTGGCGCGGGCCACGGCGTCGAACAGCTCGGCCATGTAGTCGTGCGGCTCGATCTGGATGCTGTAGGGCTGGAAGGTGAGGCCCAGGCCCATGGGCTCGGGCGTCTCGACCACCTTGCGGCTGAAGGCCTCCCAGTCGAAGTCGGGCCAGGCGGAGAGGTGGGCGTTGTAGTTGCCCACGGCGCCGTTCATCTTGCCCAGCATCTTCACGGCGGCAATGCGCTCGCAGGCGGCCTGCAGGCGCACGACCACGTTGGCCAGTTCCTTGCCCACGGTGGTGGGGCTGGCCGTCTGGCCGTGGGTGCGGCTCAGCATGGGCACGGCGGCGTGCACGTGGGCCATCTCGCGCAGCTTCAGCACGATGCGGTCCAGGCCCGGCAGGATCACCTGATCGCGGCCCGAGCGCAGCTGCAGCGCGTGGCTGGTGTTGTTGATGTCCTCGCTGGTGCAGGCGAAGTGCACGAACTCGGCCGCCTTTTCCAGCTCGGGGCGGGCCTCGAACTTCGACTTCAGCCAGTACTCGACCGCCTTCACGTCGTGGTTGGTGGTCTTCTCGATGTCCTTGATGGCCGCGGAATCGGCCTCGGAGAAGTTCTTCACCAGGCCCAGCAGGTAGGCGCGCGCGCCGGTGGTGAGGGGCTTGAATTCGTCGAAGCCGGCATCGGAGAGCGCGATGAACCAGGCCACCTCGACCTGCACGCGGCGGTGCATGTAGCCGTGCTCGCTCATGATCGGACGCAGGGCGGAGAGTTTGGCGGCGTAGCGGCCGTCGAGCGGCGAGAGGGCGGTGATGGTGGACAGGCTCATGGGGCGGGATTGTAGGTGCGGGCCGTGGCGCGGCCGCCGCACCGGGTCCCGCCCGATGCGGCGCGATGGCGGGTAGCCCCCTAGAATCGGGCCGCCCGCTGTCTTGCCCGTGCCCGGATAAACACCATGAAACTGATCGGATCCTCCGCCAGCCCCTATGTGCGCAAGGTGCGCATTGTGATGGCCGAGAAGAAACTGGACTACCGCTTCATCGAGGAGAACGTCTGGGCCGAAGGCACCACGATCGCCACGTCGAACCCGCTCGGCAAGGTGCCGTGCCTCGTGATGGAGGGCGGCGAGGCGGTGTTCGATTCACGGGTGATCGTCGAGTACCTCGACACCCTGTCGCCGGTGGGGCGGCTCATCCCCACGCAGGGCCGCGAGCGCGCCGAGGTCAAGACCTGGGAGGCGCTGGCCGATGGCGTGATGGATGCCGCGGTGCTCGCGCGCCTGGAGGCCACGTGGGCCGGCCGCCAGGACGTGGAGCGCAGCCAAGCCTGGATCGACCGCCAGCTGGCCAAGGTGCATACCGGCCTCAAGGCCATGGCCCAGGGGCTGGGCGAGAAGCCCTACTGCAGCGGCATCCACCTGAGCCTGTCGGACATCGCGGTGGGCTGCGCCCTGGGGTGGCTGGAGTTCCGCTTCCCGCAGGTCGCATGGCGCGCGGAGCACCCGAACCTGGGCCGCCTGCTCGACAAGCTCATGCAGCGCCCGAGCTTCGCGGACACCCGGCCCCAGTAGGCACTGCGGAAAAAGAGGGGGCCTGCCGTTCGCCGCCCCCAGAAAAGCCGAAAGCGCGCACCTTGCGGTTGCGCGCTTTTTTTTGCACTGACGGCTGTGGAAAAAAAAAGTTGCGAAGCGTCCCGAAACGAATTAGAGAGGGAGGGAGGAGAAGCGCTTCAGGATTTCAGTCGGACAGATCCGAAAGGCTTCGCAACGAGAAACTGGAACTCAATACAAGAGGGCATGCATCAAAACTTGCCCACGGCCCGTAGATTAGTGCCATTTCTGAGAAGTTCCAGAGGGATGGGGCCTAAAAGCATCAAAAAATGTAACGCTTTCCGCACCTCAGAATATGACACCGAAAAATGTAGCAAATTAGCGAAAAAGCTTCAGCTGCTGTTCGATCGCGCGGACCAGCCGAGGGTCGTCCGGTTTCACCGCGCTGCCGAAGCTTTCGACCACTTTTCCGTCGCGATCGATCAAATACTTGTGGAAATTCCAGCGCGGAGCCTCTCCTGACTGGGCTGCGAGCTCGCGATAGAGCGCCGAAGCCTGCGGACCCTTGACGCTGCTCTTGGCAAACATCGGAAATTTCACCCCGAAAGTGTTACTGCAGAAGTCGGCGATTTGAGCATTGCTGCCGGTTTCCTGCGAGAAGTCGTTGGACGGAAAGCCCAGCACCGAGAAGCCCCGGTCCTTGTAGCGGGAGTGCAATGCCTCCAGGCCCTCGTACTGGTTGGTGAAGCCGCAGTAGCTGGCGGTGTTGACCACGAGCAGCACCTGTCCCCGGTATTGGCAGAGCGGCTGCGGGGACTCGTCCTGCAGCCGCTCCATCGTGTGCTGCAGCAGCGCGGGGCACGCGACCGGTGCCTGTGCCTGTGCCGGCGCGGAGGCCCCGCCGCTGGCGGGCTGGGCTGCCTGGGCGGAGGGCGTGAACGCCAGCACCGGCGTGGCGGCGGCGCCCAGGGCGGCAAAGGCAAGCGAGGTCAGTCTGCGCAGCATGGCGTTCTCCTGGTGGGGGGCGGTTGATGGGCGGGGAAGGTCGCATGCTGCCACGGCTTGGCCGGCCGGGTGCGGCTTTGGGGGTTTCAGACCAGCGCCAGCAGCCGGGCCAGCGGCAGCTGCACCCGCACGTCGCGCAGGGCGACGGCGCCGGTGATTTTCCACGAGGGCTGGGCGGTGTCGCGGGGGATGGGTTCGCCCGTGGGCATGCCGTTGCGGTTGAGCACCACGGCGACGCGGGGCGTGGTGGCGCTGGCGCCGCGGCGCAGCGCCACGGCCACTTCCTGGCTGGCCAGCCGCACGAACGCGCCGGGCGGGTACACGCCCAGCGCCTTGACGAGCGCCATGCCCGCTTCATCGACCTGGTGGGCTTCGTCGTAGTAGGTGGCCTGCATGGCCGCGGTGACGGGCATGGGCGCGCGCGAGGCGCGGGGGGCGAGGCGCGCGGCGAAGATGTCGGCGCGCTGGATGAGCCGGGCGAGCTGCTGCGCTTCGCTCTTGGCGGCGAGCGAGCCGGGCATGCGCAGGTGGTGGCTGCGAACGGCTTCGAGCCAGACGGGGTCGTCCACCCCGAGCTGCCGCAGCATCGCCCCGGAGCGCTCGGCATGGCTCTCGATATCGGCCAGCTGCTGGGTGGACAGGGGCTGCGTCTGCACCGCGAGCTGGTCCTGCATCGTGGTCATGGCGATGTTCATGGACAGCGCAGCGCGGCCGAGCTGCAGCACCCGCGGCACGGGCCAGCGCAGGTGCTCGGCGGCGGCGATCATGCACACGCAGGCCACCAGCATGGAGTGCGTGCCGCTGTACTGCTGCATTTCCTGGCCCGAGAGGTAGATGAGCGCGAGCAGGGTGGCGTCGGGCGTGGCCGCGCAATGGCGGGCCAGCTCGGTCAGCAGGGTCTCGAAGCGTTCGCCGAATTCGCCGGCCGGTGGCGGCGCGCGCAGCAACTGCGTGGTGCGCAGCTGCAGTTCGGGCCAGTCGGGCGGCCCGTTCGCGGTGGGCGCGCGGTCGCGCGCGGAAGGGCCGCTCGCGCTGATCTTCATGGCCGCGATCTGCCCCAGCGAGGTGTCCGTGAAGAGCATCTTCTGGAGCTGGGCGAGGTAGGCGCGGTGGCTGTCGCCCGACTCGTCGGTGTCCACGCACAGGCTCAGGCCGCGCGCCACCATCAGGTTGAGTTCGTCGCGGCCGCGGATCACGTAGCCGCGCTGCGCGAGCAGCACGCCGTTCGCTCCGCGCAGAACGAAGGGCAGCGGTTGCCCGAGCGGGATCGAGTCGATGTTCAGCGCGACAAGGTTCATGATGAGTCGCCGCATTATCGGCCGCGTGCGCCGCGCCGAAGGCGGGCGAAAGGGGAGGGTTTCGCCTCTGTTCGGGCTCTCGCCTGGCGTGTTTCCGGACGGGGCGCTGTGCGTCACCTGCCGGGAGGCGGCTGCCGCCGGGCTGCTTCGCCGCCTGGGTCATGGGGTGGGCGGGGCAGTGCGTGCTTCTCGTGCCCGGCGCCGAACGTGTGGTTGCCGGACAGGACCGGGGGCCAGGTGGAGGCCGGTGGCCTGGGTTGCCCCTGTGCGGTCGCACTGCCCCGGGCATGGGGTGGAAGGGGCAGTGGGTGTGCTTCGCGCCGTGGCTCCGCCGGGCGGTCGCCGGACTGGACTGGCGCACGCGTCTGCGCCGGCGGCTTTGGGTGTGCGCTCCCCGGCAGCGACGGCTGCCGGGATGGGGGCTGCAGGTCTTCCGGTCGGGGGAGCGGATAGGACGGGGCGGCGAGTTCCGGGGCTGGGGGCCGGGAGCCGTCCGGCGGCTTGGGCAGCGGATGGCGCTCCGCCACGGGACGGGGCTCCCACCGTACGGAGTGGTCGGCGGGCGCGGCGTTGTGCTGCTGGAGCGATCGCCCCACCTGCTGGGCGCCCGCCGGCAGGAATTCATGGAGCCGGGTCGATTCGGCGCTGGCCTTGCCCTGCAGGATGCCGAGGGTGGCGCTCTGCGCGTTTTCGTCCCTGGATTTGGATTTGAACTGGAGGTTGTTGGCGATCCAGGCGTCGTGGCTGTCCAGCAAGTCGCGGACCTGCCCGCGGTAGTCCTCGGCATCGTCCGTGCGGCCGTCCTCGCGCGCGGCCTGTTCCAGCCCGAGGAGGGTGTCGTAGGCCTGCGCGGCTTCCGGCCGCAGTTTCGTGACGACCGAGAAAGCCATGCCGGGGGCGCTGGCCGCGGCGGCCTGCACCAGGGTGTCCCGGAGCCGCTGCCACGCCCTGCCGGTCTTCTCGGCATCGGTCGCGCCGGGCACGTTGTCGCGGCCGGCCAGGGTGGCGACGAACTGGTGCTGCCGGGGCTCCAGCTCCTCCAGGAAGTCGTCCAGGTCCTCGAACTCCCGGATCATCTGCGTCTGGTCCGCCCAGGTCTCGCCGTTGCGGGTGGTGATGCGCAAGGTCGTGTCCACGCCGCTGTTGGCGATCTGGTGGCGGATTTCTCCGCCCACGCCGCGCACGCGCGGCACCGCGCTGGGGTCTTGCTGCGAGGAGGGAACCAGCGTGATGCTGGCGCCCGCGCTCGCGCGAAGGTCGGCGCGGTGCTGTGCCGAGAACTTGTATTCCTCGACGTTCAGGCCCGAGCGGCTCTCGGTCTGGACGGAGTGCTGGCGCTGGTTGGCGGTGGCCGCTCCGGCCTTCACGCCGATGCCGACCGCGCGCCGGGTGGCGCGCCGGTCGTCGGGGTCGCGGTGCTCGGGGCCCCGCACCCGCAGGGTCGCGTCGGCGCCGAAGCCCAGCTCGGAAGCCCGGCCGCGCTTTTCGGCCGTCAGCTCCGCGATGGCGAGATCGGGATGGTGTTCCAGCAGGTGGGCCAACGGGTCCGCCGCCTCGCCGCCGGTCTGCCGGGCATGGGTGAGCGTCACGAGGGCATCGGTGAACTGCTGGCGCAGCGTGTCCTCGTGGCCCGCGGTGCGCCGCATGCGCAGGCTGACCCCCCGGGTCTGCGACTGCTCGATGCTGGCCTCGAACCGCAGGTCGAAGCGCAGGGCGATGCCGGCCTCGTCGTCCCCCAGGTTGAATTCATGGTCGGTCTCGCCGAGGGCGCCGCGCAGGCCTGCATTGAGCCCGATGCTGGCGTTGTGGGAGTCGATGGTGCCGATCTGCATCTGCATGGCCGCGCCCACCATGTTGAGGTCGAGCGAGCGCTCCCGGGCCAGGCCCATGCCCGCGATGGGCGCGATGAGTTCCTGCGCGGTGGAGGTGAGCGAGACGGCCTTGCCCAGCTCCAGCCGGGCCTGCCGCGCATCGCTGCTCTTGATTTTTTCTCCGAGGCTGATGCGGTGCACGAGAGACTCCACCACGGCCGCCGCGTCGCGCGGTCCGCGCAGGTCGTTGAAGAGTGTCACGGTGTCGGCCATCGCGAGTTCGAAGCGGCTCACGTGCACGTCCCGCTGCAGCGCCTGCAGCGCCAGGGCGGCATGCGCGATGGCGCCCTCCACGGTGGGCGCGCCATCCGGTGCCTGTGCATCGGGCAGGGCGCGGTCGCGCACCGTGTCCGGAATGGCATCGGCCAGCGTGCGCAGGACGCGCCCCGCGTCGGCTCCTTCCGCCTTCATGGTGTGCCAGGCATCCTGCACCGCAGCGGGCCAGGACTCCAGAACCATTTGCCGGGCGAGGTTCCAGGGCGGGCGTTCGCTTTTGGGATAGCCTGCCAGGAGGGTGCGGGTGAGCTGGTTCTCGATGGCCTCGAAGGTTTCGATGCGCAGCGAGCGCAGGACCGCCGCGGGCTTCACCGCGGCCAGGGCCGCAGCGGCGGCGTGCAGGAGATCGCCCAGCGCTTGTTCCTCGGGCACCTCCTTGTCGGCGGTGGCCTGCACGGCCTGGGCCACGCTGGCGAAGGCGTCGATGGCCTCATGGGCCAGGGCGTCGCCGCGCTGCCCGCGCGCGACCTGCGTCGGCGCCGTGGTGGGGGCCTGTGTGCCGTCCAACAGGGCGCGCAGGTCGATGTGGTCCGCCAGGAGCCTCAGCAGGTGTCCGGCATTGGGGTGGTGGCCGCGCAGGGCCTGCCAGTCGGCGGCCAGCGATGGCGGCAGACCGGCCGCCCCGCCCTCTCCCAGGCGGGCCTCGACCTTCTCGAAGAATCCCAGGCCCAGTCGCTTGAGCGCCTGGGGCGGGGCGGGCTGCCGGGCGCCGCCGAGGTCCAGCTCTTCCAGCACGCCCCGCAGCAGGGACTCGGCGGGCGCCAGCCCCTGCGCGGCCCGGGCCTGCAGGCCTTGGCGGATGTCGCGGGCGGTGCGGTGCAGGGTCATCACCGCCTCTTGGCGGTCGGGGAGCAGGCCGTTGGCGGAGGCCGTCTGGGTCAACTGGCGCATCACCGATTTGCGCCACATGGTGGGCTGGGTGCCCGGCAGCCAGGAGGCGATGACCGGCAGCGCGGGCGCCAGCAGGCCCTCGAATCCGGTCACGCTGCTCTGGACTGCCTTGGGCAGGCTGCCGGAGGCCCAGTTCTGCAGCCGTCCCCAGCGGCTCTGCGCGGCGCGTTCGTTGCGGTGGGCCGTCTGCTCCAGCGCGCCGTCGCTGAACTGGCCGAGCCGCTGGCGGACCCGGTCGTAGCTGGAGCCGGGCTCGTCGGTCATGAAGCCGCTGTGCACGCCGTTGAAGGCGATGCGCTGCCGCCGCGCCTGCGCGGTGTCCGGCGCATCCGTCGGGGACGGTGCCGTCTGCGCGGCGGCGTGGGCCACGGCGGCGCCCAGCCAGTCGCGCTGCGCCGGCGTCACCTTGCCGTCCGTCCGCTGCGCTGCCTGCTGCAGCTCGACCACCGCCGCCATGGCGACGCGCAGGGCCGTCTGCGTGGCCGCATCGGTCGTTTCGTTGGTCACGGCCTTGGCCAGCAGGCGGGAGCCGCCCTGCGGCCTCGCCAGCGCGCAGGCAAGCCGCAGCGCCGGGTCGGCCAGTTGCCCCGTCTCCTGCATTTGCCCGGGCGACCCGAAAACCTCCTGCGCATGCGCGATGAGGTCCGCGGGGGTGATGTCGCGCAGGGTTTCCATGGCCTGCACGAGTGCCTCGGGGTCGCCCGGGAAGGTGCTGCGGGCCACGTCGACCAGCATCTGCGCCGCGAGCACGTCCGCCAGCTTGTGGCCGGCGTCCAGGTGATCGGCCAGGGCCTGTGCAGCGTCCCGCAGGCGGGCCTGCAGCGGCTGCGGCACCGTGGCCACCAGGCCGTCCAGCGCGGCGCGGCTCGCGGCGGACGCGGCATCGCGCGCGCTGTGCAGGGCCTGGTCGCGCGCCTGGGCGAGCTGGTCGGCGGCCTCTTTCGTTTCCAGGCGCTCGCCATCGGGCAGGTCCACCTGGGCCGCGAGCTGGATGGCGGCGCGGGCCTTCTCCGCGTGGGCCACGCTCGCCAGATGCTGCAGGACGAGCGGTGCCTTGCGGTGTGGAGGGCTGTCGCCGGTCGTCTGCCGCCCCTGTGCCGAATGGAACAGCGCCAGGGCATCCGCCGGCACGCTGGAGGGCCCCTTGCCGATGGCGAGCAGCGAGAGGGCCTGCTGGACCCAGTACTGCGCCTGATCGGCGATGCCGCCCGCGCCGGAGGGCTCGTCCGGGAGCGCATCGCCGGATTGCATCGCAGCAAGGGCCTGCTGCACCGCCTGGGCCAGATGGGAGCGGGTGGTGCCCGGCATCGGCACCCGGCCATCGCCCTCGAAGCGGGGGGCCCGCACCTGGTTGTTGCGCCCCACCGGGTGCTGGGTCTGGCTGCCGACGGTCAGCGGGCCGATGTTCGCGCTGGCCGTGGTCTTGCCCGACTTCCAATGGTTCTTGAGGCGGGAGAGCAGGCCCGCCTTGGCGCGCGGGGCGATGTGCTCGGTGCTGTAGAGCGACGCCGCGCCCCCCTCGGGCGGGCTGCGCTGCTCCAGCCCGGCGGGCGGGTTCAGCACGGGCCGTTCCGGGCTCTGGGTGCTCGGGCTCGGGCCAGGCGCCTGCACGCTGCCGGCCGGAGGGGGGTGGGCCTCACGCGGGGATCGCGTGAAGATCGTCTTCAGGGTCATGGGTCTTCTCCATCACTGTTCTTGGAGACCCATGCTGAGCGATCCGCCTTGCGGAAACTTAAAAAAACCGAAGCCGCTGATCGTGGTGCGAAGCGCGGCCGGACCCGGGGGCGGCCGCGCTGGCATCATGCGGGCGGCCGCGCCGGGCGCCTCAGCACCACGCGGTGGAACCACTGTGCGAAGTCGTCCACGTAGGTGAAGACGGCGGGCACCACCAGCAGGCTCAGCACGGTGGAGGTGATGAGCCCGCCGATCACCGCCACGGCCATGGGCGAGCGGAAGCTCATGTCGGCACCGCCCCAGGCCAGGGCGATGGGCAGCATGCCGGCGCCCATGGCGAGGGTGGTCATGATGATGGGCCGCGCGCGCTTGTGGCAGGCGTCCAGCAGCGCGTCCCAGCGGCTCATGCCCTGGTCGCGCCGCGCGACGATGGCGTACTCCACCAGCAGGATGGAGTTCTTGGTGGCGATGCCCATCAGCATGATGAGCCCGATGAGCGAGGGCATCGAGAAGCTCTTGCCCGCGATCAGCAGCCCCACGAACGCGCCGCCCAGCGAGAGCGGCAGCGCCATCAGGATGGTGACGGGCTGCAGGAAGTCCTTGAAGAGCAGCACCAGCACGAGGTAGATGCAGACCACGCCCGTGAGCATGGCCATGCCGAAGCTCGCGAACAGCTCGCCCATCATCTCGGCGTCGCCCACGTCGATCAGGCGCACGTTGGCCGGCATCTGGCGCACCGAGGGCAGTTGCCGCACGGCTTCGGTCACCTCGCCCAGCCCGCGCGTGCCCAGCTCGATCTCGAAGTTGACGTTGCGCGCGCGGTCGTAGCGGTTGATGACGGCCGGGCCGCTGCCCACGTCGAGCCGCGCGACCTCGCCCAGGCGCACGGGCCCGCGCGCACCGGGCACGGCCAGGCGCTCCAGCACCGAGAGGTCTTCGCGGGCCGTGTCGTTCAGGCGCACGACGATGGGCACCTGCCGTTGCGCGAGGTTGAGCTTGGGCAGGTTCTGGTCGTAGTCGCCCACGGTGGCCACGCGCAGGGTTTCGGCGATGGCGCTGCTGGTCACGCCGAGGTCGGCCGCGCGCGCGAAGTCGGGACGCACCGTGATCTCCGGGCGCACGAGGCTCGCGCTCGACCCGATGTTGCCGATGCCCGCGATGGTGCGCAGGTCGCGCTCGACGGCGCGGGCCACGTCGGAGAGGGCCTGCGGGTCCTCGCTCGCCAGGGCCAGCACGTATTTGTCGTTGGAGCCGCCCAGGCCGATCTTCACGCGCAGGCCGGGCAGGTCTTCCATGGCGGCGCGCAGCCGTTGCTCGATCACCTGCTTGCGCGGCCGCTCGCCGCGCGGCACGAAGCGCAGCGTGAGCGTGGCCTTGCGCGGGTCGCCCGCGCTCGATCCGCCCGCCATCGGGTCCGCCCCGGCCGAGCCGCCGCCGATCGCCGTGTAGATGCTGCGCACGTGGCCGACCTTCTGCACGCGCTCCATCGCCATCGCGACCGCCGCGCGGGTGTCGTCCAGCCGGCTGCCCGGGGGCAGCTCCAGGGTGACCTGGGTCTGCGCGTTGTCGTCGGGCGGTATGAAGCCCGAGGGCAGCAGCGGGATGAGCGCGATCGACCCCGCGAAGAACAGCAGCGCGCCGGCCAGCGTGAGCACGCGGTGGCGCAGGCACCAGGTGGAGGCGCGCATGTAGGCGGCCAGCCAGCGCGGCTCGTTCTCCTGGCCGCTCATCGGCTTGAGGATGTAGGCCGCCATCATGGGCGTGAGCAGCCGCGCCACCACCAGCGAGGCGAACACCGCCAGCGCCGCGGTCCAGCCGAACTGCTTGAAGAAGCGCCCCGGGATGCCGCTCATGAAGGCCGTGGGCAGGAACACCGCGATCAGCGTGAAGGTGGTGGCGATCACCGCGAGGCCGATCTCGTCGGCCGCCTCCATGGCCGCCTGGTAGGGGCTCTTGCCCATGCGCAGGTGGCGCACGATGTTCTCCACCTCGACGATGGCGTCGTCCACCAGGATGCCGACCACCAGCGAGAGCGCCAGCAGCGTGATGATGTTGATCGAGAAGCCCAGCAGGTACATGCCGATGAAGGCGGGCAGCACCGACAGCGGCAGCGCCACGGCCGAGACGATGGTCGCGCGCCAGTCGCGCAGGAAGAGCCAGACCACGACGATGGCCAGGATCGCGCCCTCGTAGAGCAGGTGCATGGAGCTGTCGTACTCGTCGCTCGCGATCTCCACGAAATCCACCGTGCGGGTGAGGCGCAGGTCCGCGTGCTCGGCCACGAGCCGGTCGAGCGCGCGCTGCACGCCCGCGCCCACCTCGACCTCGCTGGCGCCGCGGCTGCGGGAGACCTCGAAGCCGATCACCGGCTTGCCGTCCAGCAGCGCGGCGGTGCGCTGCTCGGCCACGGTGTCGGTGACGGTGGCGAGCTGGTCCAGGCGCACGCGGCCGCCGCCGGAGAGGGGGATCTCCATCGCGCCGATCTCCTGCGCAGTCTGCACGGTGGCGATGGTGCGCACGGGCTGCTCGGCGCCGCCCAGGTCGGTGCGGCCGCCCGCGCTCTCGGTCTGCACGAGGCGCAGCTGCCGCGACACGTCCGCCGCCGTGGCGCCCAGCGCCTGCAGCCGCAGCGGGTCGATGGCCACGCGCACCTCGCGCTGCACGCCGCCCACGCGGCTGACGGCCCCCACGCCCGGCACGGCCAGCAGCCGGCGCGTGAGCGTGTCGTCCACGAACCAGGAAAGGGCCTGGTCGTCCAGCTTGTCGGAGGCGATCGCGAAGGCCAGGATGGGCTGGGAGGAGAGTTCGAGCTTGGTGACGATGGGGTCGCGCAGGTCGGCCGGCATGTCGGCGCGCACGCGCGAGACGGCCGAGCGCACGTCGTCCACGGCCTCCTGCACGGGCTTTTCCAGCCGGTACTCGGCCGCGATGGTGGCCGTGCCGTCCACGATGGTGGTGGTGATGTGCTTGAGGCCCTGCGTGGTGGCGATGGCGTTCTCGATCTTGCGCGCCACGTCGGTTTCGAGCTGCCCCGGCGCCGCGCCGGGCAGCGCGGCGGTGACCATGACGACCGGCAGGTCCATGTCGGGGAAGTTCTGCACCTTCATCGCGCGGAACGACAGCAGGCCCGCGAAGGTCAGCAGCACGAACAGCATCGCGGCCGGGATGGGGTTGCGGATGGACCAGGCGGAGAGGTTCATGGCAGGTCCTTCGGGCGGGGTGCGCAAGAGGGGAGGCGGTGCGGCATGGAGAGGTTTGCTCCTTATTTGCTAGCAGCCTTCGCAGGCGATACGCCGACATGGGGGCTGGAAGATGCGGCTTTTACCGGTGCGGCCGCCTCCACGCGCACGAGATCGCCGTCGTTCAGGAAGGCGCCGCCGCGCTCCACGATGCTGGCGCGCTCCTGCAGCCCGGAGGCGATCTCCACCCGGTCGCCCGTGCGCTGGCCGGTCTTGACCTGGCGCATCGCCACGCGCCCGCCTTCCACCACTTCGAACACGGCGCTGAAGCCGTCGCGCACCACCACGGCCGACTGCGGCACGGTGAGGGTGTCGCGCTGGCCCAGAAGGAAGTCGCCGCGCGCGAACATGCCCGCGCGGATGTCGGGGTGGGCCGGCAGGTCCACATAGACGAGCGCGTTGCGCGTCTGCGTGTCCACCGTGGGGGCGACCACCCGCACGGTGCCTTCCACCTCCGCGCCGCTGGCGGCCGTCACGCGCGCGCGGGTGCCGGCCTGCACGCGCGGCAGGTCGCTGGAGGTGACTTCGGCGCGCCATTCGAGCCGGCCCTTGCGCACCATGCGGAACAGCTCGGTGCCCGCGCCCACCACGGCGCCCACCGTGGCCGTGCGCGCCGAGATCACGCCGCTGTCGGGCGCCAGCACCTGGGTGTGCTTCAGGCGCAACTGCTGCGTGGCGAGCGCGGCCTGCGCCGCCTCCACGCGGGCGGCGGCGGTTTCGCTGGCCGTGGTGTATTGCTGGATCTGCTGCTGGCTCAGGGCGCCCGAGGCCTGCAGCGTGCGGGCGCGCTCGGCGTTGGCGGCGGCCTCGGCGGCGCTGGCGCGCGCCTCCAGCAGGCTCGCGCGGCTCTGGGCCAGCTCGGCCTGCACCGTGTCGGCCGAGAAGACGGCGAGCACCTGGCCCGCGCGCACCGTGTCGCCCACGTTCACGCGCACCTCGGTCAGGCGCAGGCCGTTGCTCTCGGTGCCGATGCTCGCCTCCTGCCATGCGGCGACGCTGCCGTTGGCCGGCAGGCGCGCGGCCAGCGCGTCGCGCCGGGGCGTCGTCACGGTCACCGAGAGGGCGGGGCGCGGCGAGGCCTTGGCGGCATCCGCGCCGCGCTCGCTCTCGGCGTGCGAGGCGGCGGGCGCGAACAGCAGGGCCGTGCCGCCGGCGGCGGCGATCAGGCAGGCGGCCGCCAGGGCCAGGACGGTGGGTTGGGAGCGCAGGCGCAGCATGGGCAAATCCGTGGTTGCGGTCGGTGACGGGATCGGGGAAAGAGGTCGGAGGAAAAGGCGGTGCCCCCCGGGGGAGGGCCCGCCAGGGGCGCGCTAGGGCCCCGGGCTAGGGCGATGCGGCCTGCGGGGCTTCCCAGCCGCCGCCCGCGGCGCGGTAGAGGCTGATCCACGCGGCCATGCGCTCTTGGCGCAGCGTGATGAGCGCGGTCTCGGAGGCCAGGGCCAGGCGCCGCGCGTCCTCCAGCTCGACGAGGCTCGCCAGCCCGCCGCGCCAGCGCGCCTCGGTGGCGACGAAGGAGGTGCGGTAGCCCTCGGTCGCGCGCTCGGCGTCGTCGCTGCGCGCGGCCGTGCTGGCGAGCCGCACCAGGGCCTGCTCGACCTCGCTCACCGCGCGGCGCACGTTGGCGCGGTAGAGCTGGGCGGCCTCCTGGTAGCGGGCCTCGGCGGCATCCACCTGCGCGGCGCGCCGGCCGGCGTCGAAGACCGGCAGGCTCAGCGCCACCGGCCCGATGGACCACGTGTCGGTCGCCACGCTGGTGCCGCCCGAGGTCCCCCAGCCGCGGCCGACGGAGCCGCTCAGGCTGAGCCGGGGCAGGCGCTGCGCGCGGGCGTTGCCGACGTCGGCGCTGGCGGCGGCCACCTCGCGCTCGGCGGCATACACGTCCGGGCGCTGGGCCAGCACGCGGGCCGGCAGGGATTCGATGGCGAAGAGCGCCTGCGGCGCCGGCCGGGCCGGGCCCGCCGCCTCGGCGGCCACGCGGGCGCGGAGATCGCTCTCGGCCAGGCCGGTGAGCGCGACCAGGCCCTTGAGGTCGATCTCGCAGGCCATGCGCTGCTGCTCGGCGCGCACGCGGCCCTCGGCGCGGCTGGCCTGCGCGAGGGCGCGCGTGGCGGGGGCCGTGAAGCCCGCGCGCTCGCTTTCTTCAGAGAGCCGGGCGCTCTCGGCGCGCGAGCGCGCATCGGATTCGGCCACCTCCACCTGCCGCAGGCACTGGCGCCAGCTGTCGTACTGGGTGGCCACTTCCGCGGCCACCGACACGCGGGCCTCGTGCCACTGGGCCTGGGCCCCCGCCAGGCGCTGGCGGGCCGCCTCATTGGCGGCGGCGTTGCCGCCGAACAGGTCCACCTCCCAACTGGCCTGCAGCGTGCCCTGGATCGTGGTGGCGAGGCCGCCCGCCTGCTGGTTCACGCCCCGGCTGCCATTGCCCTGCGCGTCGAGTGCAGGCAGCAGCGCGGCGCGCGCGGCCACCTGCGTCGCGCGCGCCTGCTCCACGCGGGAGCGCGCCTGCGCCACGCCGGGCGCCACCTCCTGCGCGGCCGCGATCAGGTCCACCAGCAGCGGATCGCCCATGCGCTCCCACCAGCGCGCGAGGTCTTCGACGCGCCCCTGGTGCGGCAGCGGGGCCTGCCATGCGGCGGGGGCGGGCGTATCGACGCGCGCAGCGGGGGCCGTGACCGCGCAGCCGGCCAGCGCCAGCAGGGCGGCGGTGGGCAGCAGGCAGCGTTGGACAAGGGGGAACGTCATGGTTTCGGCGTCTTTCGGCGGGCCGGTTGGAGAGAAGGGGATGGAGAGGCGGCGGCGCGGCGGCGGGAGGGTGCCCGGCGCTCCGGCAGGGTGGCGCGCCGCCAGGCCTCCTCCGCCGCGACCATGGCCATCGCATAGTCCGTCATGCGGTCGGCCCAGAGCTCGACGGCCTGCGGGGTGGCCAGCAGTTCCGGCTTCACGGCTTCCACCACGTCGCGGTGGCCCCAGAGCTGGAAGGCCTGGCCGGAGAGGGTGAGCGCCAGCCGGTGGATGCCCAGGTCCGGCACCGCGACTTTCATGTGGTGGCAGAGCAGGCGCACCAGGGCCTCGTGGGGCTGGCGGACTTCCTTGTCCATCTCCCGCTCCCACTGGCCCGTGGGCTCCAGCATCTCGCGGATGTGCAGGCGCACGCTCTGGCGGGCCAGCTCGCCGTGGCTCAGGGGCGCGAGCGCCCCATGGAAATAGCGCCCCAGCGATTCGCGCAGCGTGATGTCGGGGTTCGCGAAATCGGCGATCAGCGCGTGGATGTCGCAGAAAGGCTCGGTGAACACGGCGCTGTAGAGCGCGGCCTTGTCCCCGAAGTAGTAGCTCACGGCGGCCACGTTGGCCTGTGCCGCCGTGGCGATGGCGCGGATCGAGGTCTTGGCGTAGCCTTGCTCGGAGAAGAGGCGCAGCGCGGCCAGCAGCAGGCGCTGCCGCGCGGACGCGGGCTCCTCACCGGAGGGCGGCGGCGGGGGCGCGGATCGGGAGCGTCGGGCGGGCATGGTGGCGGATTACACCACAATCAATCAAACGTTTGTTTGAATTTCATGTCCACCGCCCTCGGCCATGGCGAATGGCTCCGCGCCGGTTCGCCGTCATGGGCGATGGCGGCGCTGCCCCGCCCCGCCCGGGACCGGACGGCGCGTGCGGCGTGCGTCGTCACGGTCCGTGCCCGCCTGGGAGGCGACGGGGCTCAGGCGACGGTGGCCGCGCTGCCCTGCGCCGCTGCGGCGCGCGCTTCGATGTGCGCATGGCATTCATTGGCCGGAGCCGCGCCGAACACGACGGTCCAGCCGGCGGGCACGTCCATGAAGGGCGGCCACAGGGACGATTGGCCGAGGGCGTTTTCCAGCACCAGGAAGTGGCTGTTCTTGTCGTCGAGGGGATGGGTCATGGGAGGGTCTCTTCGGGTTCAGGGTGTTTCGGGGCTCATGCGCAGTCGGCCGTGGCGGGCTCGCCGCGCGGCAGCGCATGGAGCGCCTGCAGGGACTGGGTGATTTCCGCCAGGGCGTCGTGCCGCGCGAAGGCCTCGCGCAGCGCGAGGGCGCGTTGCCGGTACGAGGGGTTGCCCAGCAGCTGGTGGACGGCGTCGGCGACCGCGCGGCTGCTCGGCTGGCCGGTCTTGAGGTTGATGCCGGCACCGGACCATGCCACCCGCGCCGCGATCTCCGGCTTCTCCTCCGAACTGCCGGCCACCGCCAGCGGGATGCCCAGGCTGAGGGCGTGGTTGACCGAGCCGTAGCCGCCATTGGTGACCATCGCATGCACCTTGGGCAGCAACTGGTCGTAGGGCACGTAATCGACGACGCGGGCATTCGCCGGCGCGGCCGCCGCCAGCTCGGGCGGCACCGGCCCGCCCGTGGTGGCGATGACGTGCAGGTGGGGCATGCCGGCGAGGCCCTTCAGGGTCGGGATGATCAGCTGATGGGCGTTCTCGTTGGCCAGCGTGCCCTGCGTCACCAGCACCACGGTGCGCCCGTCGCCGAGTTCGTGCCACCAGGGCGGCGGTGCGAAGTTCCGGGTCGGCGGCGCGAGCAGCGGCCCGACGAAGCGCACAGACGCCGGCAGGTCGCTGCGGGGGTATTCGAAGGCCTCGGCCGTGAGCTGCAGATACAGATCGGGCAGGGTCACCACGGCGTCGCTGAAGAAAGCCGGCAGCGGCGGCCTGCCCAGCCGGGCCAGCACGCCGTCGAAATACCGCTGCACGTCGCCGAACATCGTGCGCTGAACGGTGGCCTGCATCGTCTGGCCATGCTGCCGCTGCTGCGCGGTGGCGGGCGGCGGCATGGCCGACCCGAACACGCAGGTGTCGATGCTGGAGAGGGCCAGCGCGGAGATGCCCAGCGCGGCGATCGCGGGCCGCTCGCTCCGTGGGCCGAGCAGCATCGGGAACGTGCCGAAGAACATCGTGTCCGTGATGATGGCGTCGGCGTCGAAGTGCTCCAGGCTGCGGCGCAGCCCCTCGTGTTGCGGTTCGATGGCATCCGCGAAGAAGGTCTTCAGCCCGAAGCACATCCGCGCGTGGCCGGGCGGCAGCCGCAATCGCTGCGGAAAGCGCTGGTCGAGTTCGCGGTAATCGAAGTCGATGGACGGCAGGAAGGAATCGAACGACGCGCCCGTGCCTTCCACCCGGGCCCGGAACAGGCTCGCGGTGTGGACCCGGACCTCGTGGCCGAGCTGGACGAGATGCCGGGCCACGGCCAGCATCGGCATGACATGGCCCGGCAGGCCCGTCGCGGCGAGAAGATAGCGTGCCATTCGATTCTCCCTGGTCAGAGCAGCGCGGGTTCCGGCTGCGTTTCCTGGACTCCGGTGGCGCCCATGCCCAGGTTCTCCAAATAGCGCCGCAGCAGTTGCTGGCTCACCGGCCGGATCGGCGCGCCGATGGCCTCCAGCCGGGCCTGGGTGGCCGCACCGCAGAGGATCGGGGGGATCGCCTCGGTGCTGTAGCCGTTCAGGATCGCCAGCAGGGCCGCGAGATCGTGGTCCTGCGTCATGCCCAGCCGGGCGTGCGCGTGGTACAGCCACGTGTCCAGGTCCGCCGGTTCGAGGGCGCGGCCCAGTTGCCGGAACACCTCTTGCACATCGCGGGCGTGCAGGGGATCGGAGCCGAGCAGGTGGAAGATCTGCCCCCAGGAGTCCTGCAGCTGCGACAGCCGCACGATGGCCCGGGCCACGTCGTCCGCCGGCGTGAGGTTGAGGGGCAGGTCCAGGTCGGGGATCATCTCCAGATCGGCATACAGCCGCGCGACGCGCCAGAACACGTCGGCTTCGTTGCATGCCGCGTGGGTGTGGTCTCCCGTGACCGAGCCCAGGCGGTAGATCACCACCGGAAGGCCCCGGGCCTGCGCGGCGCGGGCCAGGCGGTCCGCCACCCATTTGCTCTGGGCGTAGCCTCCGACCAGTCCGTCGGCCGTGGCCAGGGCCGCCTGCTCGTTCACCACGGGGGTTTCGGGGTTGAGGCCGATCACGCCGAGCGTGGAGACGAAGTGCATTACCTTCGGGCGTCCGCGCATCGTCCATTCGAGCAGCGTGACCACGCTGTCCACGTTGGACGGCTTCAGGCTCGCATACGGATGCAGGTAGTCCACCTGGGCGGCGCAGTGGTAGATGGCGTCGCATTCGTCCCGTACGCGCCGCATGGCGGCCTCGCCCATGCCGAGGTGCTCGGCGCCCAGGTCGCCGGTGACGACTTCCACGCGGGCATCGTCCCAGGCGTCCGAGAGCTTGCGTTCCGCCAGCGCGTGCTTCAGGCGCCCGCGGCCCGAGGCCTCGTCGGGCGCCCGCACGTGGCAGATCACCGACGCGGCCGTGTCGCGCAGCAGGGTGGCCAGCAGATAGCTGCCCACGAAGCCGCTGGCCCCGGTGAGGAAGACCCGCTGCGGCACGGTGGGCGCGACCACGCCCGGCCCCTGGATATGCGCCGGCAGCTCGGCCTGCGCCAGCAGGTTCACGGCCGGGACTTCTCCCCCCGCGTCTTCCATCCACGCGGCCAGTTCCGCGATGGAGGGGCGGTTGTACAGCTCGGCGGGCGGGAAGTCCGGGTGCATGCGCTCGCGGATCTGCATGCCCAGCTGGATCGCCATCAGAGAGTGGCCGCCCAGCTCGAAGAAGTTGTCGTGGATGCCGACCTTCTCGACCTTGAGCGCGTGCGCCCACAGTTCGGCGAGCGTCTGCTCGGTGGCCGTGCGCGGCGCCACATACGCGGCGACGGGCGTGGGCGCCAGGGGCGCCGGCAGTGCCTTGCGGTCGAGCTTGCCGCTGGGCCCCAGGGGCAGGCGTTCCAGGGCGACGAAGGCGGTGGGCACCATGTAGTCGGGCAGGTGCTGCGCGACGTGGGCCTTCAGCGCGAACGCATCCGCTTCGGTGCCCTCCGGGGGCACGCAGTACGCCACGATCTGCTTGTCGCCGGGGGCATCCTCCCGAACCACCACGGCGGCCTGCGCCACGCCCGGGTGGCGCAGCAGCGTGGACTCGATCTCGCCCAGCTCGATGCGCAGGCCGCGGATCTTGACCTGGTGGTCGGCCCGGCCCAGGAAGTCCAGCGTGCCGTCGGCGCGCCAGCGCGCGAGGTCTCCGGTGCGGTACATGCGGCTTCCCGGCAGGCCGTGCGGGTTCGCGATGAAGCGCTCCGCCGTGAGGCCGGGGCGGTTCAGGTAGCCGTGCGCCAGGCCTGCGCCGGCGATGTACAGCTCGCCCGTCACCCCGGCCGGCACGGGCTGGAAGCCGTGGTCCAGCACGTACATCTGCGTGTTCCAGATGGGGCGGCCGATCGGGATGCGCGCGAGCCCATGGCATTGGGCGGGCACGCAGTCCCAGGCGGTGACGTCGACAGCGGCCTCTGTGGGGCCGTACAGGTTGTGCAGCCGGCAGTCCAGCGTGCGGTGGAACTGCTCGGCCAGGGCGGGCGCGAGGGCCTCCCCGCTGCAGATCACCCGGCGCAGCGAGGCGCAGGCCGCCGCCGCGGGGTCGCGCAGGAACACCTCCAGCATCGAGGGGACGAAGTGGAGGGTGGTGATCTGCTCCTGCGCGATCAGGCCCGCCAGGTACGCCGGCTCGCGGTGGCCTCCGGGGCGGGCGAGTACCAGCGTGGCGCGCGTGATCAGCGGCCAGAAGAACTCCCAGACCGATACGTCGAAGCTCGACGGCGTTTTCTGCAGCACGCGGTCGTCGGCCTGCAGGCCGTATTCCGCCTGCATCCAGCGCAGGCGGTTGACGATGGCGCCGTGGGACACCACCACGCCCTTGGGCTTGCCCGTGGAGCCCGAGGTGTAGATGACATAGGCCGGGTGCGAGGGCTGCAGGCGGACGGCCGGCGCGGGCGTGGCCGGGCCCGGGGGCTCGGCGCCGGCCGCCGTGGCGTCATCGACGAGGAACCGGGGGATGCCTGCCTCGAATCGGCCGGTCAGCTCGCCGGTGGTCATCAGGCACACGGGCCGGGCGTCTTCCAGCATGAAGGCGAGGCGGTCGGCGGGGAAGTCCGGATCGATGGGCAGGTAGGCCGCGCCGCTCTTGAGGACGGCCACCAGCGCCACCATCAGTTCCAGCGACCGTGGGATGGCCAGCGCGACGATGTGCCCGGGGCCCGCGCCCATCGCCGCGAGGCGGTCGGCCCATTGCCGCGCCCGCTGGTCCAGCTCGCCGCGCGCCATGGACTGGCCTTCGAACCGCAGCGCGGTGCCCTCGGGGTCCGCCGCGAGGCCGGCCTCCACGAGTTCCGTCAGGTGGGCCTGGGGATGCGGGTGCGCGGTGTCGTTCCATCCGGCGAGCAGGGTGCGGCGCTCCTCGGCGGGCAGCACGTCCACCCGGCCGATGGCCTCGGTGGGGTTGCGAGCCAGCGCGCCCAGCAGGTTCAGGAGCCAGCGCTGGTGATCGGCCAGTGCCTCGGGGGTGTAGAGGGCCGGGTTCGCGTCGAAGTCGATCTGCAGGTCCTGGCCGTTGCCCCGCTCGTACATGAAGATGCCCAGATCCTGCGCGGTGCCGTTGGTCAGGTTGCGCGGCTTGGCCGGATGGGTGCCGAAGCGCAGGTCGTAGTCGAAGGGCTCGACATTGACCACGGTGGAGAAGAGATGGTGGTTGTCCGCCAGCAGGTCCAGGTCCTCGCGCAGGTTTTCGTAGCGGTAGGCCTGGTGCCGCAGGAGCTGGCGCATCTGCCGGCCGACCTCGCGCAGCAGGTCCGTAAACGGGATGTCGGGCCGCATCGCCAGCCGCAGGGGCAGCACGTTCGCGACCATGCCGGGGGTGCGGCGCATGCGGTCGTTGTAGCGCGCGGTCACGGGCACGCCGAGCACCAGATCGGAAACGCCCGTCATCCGGTAGAGATAGGTGGCCGTCGCCGCGATCAGGATCTGCGGGAGCGTGCTGCCATGGCTCTGCGCGATGTCGCGCAGGACGTTCACCTGGGCGGCGGGCCAGTGGGTCTTTTGCCGCAGCAGGCCGCCCACGTTGACGCTGCGATCGTCGGCAAGGCTCAAGGGGGACGGGCGATCATGGAAGCGCTCCATCCAGTGCTGCCGGTCGCGCTGGAAGCGCTCGGAGTTCCGGTAGGCGCGGTCTTCGTCGACCAGCGTGGAATAGGGCTCCGGTTTCGAGGCGGCAGAGGCGGTGCCGCCGTCCAGCAGCGCCGTGTAGAGATCCGCCATGCGGCGGGCGATGATGCTGCCCGCGAAGCCGTCGAACGCGATGTGGTGGCCGCGGCTGTACCAGATGTGGTGCTCGGGCGACAGCTTGATCAGGGCGCTGAGCCACAGCTGGTCGCGGGCCAGGTCCAGGCGGCGCGTGAAATCCGCCCTCATCCATGCTTCCGCGCTGGCCGAGGGGTCGCTCTCCTGGCTGAAGTCCAGCACGGGGAACTCGCCGGAGAATTCCATTCCGCTTCTACCCACTGCCTGGGGCCTTGGGACGTGTTGGCGAAATGGAGCCGGGTGGCCTCGACCTCGTGGCTGACGATTTTCAGCGCCTCGATGAATATCTCCGAAGACAATAGACCATGTATATCGATGGCTTCTGCCAAATTGAAATTGGTATCACGGGATGCCAGGTGGACACCGATCCACATTCCCATTTGGGCGGCGGTCAACGGTGTGCCATGGGCGAGTTGATCTAAAGCACGCATGAAGCTGCTCCGTTCTATTCATAGCTTGAAATGGAATGGAGAGGCCTGCGAGGGCCTCCGGGGCGGTGGAGTGGTGGGCTTATCTTCAGACGCAGGAACGCAGGGGTACGGTTATGTTTCTATTGGCCGTGTGTCCTCGCTATTTCCCTCCCTTTATCGACGCACCGACTGGGATGCGTCCCCTCTATGAATATCCCGCGGGCCGCGGGGTGGCATTGGGTTGGGGGAGTCCGCTTCTTTGGGCGGTGGTGAAACTTTGTCACCCCTCCCCTGTATCGTTGCTAAATGATTGATTAATATCAATGTGTAAGAATTTATGGGGTAAATAAATGGGAAGACCCATAAATTCCTTGAATGAGAGAGCCAAGAAAATATCTTATAAACAATGCCAATCGATATGGCTTTGCAAATAGATATTCGGGTTTCCATCGGCTGTTTCTGCCTGGAGGAAAAGGGCAGCCGGGTTATCGGCCCCGAGAGGATCTAGCCATCCCGGGGCGCCCCGTCTGCCCGGGCAAATGCCGACCGCGGCCCCCTTGCGCTCTGGCAAAATTTCGTTGCGATTGACCGGCGGCAGCTCTTTGGCAGGGGGTGGCGATGATTCGGAGTTTTTCCATCAGGTCGGGGCTGTTCCTGGTCCTGGCGTTCTTCACCGCGGCGCTGCTGGTGGCCGTTGCGGTGGGCTGGATGGGCATCCGGTCCGGCGTCTCGGCGTCCGAGAGCCAGGCACGCGTGTCCAAGGACATGCTGGCGCTGAAGCAGGCGGAGATCCGCATGTGGGACAACCGCGTGGCCCTGGCGGTGGCCCACCGCAACATGCTGCGCGGAGACGCGCCCCCCAGCATCCGGAGCCAGACCGACCGGGCCGACAAGGCCATGCAGGACGCCGCGCAGATCCTGCAATCCGTGGCGCAGGGCATGTCCGCGCAAGACCGCCCGCTGGCCGATTCCGTGCTCACCGCCTTCAAGGCCTACGACGTGCTGGTGCGCCGGGGCAGCGCGGGGCTGGCCGGCGGCAACGTGGAGGAATACAGCGGCAAGGAGATCGTGGACCAGCGTAACCGGCTCCTTGCCGAAATGGACGGCCTGATGCAGAAGCTGTTCCAGGCGGCCGACCAGCGCGGCCAGGGGCTGCACGACGACACCGTGCGCATGCTGCGCACGTCCGAGATCGTGGCCGGCTTCCTGGTCGCCACGGGTCTGCTGCTGGCCATCGGATGCTGGCTCTTCATCCGCCGGCAGGTGCTCGCGCCGCTGGACGAGGCCGGCGTGCTGCTGGAGCGGGTGGCCCAGGGCGACCTGACGTCGCGCATCGAGGTGCGGTCGGGCAACGAGATCGGCCGTCTCCTGCTGGCCGCGCGGACCATGCAGGAAGGGCTGGTGCGCATGGTCTCGCAGGTGCGTCAGGGGGTGGAGGAGATCCGCGTCGGCGCCCAGGAGATCGCCCGGGGCAATTCGGATCTGAGCGGCCGCACGGAGCAGCAGGCCGCCTCGCTGGAGGAGACCGCCGCCAGCATGGAGGAGCTGTCCTCCACCGTGAAGCACAACGCGGACAGCGCCAAGCTGGCCAGCCAGCTCGCCACCGGCAGCATGGAGGTGGCGCGGCGCGGGGGCTCGGCAGTGGACGAGGTGGTGGTGACCATGCAGGCGATCTCGGAGAGCTCGCACAAGATCGCCGACATCGTCAACGTGATCGACGGTATCGCCTTCCAGACCAACATCCTGGCGCTCAACGCCGCCGTCGAGGCGGCCCGCGCGGGCGAGCAGGGCAAGGGGTTCGCGGTGGTGGCCTCCGAGGTGCGGGCCCTGGCGCAGCGCAGCGCCGAGGCCGCCAAGGAGATCAAGGCGCTGATCGCGGATTCCGTGGGCAAGGTGGGCGCGGGCTCGTCGCAGGTGGAGCGTGCCGGCTCCACGATGCAGGAGATCGTCGCCTCGGTCGAGCGTGTGACCGACATCATGGGCGAGATCTCCGCGGCCTCGCGCGAGCAGTCCTCGGGCATCGATCAGGTGAACCAGGCGGTCGTGCAGATGGACCAGGCCACGCAGCAGAACGCGGCGCTGGTGGAGCAGGCCGCGGCGGCGGCGGCCTCGCTCGAAGAGCAGACCCAGCGGCTGCAGTCCGCCGTGGCGCAGTTCCGCGTGGCGGCCGGCGACGTGCCCCGGGGCGGGCCGGCGCCCGTCGCCAAGCCCCGGCCGGCTGGCGCGGCGCCCCGGCCCGTGGCGCGGCCCATGCCGGCGCCGGCGCGGCCGGCGGTGGCCGCCCCGGCCCCTGTGCGCGCGCCCGCGCCCCGCAAGGCGCCGGCGCTGGGCCGCTCTGCCGCGCCGCCGCCGGCGCCTGCGGCATCCACGCCACCTCCCTCGGGCGCCGCGAAGCCGCCGGCCGCGCGGCCGGACGACGAGTGGGAGTCTTTCTGAGTCCCTGCGCCGGGACGGCCTGCCTCAGTCCCGGAGTGCTCCTGAAAATATAGCTATATCTGCAGCAGGGACGGCGACATGGAGCCCCTTTTGCCACAAAACCGCCTCCAGAAGGCGGGCGGGCTGTTCAGGCGGCGTGTGTGAGCTTGATGCGGGCCGTTGCCGCGCCGCGCGGGCATGCCCCGGCGGGCGCCGCGGCCATGCCGGGGCCGCGCCCGCCCCGGTTCAGCGGGGCGCCTCGCCGAACACGGCCCGCCACAGCGCCAGCACGGCCTCGCGTTCCGCGTGCAGCGCCTCGGGCGGCACGCGCGTGGGCTCTTCGTTGAGCCGCGCGCGGTGCTGCACCTGCCGCAGCGTGCGGTAGGCGGTGGCCGCCGCCGCGCCCACGCCCGGGGGGAGCAGGCCGGCGTCTTCCGCGCGCTGCAGCAGCGCGATGTTGCCCAGGTTGTCGCACAGGCCCGGGTGGGCGCCCGCATGCGCGAGGATGAGGTACTGCACGGCGAACTCGGCATCCACCATGCCGCCCGTGCCGTGCTTCACGTCGAACTGGTCGGGGGGCACCGGGTGCGCGGCGCGCACGCGCTCGCGCATGGCGGCGATCTCCGCGTGCAGTGCGGCGGCGTCGCGCGGGGCGGTGATGACGGCCGCGCGCACCGCGTCGAAGCGCTCGCGCAGCGCCTCGCTGCCGAGCACGAAGCGCGCGCGCGTCATGGCCTGGTGCTCCCAGGTCCAGGCGGTGTTGCTGCCCCGGCGCTCCTGGTAGTTGGCATAGGCCTCGAAGCGCGTGACGAGCAGGCCCGAGTTGCCATTGGGCCGCAGGGCGGTGTCGATCTCGTAGAGGTCGCCCTCGCTGGTCTTCACGGTGAGCCAGTTGATGAGCTTGCGCGCGAAGGCGGCATAGACCTCGGGGGCGCGGTCGTCGTCGTCGTCGAACACGAAGACGATGTCCAGGTCGCTGCCGTAGCCCAGCTCTTTCCCGCCGAGCTTGCCGTAGCCGATGATGCCGAACTGCGGCGTATCGCGGTGCCGGTTGCGCAGCCGCTCCCAGCACCAGGCGGCGGTGATGCGCAGCACGCTGTCGGCGAGGGCCGAGAGGTCGTCGGCCACCTGCTCGACGGTGATGCGCCGCTCCACGTCGCGCGCCAGGGTGCGGAAGGTCTCCGCGTGCTGCGCGCGGCGCAGCAGGTTGAGCAGGGCCTCGTCGTCGTCCTCGCCGGTGGAGCGCAGCGAGGCGATGCGCAGGCCCAGCTCGCGCTCGAAGTCCTCGGCCACGAAGCGCTCGGACAGCAGCGCATCGCCCGCCAGCTCGTCGATCACGCCCGGGTGCTGCAGCATGTAGCGCGCGGGCCATTGCGCGGCGCCCAGCAGGTGCATGAGGTGTTCATGCACCGAGGGGCGCTCCAGCAGCAGCGCCAGATAGCTTTCGCGGCGCAGCAGCGGCTCCAGCCAGGCCACGAGGCGCACGGCGGCGTCTTCGTTGACGCGGCCCTCGGCCAGCCAGCGCGCCGTGCGCTGCACCAGCCGCAGCAGGCGCGCCCGCGCCTCGTCGCGCAGCGCGGCCACGCGGGGATGGCCCTGCCACTCCGCCACGCGCTCGCGCACCTTCGGGGGGAGCTGCTCCAGCAGCGTGTCGAGTTCGGGCACGGGGGCCTGCTGCGCGCGCGGGCCGCCGCAGCCGCCGCCGCTGCACTGCCGCTTGCCGGGGCCGCCGAGCAGGGTGTCGAACTCCTGCGCCACCAGTTCGCGGTGGGCGTCGAGCTGGTGCAGGAAGGCGCAGCAGCCCAGGCCCAGCGTGGCGGCGATCCAGGCCAGGTCGTCGTCGCGCGTGGGCAGCACGTGGGTCTGCTGGTCGTCCAGGTACTGGATGCGATGCTCCACGCGGCGCAGGAAGGTGTAGGCCTCGGCGAGCGCATCGGCGGTTTCCTGCGGCATGAGCCCGGCGCGCGCCAGGCGCTGCAGGGCCTCCAGCGTGGGTCGGCAGCGCAGTTCGGGGAACTGCCCGCCGCGCACCACCTGCAGCAACTGCACGGTGAACTCGATCTCGCGGATGCCGCCGCGCGAGAGCTTCACGTCGTTGGCGCGCTCGGGGTGGCCCGCGCTGCGCTTGGCGGCATGGTCCCGGATCTGGCGGTGCAGCGAGCGCAGCGATTCGAACACGCTGTAGTCGAGATAGCGGCGGAACACGAAGGGCAGCACCACCGCGCGCAGGCCCTGCACGGCCGGGTGGACGAGCCCGTCCAGCGGCGCGACGATGCGGCTCTTGAGCCACGCGAAGCGCTCCCACTCGCGGCCCTGCACCTGCAGGTAGTCTTCCAGCGCCGCGAGCGAGACGGCCGGCGGCCCGGAATTGCCGTTGGGCCGCAGGGCGAGGTCCATGCGGAAGACGAAGCCGTGCTCGGTGGTCTCGCCCACCAGGGCGTGGATGGCCTTCACGGCCCGGCCGAAGTATTCCTGGTGCGAGATGCGGCCCCGGCCGCCGTCCACGCCGGCGGTGTCGCCGTCGTGCTCGTAGACGTAGATCAGGTCGATGTCGCTGGATACGTTCAACTCGCGCGCGCCGAGCTTGCCCATGCCCACGATCCAGAGCGCGACGGGCTGGCCCTCCGGGCCCACGGGGGCGCCGTGGCGCGCATCGAGCTCCTGGCGGGCGTGGCGCAGGGCCTCGTCCAGGGCCAGCTCGGCCAGTTGGGTGGTGGCGCGGGTGATGTCGGAGAGCGGCGCGCCGTCCTCGCAATCCAGGCGGACCAGCCGCTCCATGAGCAGCTGGCGCAGCACGCGCAGGGCCGCGCCCGTGCCGTGCCCCAGCGCGCGCAGGGCCGCGAGGGCCTCGGCCATGGTCTGGCGGGTGGGCGCTCCCGGCGGCAGCAGGGGCAGCTCGGATGCATAGCGGCGCAGCAGCCGCTGGTGGAATCGGGAGTGGGCGGCGCCGGCGGCAGTGGCCGGGCGCGCGTCCGGGTCAGCGAACGGCGTGGACATATGGCAAGCAAGAGGCTCCGAAAGCGTACATACCGACACCCTTTGGGGCTGAACCCCCATGGCGGGCGCGGGTCATAATTCCTGCCACATCCAAGCCCACCATGATTGAGACGACACCGCACCCCTCCCGCCTGCTCCGATGCATGGCAGGCCTTGCGCGGTGGTCACTGGGATCGTTGATTGCCTTCTGGCTGCTGGTGACCGTGGCCTGGGGGGTGCTACACGGCTGGATTGTGCCGCGAATCGGCGAGTGGCGTCCGCAGCTGGAGGCCCATGCCGCGCGGGCCCTGGGGGTACCCGTGCGCATCGGCGCGCTTTCGGCGCGCTCCGAGGGCCTGGTGCCCACCATCGAGTTGACCGACGTGGCCCTGCTGGACCCGCAGGGCCGCGAGGCCGTGCGCCTGCCGCGCATCGTCGCCGCGGTGTCCCCACGCTCGGCGCTGCGCCTGGGCTTCGAGCAGCTCTACATCGAGCGGCCCGACCTGGACGTGCGCCGCGAGGCCGACGGCCGGCTCGTGGTGGGCGGCCTGTCGCTGCACAGCAGCGTGGGCCCGGGCGAGGGCAGCGCCGTGGGCGACTGGCTCTTCTCCCAGGGCGAGCTGGCGCTGCGCGGCGGGACCGTGCGCTGGACCGATGCGCGGCGCGGCGCCCCGCCGCTCGAACTCTCCGGCGTGGACATCGTGCTGCGCAACCGGGGCTGGCGCCACGCCATGCGCCTGGACGCCACGCCGCCCGCGGCCTGGGGCGGGCGCTTCACGCTCATGGGCCAGTTCCGCCAGCCGCTGCTCACCACGCACGGCGGCGCCTGGAAGCACTGGAGCGGCCAGCTCTTCGCGGATTTCGCGCGGGTCGATGTGTCGCGGCTGCGCCAGCATGCGGACATCGAGGGCATCGAGGTGGCCGAGGGCCGGGGCGCCCTGCGCGCGTGGCTGGACGTGCGCCGGGGCGAGGTGGCCGGCGGCACGGCGGACGTAGCGCTCGCGGACGTGAACGCCACGCTCGGCGCCGGGCTGGAGCCGCTGGCGCTGGCGTCGGTGGCCGGCCGCGTGGGCGGGCGGCTGCTGGAAGGGGGCTTCGAGGTGTCCACCGAGGGGCTGCAGTTCCTCACGCAGGGCGGCCTGCGCTGGCCCGGCGGCAATGCCCTGCTGCGCCAGGCCGGCCGGGACCCGGCCAACCCGGGGCGCGAGCAGGGCGAGCTGCGCGCGGACCGGCTCGACCTCGCGGCGCTGGCGCAGATCGCCAGCCGCCTGCCGCTGGGCGACGAGCTGCATGCCGCGCTGGACCGCTACGGCCCGCGCGGGCTCGTGGAAGAGGTGCAGGCCAACTGGCGCGGCCCGCTGGACGCGCCGAAGCAGTACCAGGCGCGCGGCCGGGTCTCGGGCCTCGCGCTGGCCGACGGCCCCGCGGGCGGGACCGCGAAGCCGGCCGCGCTGCCGGGCGTGCGCGGCGCCATGGTCGATTTCGAGCTGACCCAGGCGGGCGGCAAGGCGGCCTTTTCCATCCAGGACGGCGCGCTGGTGCTGCCCGAGGTGTTCGAGGAGGCCGTGGTCCCCGTGGACCGGCTGTCCGCCAGCGTGCGCTGGCAGGTGGACGGCGGCCGCATCGCCGTGCAGATGCCGGACCTGCAGTTCGCCAACGGCGATGCCCAGGGCGAGGCCCGGCTGACCTGGGCCACCAGCGATCCGGGGCATTCGGCCGGCCGCTCGCGGTTTCCCGGGGTGCTGGACCTGAGCGGCACGCTCCAGCGCGCCGACGGCACGCGCGTGCACCGCTACCTGCCCCTGTCCATCCCCGCGGAGACCCGGCACTACGTGCGCGACGCGGTGACCGCGGGCACCGCGTCGGGCGTGCAGTTCCGGGTCAAGGGCGACCTGCACGACATTCCCTTCAACCACCCGGGCCAGGGCGAGTTCCACATCGCCGCCAAGGTGAAGGACGTGACCTATGCCTACGTGCCCCCCGGCCTGCAGCACGCGGGCGACCCGGCGTGGCCGGCGCTCACGCAACTGGCCGGGGAGTTGGTATTCGACCGCTCCAGCATGGCGGTGAAGGGCGCGAGCGGCAGCTTCGCGGGCTCGCCGAGGCTGCGGGTCGGCAAGGTGGAGGCGCGCATCCCCGACCTGTCGCACACCGTGGTGGGCGTGAACGCGCAGGCGCAGGGGCCGCTGGCCGACATGCTGGCCTTCATGGCCGGCTCGCCGCTCTCGCGGCTCACCTCGCACGCGCTCGACCAGGCCACCGGCACCGGCAACGCGGACCTGCAACTGGCGCTGAGCCTGCCGATCAGCCACATCGACCAGTCGAAGGTGCAGGGCAGCGTGGCCCTTTCGGGCAACGACGTGCGCATCACGCCCGACGTGCCGCTCATCGCCCGCGCACGCGGTGCCGTGCAGTTCAGCGACACCGGCTTCACGCTGGCCGGCGTGCAGGGGCGGGCGCTGGGCGGAGACCTGCGGCTCGAAGGCGGCATGCGGCCGGGCCCCGGCGGCGCGCAGGAATCCGTGGTGCAGGTGCGCGGCCAGGGCGTGGCCAGCGCCGAGGGGCTGCGCCAGGCGGTGCAGTGGCCGGGCGTGCCCGAGCTGGCCCGCCATGCCACGGGCAGCACCGCCTATGCGCTGGTCCTGGGCGTGCGCCGGGGCCTGCCCGAGGTGCTGGTGACGACCAACCTGCAGGGCATGGCCCTGACGCTGCCCGCGCCCCTGGGCAAGGCCGCCGATGCGGTGATGCCGGTGCGCTATGAGTCGCAACTCGCGCGCGAGTCGGTGGTGGCGGGCGGCAATGGCGCCGGCGGGGCCGGCGCGCTGCCGCCGGTGCGCGAGCAGGTGGCGGTCGAGGTCGGCGGCGTCGGCTCGGCGAACTACGTGCTCGACCATTCCGGGCCGCAGCCGCGCGTGCTGCGCGGGGCCATCGCCGTGGGGCTCGCGCCGGGCGAGGCGGCGGTCATGCCCGAGCAGGGCGTTGCCGCCAACGTGCACACGGCCCACCTGGACATCGATGCCTGGCAGGCCGTGCTGGGTGCGGCGGCACCGGGGGCTTCCGCGGAGGCGCCGCGCGCGCCCGCGCCCGCGCCCGCGCCCGCGCCCGGCGCATCGGCGGTCTGGGGCGGCAGCGCCCGGGTGCCCGCGGGCGGCGCGCAGGAATTCATGCCCACGGTGCTGGCCGCGCGCGCCCAGACCCTCACCCTGCAGGGGCGCACGCTGCACGACGTGGTCGCCGGCGGCTCGCGCGAGGGCACCACCTGGCGCGCCAACGTGGATGCGCGCGAACTCAGCGGCTACGTGGAATACCGCCCGGGCGATGCCGCATCGGCCGATGGCGCGGGCGGCCGGGTGTTCGCGCGCCTCTCGCGGCTGTCGGTGCCGCAGAGCGAGGCGCAGGAAGTCGAGGAATCGCTGATCGCCACGCGGTTCGCCGACACCACGCTGCCGGCGCTCGACATCGTCGTGCAGGACTTCGAGCTGCGGGGCCGGCGGCTCGGGCGCATCGAGGTCGAGGCGCAGAACCGGGGCGGCGACGGCGCGCAGCGCGAGTGGCGCCTGTCCAAGCTCAACCTGTCGGTGCCCGAGGCCACGCTGGTGTCGAGCGGCAACTGGGTGCTGCCGGGCGGGGGCACCGCCGGCCCGGAGGCGCGCCGCCGCACGGTGATGAATTTCCGGCTCGACGTCCGCGATTCCGGCGACCTGCTGGCGCGCTTCGGCATGGCCGACGTCGTGCGCCGGGGCAAGGGCCGCATCGAGGGGCAGGTGGCCTGGGTGGGGGCGCCGCTCAGCCCCGATTACCACTCCATGACGGGGCAGATGAACGTCAACATGGAGTCCGGCCAGTTCCTCAAGGCCGACCCGGGCCTGGCCAAGCTGCTGGGCGTGCTGAGCCTGCAGTCGCTGCCGCGCCGGCTCACGCTGGATTTCCGCGACGTGTTCAGCGAGGGTTTCGCCTTCGACTTCGTGCGCGGCGACGTGCGCATCGACCAGGGCGTGGCCACCACCAACAACCTGCAGATGAAGGGCGTGAACGCCGCCGTGCTCATGGAGGGCAGCGCCGACCTCGACCGCGAGACGCAGGACCTGCACGTGGTGGTGGTGCCTGAGATCAACGCCATGACGGCCTCGCTGGTGGCCACCGCCATCAACCCGGTGGTGGGGCTGGGGAGCTTCCTCGCGCAGATGTTCCTGCGCGGGCCGCTCATCCAGGCCGCCACGCAGGAGTTCCGCATCGACGGCACCTGGACCGATCCGCGCATCGCGCGCGTGCCCCGGCGCCGGGTCGGCTCGGGGCCCGCGGACGTCGCCGCGCCGGGCAACGCGCCCGCTGAGGGCGTGGTCGCCCCGGCCGCCGCTCCGGCCGCATCCAACCGCAAGGCGCCCCGCGCCCGGGGCTCTGAAGAGGACGATTCATGATGAAAGCCGCCGCATTGCAGATGGTCTCGGGCCTGCGGGTCCAGGACAACCTCGCGCAGGCCCGCCGCCTGCTGGAGGAGGCCGCCGCCCAGGGCGCCGAGCTGGCCGCGCTGCCCGAATACTTCTGCGCCATGGGCGCGCGCGACACCGACAAGCTGGCCCTGCGCGAGGCCTTCGGCGAGGGCCCCATCCAGGACTTCCTGGCCGGGGCCGCGCGCGATCTGGGCCTGTGGATCGTCGGCGGCACGCTGCCGCTGCGCTGCGACAGCGACCGCCACGTGCGCAACACCACGCTGGTCTTCTCGCCCGCGGGCGAATGCGTGGCGCGCTACGACAAGATCCACCTCTTCCGATTCGACAACGGCCGCGAGCGCTTCGACGAGGCGGCGGTGATCGAGGCCGGCAGCGCGCCCGCGCGCTTCACGATGACCGCGCGCGACGGCAGCGCGTGGCGCGTGGGGCTGTCGGTGTGCTACGACCTGCGCTTTCCCGAGCTGTACCGCGCGCATGCCCGCGCGGGGGCCGACGTGCTGCTGGTGCCCAGCGCCTTCACCCACACCACCGGCCAGGCGCACTGGGAGGTGCTGCTGCGCGCCCGCGCCGTGGAGAACCTGGCCTACGTGGTCGCGCCCGCCCAGGGCGGCGTGCACGAGAACGGGCGCCGCACCTGGGGCCACAGCATGGTGGTGGACCCCTGGGGCGCCATCCTGGACCAGCGCGCCGAGGGCGCGGGCGTGGTGGCCGGCACGCTGGACGCGGACCGCCTGCGGGACGTGCGCGGGCAGTTGCCGGCGCTGGACCACCGCGTCCTGTGAACCCGCCGTGAGCGCCACGCCCCCCGCCGAAACCGAGGCACCCGCATCCGATGCGGGCACGGCCCCCGAGCCCGGGGCCGCCGCCCGGACGGTCGGCGGCCCCGGGCGCGGGCCCTGGCGGCACTGGCACATTGCCTGGCGGCGCTGGTCGCTCTGGACCGCCCTGGTGCTGCTGGTCGCGGGCATGCTGGTCACCCAGGTGTGGCTCGCGGGGCGCTACGAGGCCACCGAGGTGCAGAACCGCCTGGACCGCGACGCGGCCGATGCCGTGGCCGACATCCGCACGGGCTTCGCGCACAACCTGCAGAGCCTGCAGGCGCTGCAGGCGGGCGACCCGGACACCGCGAGCTGGGAGACCCGGGCCGGCCAGCTGCTGGGCGTGCGCCGCGAACTCGTGCGCATCGAATGGCGCGAGCCCTCGCTGCGCGTGCGCGCGCATGTCGAGACGCCCTACCGCCCCGTGCAGTGGGACAACGAGGCGCGCAGCGGCACGCACTCCAACACGGCGCTGGCCTGCGGCAACGCGCGGCGCGTGGGCGGGCCCTCGTATTCGGGCAGCTACTACCAGCCGCTGGGCGACGGGCGGGGCACCGAGATGATGGAGCTGTGCATTCCGCTTTCGCAGGAAGGGCAGAACACCGGCTATCTCGTGGCCACCTATTCGCTGCAGAACGTGCTGGTGGAGCTGGTGGTGCCCAGCCTCAAGCGCGGCCAGGAGGTTTCCTTCACCGAGGCCGACGGCACGCGCCTGGCCATGATCGGCGCGAACCGGCGCGGCACGCGCATGTTCAGCACGCAGCAGCTCTTCGATCTGCCGGGGGGCGCGCTGGTGTTGCGCATGGACAGCTGGCACAGCGCCCCCAGCGTGTTCCCCAACGTGCTCACGGCGCTGGTCACGGCCATGTCGATCGCGCTGATCACGGTGCTGGTGGTGCTGGTGCGCGACAACCGCCGCCGGCTGCGCGCGGAGCGCGATCTGGGCGATGCGCTGGCCTTCCGCAAGGCCATGGAGGATTCGCTCGTCACCGGCCTGCGCGCGCGCGACCTGCAGGGGCGCATCACCTACGTGAACCCGGCCTTCTGCGAGATGGTGGGGTTCCCGGCGCCGGAGCTGCTGGGCCAGGCCGACCGCCTGCCCTACTGGCCGCCGGAATTCGCCGACGAGTACCTGCGCCGGCAGCGGGGCCGGCTCTCGGGGCGCCAGCCGCCGCCGCGCGAGGGCTACGAATCGACCTTCATGCGCAAGGACGGCACGCGCTTTCCGGTGCTGATCTTCGAGGCGCCGCTCATCAACGCGCAGGGCCTGCACACGGGCTGGATGAGCGCGTTCCTCGACGTGAGCGAGCAGCGCCGCATCGAAGAACTTTCGCGCGCCTCGCAGGAGCGCCTGCAGGCCACGGCGCGGCTGGCCACGGTGGGCGAGATGGCCTCGCTGCTGAGCCACGAGTTGAACCAGCCGCTCGCGGCCATCGCGAGCTATGCCTCCGGCTCGCTCAATCTGCTGGGCGCCCCGGGCGCGCCGCACCCCGCCGAGCCACCGGCCACCCATCTGCCGGACGTGCGCGTGGCGCTGCAGCGCATCGCCCAGCAGGCCGAGCGTGCGGGGCGCGTCATCAAGAGCGTGCACGACTTCGTGCGCCGCCGCGACCAGACGCGCGAGCCCGTGGCCGCGGGCGATCTGCTGGAGGCCGTGCTGCCCCTCATCCGCCTGCAGGCCCGCAAGCTGGGCGTGCAGATCCGCCTGGCCGTGGAGCCGCCGCTGCCCAAGGTGCTGTGCGACCGCACGATGGTCGAGCAGGTGCTGCTCAACCTCGCGCGCAACTCCATGCAGGCCATGGACGAGCCCGGCACGCCCCAGCGGCTCCTGGAGCTGCGCGTGCGGCGCGCGGCCTCCAACGCGCAGAACGCGTGGATCGAGTTCCAGGTGATCGACGGCGGCCCGGGCATCCCGCCCGACGTGGGCGCCAAGCTGTTCACGCCCTTCTTCACCACCCGCGCCGAGGGCATGGGGCTGGGCCTGAGCCTGTGCCGCACCGTGGTCGAGCAGCATGGCGGCTTCCTGGGCCATGAGCCCCATGCGCCGCGTGGTACGGTATTCACTTTCACCCTGCCGGCCTGCCCCGTGGCCGGCGCAGAACCCGAAGAAACCGCCGCCTGATGGAACCCGTCTCCAACGCCACCGTGTACATCGTGGACGACGACGCCGGCGTGCGCGAAGCGCTCGCCTGGCTGCTGCGCTCGCGCCGCGTGCCCAGCGAGTCGTTCGACAGCGCCGAGGCCTTCGAGGCCATGCTCGCCAACGCGCCGCTGCCGCGCCACCCCTGCTGCCTGCTGCTGGACGTGCGCATGCCCGGCATGAGCGGGCTGGCGCTGTTCGAGCGCCTCGCCGAGCGCCGGCTCATCGAGGCCATGCCGGTCATCTTCCTCACCGGCCATGCCGACGTGCCCACGGCCGTGGCCACGGTCAAGCGCGGCGCCTTCGATTTCTGCGAGAAGCCCTTCTCGGACAACCTGCTGGTGGACCGCATCGAGCAGGCCCTGGCGCAGTCCGCGGGCCATCTCGCGGAGGTGCTGCAGCGCAGCGACCTGCAGCACCGGCTGGCCGAACTCACCGAGCGCGAGCGCGACGTGATGCGCCTCGTGGTCGAGGGCCTGCCCAACAAGCTCATCGCCGATCAACTCGACATCAGCGTGCGCACGGTGGAGGTCCACCGCGCGCGCGTGTTCGACAAGATGCAGGTGAAATCGGCCGTGGAGCTGGCGAACCTGCTGCGCGCGGCGGACTGAGCGCCGGCGCGCCCGTCAGCCGGGCCGGCGTTCGCCCACGAAGATCTCCACGCGGCGGTTGTGCGCGCGGCCTTCGGCGGTGTCGTTCGATGCGATCGGCTGGCGCGAGCCGCGGCCCTCGACCTGGATGTGGCCCCCGTTCGCGCCGCGCGCCGCGAGGTAGTTGCGGGTGCTGGTCGCGCGGTCGAGCGACAGCGGGTTGTTGATGGCGTCGCTGCCGGTGGAGTCGGTGTGGCCGACGATGCGCACCTCGGCGTTGGGGTTGTTGCGCAGGCCTTCGGCGAAGCGGTCCAGCACGGGCGCGAAGTTGGGCTGGATGTCGGAGCGGTTCACCGCGAACGAGATGTCGCTCGGGATGTCGAGCTTGAGCTGGTTGTCGGGCGTCTGCGTGACCACCACGCCCGTGCCCTGCGTGACCTGCTGCATCTCCTGCTTCTGGCGCTCCATGTGCTGCGACCAGATGTAGGTGCCGAGCGCGCCCACGCCGGCGCCCACCACGGCGCCCGTGCCGGCGTGGCCGCCCGTGGCCGAGCCCAGGACGGCGCCGGCCACGGCGCCCACGCCCGCGCCGGTGGCGGTGCGGCGCTCGGTGTCGGTCATGTTGGCGCAGCCGGTGGCGAGCAGCGCTGCGGCGGTGGCGCCGATGAGGATTCGGGGTGTGCGCATGGCGGAACTCCTGTTCGTGTGGTTGTCGAGAGAGGGACGGGACGAGGGCAAAAGAACCGGGGCGGTGCACGGTGCCCGGGCGGCCCGGGTTCCGGGGGCGCCACGGCCGCGCATCCGTGCTCCGGTTCGGCCAGCGGTTGTCTCACGGTTTCGCCCGGCGATGCCGCAGCCGATGCCGCCAGACCGTGCAGGCCGTGTCCTACCCGCCGCTGGAGCCGGGGGGCGGCGGCGGCCCGGGGGGCTGGCTGTCCTGCGGCGGCAGTTCGCCCCGGCGGCGGCCCGAGAACATGGTCCACCACACGATGGCCACCAGCACGGCGAGCGCGAGCAATGCTTCAAGCAAAATCAGCCCCATGAACTTCCGCCTCCTGCGCCTGGTGACAACGGCGCTGATTGTAGGAACGCTGGTGGCGTGCTCCACCCGGCCCCTGCCTCCCCCCTCCGCCCTACCGGGCCCCATGGTCACCCTGCCGCAGGGGCCCGCCGCGCCCCTGCCGCTGGAGCCGGGCGGCCCCCTGCCCCCGCCGATGGCCCAGCCCAAGAGCCGCTGGATTCCCGTGCACTGGGCCGAGCTGCCCGGCTTCACGAGCGATGCGCTGCACGAGGCCTGGAATGCCTGGGTGCGCAGCTGCGAGCGCCCCCCGCCGGCCTTCGCCGCCCTGTGCCCCGAGGTGCGGCGCCTCACGATCGCCACGCCCGAGGAGCAGCGCGAGTGGATGGTCGCCCGTCTGCAGCCCTACCGCATCGAGGCGCCGGACGGCAGCGCGGACGGCCTGCTCACGAGCTACTACGAGCCCTACCTCGACGCCTCGCGCACGCCGGGCAACGGCTACACCGTGCCGCTGCACGGCCTGCCGGCGGGCTACGGCGCGCGCAAGCCCTGGTACACGCGCCAGCAGATCGACACCCTGCCGGAGGCCCAGGCCGCGCTGGCGGGCCGCGAGATCGCCTGGGTGCGCGATCCGGTCGAGGCGCTGGTGGTGCACATCCAGGGCTCGGGGCGCCTGCGCATCCAGGAGCCCGACGGCTCGGTGCGCCTGGCGCGCGTGGCCTTCGCCGGCACCAACGACCAGCCCTACCAGAGCGTGGGCCGCTGGCTGCTCGACCAGGGGCTGGTGCGCGATGCCACCTGGCCCGGCATCCGCGCCTGGACGCTGCAGAACCCGCAGCGCGTGCAGGAGATGCTCTGGGCCAACCCGCGCTACGTGTTCTTCCGCGAGGAGCCGCTCTCGCCCCTGGACGCGGCCTTCGGCCCGCGCGGCGCGCAGGGCGTGCCGCTCACCCCGGGCCGCTCCATCGCCGTGGACCGGCAGAGCATTCCCTACGGCACGCCGGTGTGGCTGGCCTCGGGCGGCCCCACGGCGCAGCTGCAGCGGCTGGTGCTGGCGCAGGACACGGGCTCGGCCATCCTCGGCGCGGTGCGCGCCGACTACTTCGCGGGCTGGGGCCCGGAGGCGGGCGAGCTGGCCGGGAGGCTCAAGCAGGGGCTGCGGCTGTGGGCGCTGTGGCCGCGGTGAGCCCTGCGGCTTCGCCGGATTTCTGCCCCGCGCGAATCGTGTAGTCTGCCTTTCCCAAAACACCATCCAGGGAAGGAGAACCGATGACACCCCTCCGCGCAGCCATCCTCCATGCGGCCGCGCTGCTCGCATGCAGCGCGGCGTTTGCCCAGACGCCACCCGCCGCCGGCCCCGTCCTGCGCCCCGACACCACCGCGCGCTTCATCCCCTTCGTGTTCCCCAGGGGCGAGCGGCCTGCACCCATGACCCTCGCGCCCCAGCTGGCCTTCGAGGTTCGCATGCCGCCGGATGCCCGCGTGCCCGCGCCTGCGCGGTCCTTCACCGTCACCATGGACACCGGCTCCACCGGCGTGGTGATCTCCGCCGTCGATCTGCCCGGCTATTCGCGCAACGAAGAGGCCCGGCCGGCCAACCTGGGCTGGGAATTCCTCTCCAGCAGCAAGCGGCTGTGGATCGGCCACTGGGTGGTGCGCGATCTGGCGTTCCGCGATGCCTCGGGCGGCGAGGTGGTGGCCCGCGTCCCGGTGCTCGCGGTCGAGAAGGAGATGATCTGCCCGGGCTGGAGCGAGAAGGCCAACCGGCCCGACTGCGAGAAGCCCACGAGCACCACCGAGAGCCCGGGCGGCATCGCCTACATGGGCGTGGGCTTCGGGCGCGAGCACGACGGCCAGCCGCAGGGCACGCCCGACAAGAATCCGCTGCTCAACATCGCCGCCATCGACGGCCAGCCCGCGCCCAAGGGCACGGTGCACGGCGGCTACATCGTGACGAAGTACGGGGTGCACGCGGGCCTCACGACCGCCAACGCCGAAGGTTTCCGGTCCGTGAAGCTGCAGCCGGGCAGCCTGCTCGCGAACGGCGAGCCGGCCTCCACCGACCCGCGCGACTGGCAGCAGGCCACCATGGCCGTCTCGGTGAACGGCGGCGCGCCCGAGGCCGGCCCCGTGCTGGTGGACACCGGCATCGCGCAGATGTACCTCACGGTCGCCGATCCGTCCGCGCTGCCGACGAAGGAGATCCCCAACCCCAGCCGCAAGGGCCGGACCGCCACGGGCCTGAAGGAAGGCACCCCGGTGCAGGTGATGTTCCCCGGCGCGCAGGCGCCCGTGGCGCAGTACGACTTCCGCGTGGGCGACGCCGCCGCGCCCCAGGCCGTGCTCGTGAACAAGCCGGGCAGCCCGGCCTCCGTGAACACCGGGCGGCACATGCTGCGGCAGTACGACGTGCTGTTCGATGCCGAGGGCGGCTGGTTCGGGCTGCGCGCGTCGCGGCGGTGAGCGGTTCGGCGGCAGGGGGCGTGCGCGCCCGGCCTTCTGCGGGCCGCGCGCACGCCTAGGGCTGGCGCGGTCCGGCGGAAGACGCGGCCCGTTGCATGTCGAATCGGATCGGAGAATCGTTCAGCCTGCGGCCGGATTCGTCATGGACGTCATACCGGACATTGGGGTTGCCGCTGAACGGGACATCCCAGCGGTCCTCGGGGTCCTTCACATGGTCCGCAATGTGGCTTTCGGGGTCGCGGAATTTCTCGGCAACGAACCGATCGCGTATCGGCGATTGTTCCTGGGTGATCGCTTGCCGCCTCAGTGCTTCCTTGATCTCCAGTTTCGGCAAAAGGTCGCCGGCAGGCTTGGTGTGGCTGATGCTGCTGCCTGCCGCGCCGAGCAGTGTCCGGTGCAGGGGAAGTGCGTCCTGAACGAGCGTCGGTGAGGCAAACGGAGCCCATGGGTCCACCACGATGTCGTGCTCGGGTTCCTGCCCCCGGATCACGACGAAGGTATGGTTTCCGTCCGAACTCCTGCCGCTCACGAGGTCGATCCTGGAGTGCGCGAGGGCAGGATTCTGTGAGAGGAGTTGATAGGCCAGGCTGGCCTGGGCGTCGCAGTAGCCGCCCTGCCACTGGATGGCCAGGAAAGCGCGAATCACCGGGTGGTCGGTCTGGGTGTGCGACAGCGAGGACCGGAGAAGGCTGTCGCCCCCGGTTGCCGCGAGGTCCTTGATCTGGTTGCCGGCGCCGCCGGGGAGAAGTGCCTTGACCAGGTCGATGGCTTCCCGCGCCGATGCGAGGTTGGCGGCAACCGCGGGCGTGATCACGCGCAACTGAGGCTTCGTGTCCGGCATCTGTGTTTTGACGCCAGGATGCTTTGTGGAGAGCGCGTTGGCCTGATTCAGCCGCTCAGGGGAAAGCTCGATGAACGTGTCGGAGCGCAAGAGGTCCGGGACCAGTTCCTGTGCCGGAACCAGGACCGTGCTCTGTCCGTCGGACGCCATGTAGGTATCGAGCGGGTAAGGCGCTATGGAGAGGGGGGAGTCGTTGTGCACTTGCCGGGGCAACAAGGCCGCTTCGTCGAGCAGGCGCCTCCTGGCGGCTTTCGCCTCGGAGGCGTGGCTGCCGATCCATGCCCTGGGCTCCGGCTCGGGCCCAGGCTCGGGCTCCTTGCGGGAGGAGCCCCAGGCCATGAATCCGCGCATGGTGCCGAGTACGGAGGAATGTGGCACCGAATGCGAATGCGGCCTGGACGGCAATTGATCGCTGCGGGGTCGAATGCCGGCACCGGCGTCTGGACGGCGTGGCGGCCCGCCTGCCAGGGCGTGGGATGCCGTCCTGCTGGACGAGGCACCGTGCTGCGGCGAGGCGCTGGGTGCGGACTCTTCATGCGCGGTCGCGCGCCGGGGGCTCTGGGGGTGGAACAGACGGCTTAACTTCATGGACCTCTTCCCTAGGCGAGCTTGCCACCCCCGCCACGCGGCAGTTTGACAGCAAGGCCAGGATAGAGCGGTCTCACCACGATGGAATCGTGCCGACCGAAGCATTTCCAGGAGGCGCGAAAAGACCCTCCCTACCGCTCCAGCTCGACCAGGTAGCGCGTGACCACGGGCGGCGCGTCGCCCGCGTGGAACGCGAGCTTGCGGTCGCGCAGCGCCACGTCGGAGGCCGTGACGCGGTCGAAGCGGCGCAGGTGCTCGGTCCAGGATTCGTCCACGATGCGCTCCACGTAGCGGCTCGGGTCGGCGATGTCGTGCTGCAGCTGCCAGTCGAGCGCGCCCTGGCGCAGGCGGCTGCGGCGGCTCTCCTGCATCAGCGCGCGGAATTCGGCCGCGCGCGCGGTATCGATCACGTACTCGATGGTCGCCACCACGTGGCCGCGCTCGGGCGTGGTGGGCGCCACCGGCACCTTGAAGGCGCGCGAGGGGCTCAGGTCCTCCTCCATCGCGCGGTCCACCACCAGCCGCTGCGCCAGCGCCATGGCGGCGGTGCCGGTGAGCGCGGCCAGCGCCAGGCTCACGTGCACGCTGGTGACCGAGGCCACCTGCCCCCAGAGCGCCGCGCCGGCCGCCGTGGCGCCCATGATGGCCATCTGGTAGATCGACATGCCGCGCGCGCGCACCCAGTTGGGCAGCGCGAGCTGGGCCGAGACGCTGAGCGAGTTGGCCGTGGTGATCCACGCCATGCCGCCCACCACCATCGCGGGCACGGCCACGTACACGTTCGGCGCGATCGCGACCACCGAGGTGGCCAGCGCCTGCAGCATCGCGCCGCGCCCCACCAGCACGTCGCGCGGCATGGCCTGCCGCAGCCGGGGCAGGAACATCGCCGCCACGATGGCGCCCGCGCCCATGGAGGCCAGCAGCAGGGTGAAGGTGCCGGCGCCGCCGCCCTCCAGGTCGCGCGCCACCAGCGGCAGCAGCGCGAGCAGCGCCGTGGCGTGCAGGAAGAAGATCGAGATGCGCCAGAGCACGGCGCGCATGCGCGGCGACTCGCGCACGAACTGCACGCCCACGCGCATGGCGCTGGAGAGCCGCTCGCGGCCCAGCGGGTTGGGCGTGTGCGTGCGCTTCCAGCGCATGATCGTGAAGCCCGCGATCACCGACAGCACGGCGTTGAGCACGAACACCCAGGCGCTGCCCGCGCTGGCGATGATGGCGCCGGCCAGCAGCGGCCCGATGATGCGCGAGGCGTTCATCGCCACGCCGTTGAGCGCCAGCGCCGCGGGCAACTGCGCGCGGTTGACCAGCTCCGGCACGATGGCCGCGAACACCGGCCAGCGCATCGCCAGGCCGATGCCGTTGGCGAAGGTGAGCGCCAGCAGCAGCGGCGCCGTCATGCCGCCCCCGAGGATGGCCACGCACAGCACCAGCGCCACGGCCGCCACCCAGAACTGCGTGGCGATGAAGTAGCGCCGCCGGTCCAGGATGTCGGCCAGGGCCCCGCTAGGCAGGCCGAGCAGGAAGACGGGCAGCGTGGAGGCCGTCTGCACCAGCGCCACCAGCACGGGCGAGCTGGTGAGCGTGGTCATGAGCCAGGCGGCCGCCACGTCGTTCATCCACATGCAGGTGTTGGCCGCGAGCCAGGTGAGCCAGAGCATGCGGAACACCGGCACCGAGAGCGGCGCCAGGGGCGAGAGCGCCGCGCGCCGCGCGGCCTCCTGGCTGAGCTGCGCGGCGGCGGTGGATTCCGCGGACCCGGCGGCCTGCGCGGCGGGCGTGGCGGCGGGGTCTTCGATCAGGCGGCCCGCCGGCGGGGGCGCGGGGCCATCGGTGGCGGGCGGGGGAGGGGTGGGGGACGGTGGCGAGGGGGGCGGGGCGGACGGTGGCTGGGGCATAGGCCCCCCATTGTCCCCACGGAGACCAGGGTGTGCAGCGACGTTTTCCCGAGGCCCTGGCGGGCCGTGGGGTGCTCCTGCACGGGTTTCAGGGGTATTTCAGCCCCCATGTCGCCGTATCTGCTGGATAGTTTGCTATTAAAAACGGAGTGTGGAAAAGGCCGTCAGCGCACCTTGCCCAGGTGGCTGAGCGGCAGCGCGCCGCCGGCCTTCACCTCGCCCAGCGAAAAGCTCGTGTGCATGTCCTTCACGTTGGGCAGGTTCAGCAGCACGCCGCGCGCGAACTGCGAGAAGCTCTCCAGGTCGCGCGCCACCACCTGCAGCTCGAAGGTGCCGGTGCCGCTGATGTAGTGGCAGGCGATCACCTCGGGGATCTTCGCGATGGCCTCCTCCATCTCGCGCGTGAGGCCGCCGGTGCTGCGGTCGGCGTCGAGCCGCACGAAGGCCAGCACGCCCAGGCCGATCTTGTGGCGGTCGATCTCGGCGTGGTAGCCCTTGATGAAGCCCGCCTCCTCCAGCACACGCACGCGGCGCCAGCACGGCGCGGCGGAGAGGCCCACGCGCTGCGCCAGCTCGGCGTTCGTGAGCCGGGCGTCCGCCTGCAGCTCCGAAAGGATGGCGAGGTCGAATTTGTCGAGTTCTTCCATTTGTTCATTGTTTACAGAAAGGATCTTTCTGAAACGAGGGTAAACACGGCATGAAAACGAAAGGACATATCCGGCCACCCTGCCTACACTGGACCGACAAGCCCGCCCCACCGGGCGCGCCGCCCTGCCCGCGCCCACGAGGCCGCGGCACCCCCGACGATGATGGAGAGACATTCATGAACGCCCCGCTGCCCGAGCACATCCGCCGCGCCCTGGAAACCGTCACCCTGGATGACAAATACGCCCTGTCGGAGGGCCGGGCCTTCATGAGCGGCGTGCAGGCCCTGGTGCGCCTGCCGATGCTGCAGCGCCAGCGCGATGCGATGGCGGGCCTCCACACCGCCGGCTTCATCAGCGGCTACCGCGGCTCGCCGCTGGGCGGCTACGACCAGGCGCTGTGGGCGGCCCGCAAGCACCTGGCCGAGCACCACGTCGTCTTCCAGCCCGGCGTGAACGAAGAGCTGGGCGCCACGGCCGTGTGGGGCACGCAGCAACTCGACCTCTACCCCGACAAGAAGAAGTACGACGGCGTCTTCGGCATCTGGTACGGCAAGGGCCCGGGCGTGGACCGCTGCTCGGACGTGTTCAAGCACGCCAACATGGCCGGCACGGCCAAGCACGGCGGCGTGATCGCCATCGCGGGCGACGACCACATCAGCAAGAGCAGCACCGCGCCGCACCAGAGCGACCACATCTTCAAGGCCTGCGGGCTGCCGGTGTTCTTCCCCAGCAGCGTGCAGGACATCCTGGACATGGGCCTGCACGCCTTCGCCCTGAGCCGCTTCTCGGGCGTGTGGTCGGGCATGAAGACCATCCAGGAGGTGGTGGAGTCGTCCAGCAGCATCTCGGTGGACCCGGACCGCGTGAACATCGTGCTGCCCGAGGATTTCGCGATGCCGCCCGGCGGCCTGCACATCCGCTGGCCCGATGCACCGCTGGAGCAGGAGGCGCGCCTCATGGACTACAAGTGGTATGCGGCCCTGGCGTACATCCGCGCCAACCGGCTCAACCACAACGTGATCGCCGGCCCGCAGGACCGCTTCGGCATCATTTCCAGCGGCAAGGCCTACAACGACACGCGCCAGGCCCTCGCCGACCTGGGCCTGGACGACGCCACCTGCGGGCGGCTGGGCATCCGCCTGCACAAGGTGAACGTGGTCTGGCCGCTGGAGGCCACCATCACGCGCGACTTCGCGCAGGGGCTGCAGGAGATCCTGGTGGTGGAGGAAAAGCGCCAGGTCATCGAATACCAGCTCAAGGAAGAGCTGTACAACTGGCGCGCCGACGTGCGCCCCAACGTGCTGGGCAAGTTCGACGAGGGGGAGGGCGACCACTCCGGCGGCGAATGGTCCATGGCCAACCCGAGCCAGAACTGGCTGCTGCGCGCCAAGGCCGACCTGACCCCCGCGATCATCGCGCGCGCCATCGCCAGGCGGCTCAGGAAGCTCGGCGTGCCCGGGGACGTGGAGGCGCGCATGGACGCGCGCGAGCGCGCCCTGGCCGAGACCGGGGCCGGCACGGGCGACCGCACGCCGTGGTTCTGCAGCGGCTGCCCGCACAACACCAGCACCCGCGTGCCCGAGGGCTCGCGTGCGGTGGCCGGCATCGGCTGCCACTACATGGTCAACTGGATGCCGGGCCGCCACACCTCCACCTTCACGCAGATGGGCGGCGAGGGCGTGACCTGGGTGGGCCAGCAGCCCTTCACCACCGAAAAGCATGTGTTCGCCAACCTGGGCGACGGCACCTACTTCCACAGCGGCCTGCTCGCCATCCGCCAGAGCATCGCGGCCGGCACGAACATCACCTACAAGGTGCTCTACAACGACGCCGTGGCGATGACGGGCGGCCAGCAGGTGGGCGAGCGGCCCGAGGGCCACTCGGTGCTGCAGATCATGGCGAGCCTGAAGGCCGAGGGCGTGGCCCAGCTGGTCATCGTGACCGACGAGCCGGCCAAGTACGACGGCGTGGCGCTCGCCGAGGGCGTGACCGTGCACCACCGCGACGCGCTGGACCGCATCCAGCGCGAGTTCCGCGAGATCCCCGGCTGCACGGCCATCATCTACGACCAGACCTGCGCCACCGAGAAGCGCCGCCGCAGGAAGCGCGGCACGCTCGCCACGCCCGACCGGGCCGTGGTCATCAACGAACTGGTCTGCGAGGGCTGCGGCGACTGCTCGGTGCAGTCCAACTGCCTGTCGGTGGAGCCGCTGGAAACCGAATTCGGCCGCAAGCGCCGCATCAACCAGAGCACCTGCAACAAGGACTATTCGTGCCTGAAGGGCTTCTGCCCGAGCTTCGTGACCGTCGAGGGCGGCACGCTCAGGAAGCCCAAGAAAGAGAAGAAGGGCAACCTCGCCGCGCTGCCGCCGCTGCCCGAGCCCGTGCTGCCCCCGGCCGAGCAGGCCTGGGGCATCGTGGTGGCGGGCGTGGGCGGCACGGGCGTGATCACCATCGGCTCGCTGCTCGGCATGGCCGCGCACCTGGAGGGCAAGGGCGTGGTCACGCAGGACGCGGCGGGCCTGGCGCAAAAGGGCGGCGCCACCTGGAGCCACGTGCAGATCGCCGACCGCCCCGAGGCCATCCACACCACCAAGGTGGACACGGCCAAGGCCGACCTCGTCATCGGCTGCGACGCCATCGTCGCCGCGCACAAGACCACCCTGGCCGCGATGCAGCCGGGCCGCACCTTCGTGGCGCTGAACAACCACGGCTCGCCCACGGCGTCCTTCGTGCACGACCCCGACTGGCAGTTCCCGGGCCAGCGCTGCGACACGGCCATCGCCTCGGCCGTGGGCGAGGTGCTGCTGGGCAGCTTCGATGCCGAGGAGGTCGCCACGCAGCTGCTGGGCGACAGCATCTACACCAACCCGCTCATGCTCGGCTATGTCTGGCAGAAGGGCCGCGTGCCGCTCTCGCGCGCCGCGCTCCTGCGCGCCATGGAGCTCAACGGCGTGCAGGTGGAGAACAACCAGGCCGCCTTCGAATGGGGCCGGCGCTGCGCCCATGACCTGGCCGCGGTGCGCGCGCTGTTCCAGACGGCGCAGGTCATCCAGTTCGTGAAGAAGCCCGCGCTCGCCGAGGTCATCGCGCGGCGCGAGGAATTCCTCACCGGCTACCAGAACGCGGCCTATGCCGCCACCTACCGCGCCTTCGTCGAGACGGTGCAGGCGGCCGAGGCGCGCGTGGCCACCACCACGCGGCTCAGCGAGGCCGTGGCGCGCTACCTCTTCAAGCTCATGGCCTACAAGGACGAGTACGAGGTCGCGCGCCTGCACACCGACCCCGCCTTCACCGGGAAGATCGCCGGCATGTTCGAGGGCGACTACCGCATCGTGCACCACCTCGCGCCGCCGCTCACGGCGAAGAAGAACGAGCGCGGCGAACTGGTCAAGAAAGCCTACGGCCCCTGGATGCACAAGGCCTTCGGCGTGCTCGCGAAGATGAAGGGCCTGCGCGGCACGGCGCTCGACCCCTTCGGCCGCACCGCGGAGCGCCGCACCGAGCGCGCGTTGATCCAGGAATACCGCGCCTCGATCGAGGAACTGCTGGCCGGCCTCACGGCCGGGAACCTGCCGCTGGCCGAGGAGATCGCCCGCATCCCCGAGCAGATCCGCGGCTACGGCCACGTGAAGGAGCGCCACCTGCACGAGGCCCGCGCCCGGTGGGACGGCCTCATGGCCCGCTGGCGGCACGGGCCGGCCGACGGGGCGCTGCGCCAGAGCGCCTGACGGTGGGTGTTTGCTCCTGAAAACATAGCGAACTCTTCAGGAAAATCGGCGACGTATCCCAGAAAAGGCTTGGAATCTGAAGCCCGGCGGTGTTTATAGTGCCGTTCCCTCGGAGGAGCGCCGATCCATGCCCGCCATTCCACGCCTTGCCCGTGCCAGCCTCACGCTGGCGTTGGCCCTGGCCGCCGCGTTACCTGCGGCAGCTGCCGCACCCGCCGCACAGGCGGCATCCGCCCCGGCGCGCACGCCCTATCCCGCCATCGACCCTGCGTTCTCCCGGCCCGATCCCCGGCGCATGCTCAGCCGGGCCACGCTGCGGGCGTTTCTGGCCGAGTTGGAGCAAACCCGGCAGGCGAATGCTTTCTGCTTCGTCCAGCAGTCGTTCGAGCCGCGCCCTCCCGATGAAAAAGGGGAGAGCGTGGTCTGGATGGTCTGGCATGAGGGGGCGACCATCCAGGATGTCAATACCGTGCGGCACGGGCAGCGCTACGAACCAGATCCTGCGCTGGATGACGCGACACGAGGGCGTTCGATGGCGTCGTCCAGCGGCATCGTGAACCTCAAGACCGATGTCGTCCCGACCGACGACGACATCCGTGGGAGCACGTTTCTCGTGAGCCGTCCCTGGGTCGATCGCCTGCTCACTCAGTGCCAGCGCGTGGGCACCCAGGTGCGGGTTCCGGCGTTCAAGCCGCCCGCTCCATCGCAATAACCCCGAAAACACAAAACCTGACCCCGGAGAGAGGGTGGACTTCCCGTGCCCAACGCCGTCCTGAAATACATCTACAACAGCCCCGTCCCCCGAGTTCCTGGAATTCAAAACCCTGGGCAAGAACACCTTCTTCACCCACAAACGCCTGCGTATCCCCGGCCGTTGAGACGGGCGCGGCATCCGGCGGAGGCCGCGCCCTGGAGGCCTCGAGGCCGAGAGCGGGCGAGTTGGTCCCGAACCGCGCCTTGACTTGGTGACATGTTCCGCCCCGCCGCGTTCCTGCGATTGCTATGTTTTCAATAGCTGCCCATGCAGCAAAAACGCCGACATGCAACCCCTCCCGCCTTGAACTCCGCCGTGCGGGCCCCACCTGCGGCCCGCCGCCGGCAAAACCCGGGGGCTCGGGGGTTATGGCGGGGGGGCGCCGAAAGTCGCCGCATACAATCGCCTGTTGCCCTCCGGTGGGCGCCGCCGTGCCGCATCCCGGGCCCGATCGATCCGATCGACCGCATTCCAACGACCATCCCTTCCAACGGAGCCTGTTGCCGTGTTTATCTCTTCCGCCTTCGCCCAGACCGCCCCGGCCGCCGCGCCCGCCGGCGGCGACATGATGTCCTCGCTCACGGGCATGCTGCCGCTGGTGCTGATGTTCGTGGTGCTGTACTTCATCATGATCCGGCCCCAGATGAAGCGCCAGAAGGAGCACCGCGCCATGATCGACGCCATCGCCAAGGGCGACGAGGTCGCCACCGCCGGCGGCATCCTGGGCAAGGTCACGCGCCTGTCCGAGGGCTTCCTGCACATCGAGATCGCCTCGGGCGTGGAAGTGCAGGTCCAGCGCAGCGCCGTGTCCCAGGTCCTGCCCAAGGGCACGGTGAAGTGAACCATGAACATCCCCCTGAGCGGCTGCGCCGCTTCCCCCTTCTCTCGCGCTGCGCGCGGGAAGGGGGACGACGCCGGTGGCCTGGCAAAGCCAGTTCCACGGCGTCTGCTGGCCGGGGGATCGGCGTACAGCGCCTGAATAACTGAGATAAGAGCGCGATCATGAACCGTTACCCGGTCTGGAAGTACGCGATCCTCGTGGTCGTGCTGCTCGTGGGCATCCTCTATTCCCTGCCCAATCTGTTCGGCGAGGCGCCCGCGGTGCAGGTGTCCTCGGCCAAGGCCTCGCTGAAAATCGACGCGTCCCTGCAGCGGCGTGTGGAAGAGGTGCTCCAGGGCGCGGGCATCGCGACCGATGCGGTGAGCTTTGACGGCCACTCGGTGCGCGCCCGCTTCGACACGCCCGACACCCAGCTCAAGGCCAAGGACGCGATCCAGAAGGCGCTGGTGTCCGACCCGGCCGACCCGCAGTACATCGTCGCGCTCAACCTCGTCTCGCGCTCGCCCGCATGGCTCACGTCGCTGCGCGCGCAGCCCGTGTACCTGGGGCTGGACCTGCGCGGCGGCGTGCACTTCATGCTGCAGGTGGACATGCAGGCGGCGCTCACCAAGAAGGCCGAGTCCTTCGCGGGTGATCTGCGCACCTTCATGCGCGACCGCAACATCCGCCATGGCGGCATCAGCCGCGAGGGCCAGGCCATCGAGGTGCGCCTGCGCGACGAGGCGGCCGCCACGGCCACGCGCAACCTGATCGCCGACCAGTTCCCCGATCTCGTGGCCACGGCCAGCCCCGACGGCGAGGGCGTGCGCGTGCGCGCCACCATCAAGCCCGAGGCCCTGCGCAAGGTGCAGGACCAGGCGCTCAAGCAGAACATCACCACGCTGCACAACCGGATCAACGAACTCGGCGTGGCCGAGCCCGTGATCCAGCAGCAGGGCTCGGACCGCATCGTCGTGCAGCTGCCCGGCGTGCAGGACACGGCCAAGGCCAAGGACATCCTGGGCCGCACCGCCACGCTGGAAGTGCGCCTCGTGGACGAGAGCACCGAGGCGCGCGGCGCCGAGCGGGGCGCGGGCGCCGTGCCCTTCGGCAGCGAGAAGTACCCCGACCGCAACGGCCAGTCGATCATCGTCAAGAAGCAGGTGATCCTGACCGGCGAGAACCTCACCGACGCGCAGCCCGGCTTCGACAGCCAGACGCAGGAGCCCACCGTCAACCTGACGCTGGACGCCAAGGGCGCGCGCATCTTCAAGGACATCACGCGCGAGAACATCGGCAAGCGCATGGCCATCGTGCTCTTCGAGAAGGGCAAGGGCGAGGTGGTCACCGCCCCCGTGATCCGCACCGAGATCGGCGGCGGCCGCGTGCAGATCTCCGGCCGCATGACCACGGCCGAGGCCAACGACACCTCGCTGCTGCTGCGCGCCGGCTCGCTGGCCGCGCCGATGGAGATCATCGAGGAATTCACCATCGGCCCGAGCCTGGGCGCCGACAACATCCAGCGCGGCATCCACAGCGTGGTCTGGGGCTTCGTCGCCATCTCGGTCTTCATGTGCGTCTATTACGCGCTGTTCGGCGTGTTCTCCACGATCGCGCTGTCGGTGAACGTGCTCATGCTGATGGCCGTGCTCTCGATGCTGCAGGCCACGCTCACGCTGCCCGGCATCGCGGCCATGGCGCTCGCGCTGGGCGTGGCGATCGATTCCAACGTGCTCATCAACGAGCGCGTCCGCGAGGAGCTGCGCGCGGGCGTGTCGCCCCAGGCGGCCATCCACGCGGGCTACGAGCGCGCCTGGGCGACCATCCTCGACTCCAACGTGACCACGCTCATCGCGGGCCTGGCGCTGCTGGCCTTCGGTTCGGGCCCGGTGCGCGGCTTCGCCGTGGTGCACTGCATCGGCATCCTGACCAGCATGTTCTCGGCCGTGTTCTTCTCGCGCGGCCTCGTGAACCTCTGGTATGGCCGCAAGAAGAAGCTCAAGAGCGTCTCCATCGGCCAGGTCTGGAGGCCGGCGCCTGACGACACCCCGGCGGCGCCGTCCGTGCCCGCCAAGACGAACTGACAGGAAGGAAGACGCACATGGAATTCTTCCGCATCAAAAAAGACATCCCGTTCATGAAGCACGCGTTGGTCTTCAACGCGATCTCCTTCATCACCTTCGCTCTGGCCGTCTTCTTCCTCGTCACGCGCGGGCTGCACCTGTCGGTGGAGTTCACGGGCGGCACCGTGATGGAGGTGGCCTACACCGAGACCGCCGACATCGGCAAGGTACGCGAGGCGGTCTCCAGCCTGGGCTACACCGACGTGATCGTGCAGAACTTCGGCACCTCGCGCGACGTGATGATCCGCCTGCCGGTGCAGAAGGGTGTGACCTCCGCGCAGCAGAGCGAGCAGGTGGTCGGCGCGCTCAAGGCGCAGGACCCCGGCGTCACGCTGCGCCGCACCGAATTCGTCGGCCCGCAGGTGGGCGAGGAGCTCGTGCACGGCGGCCTCATGGCGCTGGCCATGGTGGTGATCGGTATTGTGGTGTACCTCGCCTTCCGCTTCGAGTGGAAGTTCGGCGTGGCGGCCATCATCGCCAACCTGCACGACGTGGTCATCATCCTGGGCTTCTTCGCGTTCTTCCAGTGGGAGTTCTCGCTGGCGGTGCTGGCCGGCGTGCTGGCCGTGCTGGGCTATTCGGTGAACGAGTCGGTGGTGATCTTCGACCGGATCCGCGAGGCCTTCCGCAAGTACCGCAAGATGACCACGCACGAGGTCATCGACCACGCCATCACGAGCACGATGAGCCGCACCATCATCACCCACGCCTCCACCGAGGCGATGGTGCTGTCGATGTTCTTCTTCGGCGGCCCGAGCCTGCACTACTTCGCGCTGGCGCTCACCATCGGCATCCTGTTCGGCATCTATTCCTCGGTGTTCGTGGCCGCGGCCATCGCCATGTGGCTGGGCATCAAGCGCGAGGATCTCGTCAAGGCGCCCGCCCGCAAGGATGGCGACCCGAACGATCCCAACGCCGGCGCCACCGTCTGATGCCCGGAGCCTCGCGCAGCGCCCGCCCCGCGCCTCCCCTGGAGCGCGGCGCCCGGGCCGCTGGCGGCCCACGCGGCAAGGATTCCGCAGAGTGGATCTGCGGCCGGCCCTAGGCGGGTTTCCACATCCCGCAGGCGCTTGCGCACGCTCATAATTTGCGGCGTATGGAACCCCCTCCGTCCACCCCCCTCTCGAACGCGCGGCGCCTGGCGCGCCAGGGCCGGCAGCGCTTCATCGAAGGGCTGTGCGAAGGCCTGCCCGGGCTGGGGCTCGAATTGCAGGAATTCACGGTCCAGCTCATGGGCCTGACGGCCACCCAGCGCGAGATGCAGGATCGCCGGGATTTCTGGATGCGCTACCAGCAGTCCCAGGCCGCGTGGATCGCGGGCGCCACCCGCGCCCTGCGCGACGCGCTCGTGCCGCTCGCCAGCACCCGCAGCGGCGCCCTGTCCGCCGGGCCGTCGCTGGCGGGGCTGGAGCTTGTGAGCGACGACGTGGTGGAAAACAAGATCATCGGCTCGCGCATCGGGCTGGCCGTCATGGAGCAGGCGGGCGGGGCGTTCGACGCCGCGCGCCAGTACGTGCAGTACCTGGAGGGCGAGGACCTGGGCGAGCGCGACATCCTGCGGCCCGAGGTGTTCGCGCTGCGGCTGGTGGACCCGTGGATCGATGCAGGCCTGCTGCGCTCCGACCTGCAGACCGCGATCGAGCCGCTGCAGCGCGGGCTGAGCGCCCTCGCGCAGCGGCACTACCAGGCGGTGGTGGCTTTCCTTGCCGATCAGGGCGTGCGCCCCGACAACGACCTGCGCTCCCGCGTGCGCCGCACCAGCGGCGGATCGACGCTGCAGGGCGGCCTGGGGTCGCAGTTCGCCCCGGCCGATGGCGCCCCGCAGGCCGGCATGGGCGGTCCCGCGCACCGCGCCGCGGCCGCGCAGGCCGGCATGGGGGCGGGAATGTCCTCGGCGCGGGGCGGCGTGGGGCCGGCCTCCGCCTTCGCCACGCCGCTGGTGCGCGCGCGCCAGCGCGCCCAGGGCGTGATGGGCCAGTTGCACCGGCTGCTCGTGCAGCCCGCGATCGCGGCGTTCTCCGTGTCCGGCGCCGGGCGCGTGGCGCCCGGTGCGGCACCGGGCGGCGTGCCCGGCAGTGCCTCCGGCCCGGGGGGCGGCGTGCCGGCCGCGCCCGCCTCGGCCGCGCTGCTGCAGGCCCTGGCCGAGCAGCGGCTTGCCGCCGACAGCTTCTACAGCAGCGGCGTGGTCACGCTGGTGCAGGATTACCACAGCCCCGCCGCCGTCGTGCAGGTCGTGGGCGCGGTGCGCGAGCGCTCGGCCGAACTCAAGGCCAAGGCCTCGACCCCGGGCGAGAAGGCCATCATCGAGGTGGTCGCGCTCATGTTCCAGAGCATCCTGAGCGAGGATCGCATTCCGCCGGCCATGCGCGTGTGGTTCGCGCGCCTGCAGGTGCCCGTGCTGCGCGTGGCCCTGGCCGAGCCCGACTTCTTCAGCGACGTCGCCCATCCGGCGCGCCAGCTCATCGACCGCATGGGCGGGGTCGTCATGGGGTTCGACACCGCCGCCATCCAGGGCAGCGCGCTGGAGGTCGAGGTCCGGCGCGTGGTGCAGGTGATCGAGCAGTATCCCGAAACCGGCCAGCGCGTGTTCCAGCTCGTGCTGGGCGAGTTCGAGGCCTTCCTCTCCCGGTTCCTCACGGCGCCGCAGGCCACCTCGCGCATCGTGAGCGTGGCCCAGCAGGTCGAGCAGAAGGAGACGATGGCGATCCAGTACACCATCGAGCTGCGCAACCTGCTCAAGGACATGCCGGTGCGCGAGGAGATCCGCGACTTCCTCTTCAAGACCTGGGCGGAGGTGCTCGCCCTCTCGGCCGTGCGCAGCGGTGCCCAGCATGCCGACACCATCGCCTTCAAGCGCGCGGCCACCGACCTCGTGTGGGCCGCGAGTGCCAAGCCGCACCGCGCCGACCGCGCGCAGGTCATCCAGAGCTTGCCCGGGCTGCTGCTGGTCCTGCGCCAGGGCCTGTCGCTGCTGGGGGTGGGGGGCGCGCCGCAGGACGCGCACATCAAGATCCTCACCGACACGCTGGCCGACGCCTTCCTCTCCAAGACCGCGTCCATCCCGCAGGCCCACATCGACGCAATGGCCAAGCGGCTGGCGCATCTGGAAGACGTCATGAGCGATGCCACGCTGGGCGAAATCCCGCTCGACGCCGATTACCTGGAGATGATGCTGGGCATCGATGCCTCGTCCATCCACGTGGTGGCCGACAACGGCGCGCCGGTGGACCCGGCGATGCTGGCCTGGGCGCGCGAGCTGCAGGTCGGCGCCTGGTTCACGCTGGACCACAACGGCGCATCGGCCCAGGTGCAGTACGCCTGGCACAGCGAGCAGCGCCAGCTCCACCTGTTCGCGGCCATGGACGGCAGCAGCTACCTCGTCCAGCTCAAGCGCCTGGGGGCCTACCTGCAGGCCGGCCTGCTGGTGCCGCAGGAAGAAGAGGCGCTGACCCTGCGCGCCACGCGCGACGCGCTCGCCAAGATCGACGCCAATCCCGAGCGGCTGCTGGGCTAGTTGAGCCTGTGCCTCAATCGGGCGCGGGGCCAGCGTCCAGAAGCGCGCCGTCGTCCGCATCCTCGCCCTTCACCACCTTGCGCACGATGTCGCCCGGAAACCCCCGGGCCGCCAGGAAGCGCATCTGCCGCGCCCGCTCCTGGGGCGTGGCCGGCGGCGTGCCGAAGCGCTGGCGCCAGACGGCCGTGGCGCGGGCATGCTCGCTCGCGCGCAGCTGTTCGGCCGTTTCGCGCACGAGGGCGTCGTCGAGCCCCTTGGCGCGCAGTTCCTGCACCACGCGCTGCGTGCCCAGCCGCGCGGCGCGGCGGTGCACCACCGATTCGGCCACGCGGCCGGCGTTGATGAAGTCCTTGGCCTGCAATTCGTCCAGCACGGCGCGCAGGTCGTCGCCTTCCTGCACATGCCGCGCGAGCTTGGATTCCAGTTCGGAGCGCGAATGCTCGCGCTGCGCCAGCAGGCGCAGCGCGCGGCCCTTGAGGGAGGGGGCGGAGGTTGCCATCGGTCGGGGCGCGCCGGCCATGCCGCGGGAGCGGCGCGGCCGGTGGCCAGGGGCGGGTTACGCGTCTTCGCCGTCGCCAGCCTCGCGGGCCGCCACCGGAGGCAGCAGGGTCACGCCCAGGCCCTCGCGCACCTTGTTTTCGACCTCGCGCGCCAGATCGGCGTTCTCGCGCAGGAATTCGCGCGCGTTGTCGCGGCCCTGGCCGATCTTCTCGCCGTTGTAGGCATACCAGGCGCCGCTCTTCTCGATGATGCGGGCGTTCACGCCCATGTCGATGATCTCGCCTTCGCGGCTGATGCCCTCGCCGAAGAGGATGTCGAACTCGGCCGTCTTGAAGGGCGGGCTCACCTTGTTCTTGACCACCTTCACCTTGGTCTCGTTGCCGATGGCCTCGTCGCCCTTCTTGATGGTGCCGGTGCGGCGGATGTCCAGCCGCACGGAGGCGTAGAACTTCAGCGCGTTGCCGCCCGTGGTGGTCTCGGGGCTGCCGAACATCACGCCGATCTTCATGCGGATCTGGTTGATGAAGATGACCATGCAGTTGGTCTTCTTGATGGTGGCGGTGAGCTTGCGCAGCGCCTGGCTCATCAGGCGCGCCTGCAGGCCGGGAAGGGCGTCGCCCATCTCGCCCTCGATTTCGGCCTTGGGCGTGAGCGCGGCCACCGAATCGATGACGATCAGGTCCACGGCGCCCGAGCGCACTAGGCTGTCCACGATCTCCAGGGCCTGCTCGCCGGTGTCGGGCTGGCTGATGAGCAGGTCGGGCACGTGCACGCCCAGCTTCTGCGCGTACTGGATGTCGAGCGCGTGCTCGGCATCGACGAAGGCGCAGGTGCCGGCCTGCTTCTGCATCTCGGCGATGACCTGCAGCGTGAGCGTGGTCTTGCCGGAGGATTCCGGGCCGTAGATCTCGATCACCCGGCCGCGCGGCAGGCCGCCCACGCCCAGGGCGACGTCCAGGCCCAGCGAGCCGGTGGAGACGACCTGGATGTCCTCGATGGCCTCGCCCTCGCCCAGGCGCATGATGGTGCCCTTGCCGAACTGCTTCTCGATCTGGGCGAGCGCCGCCTGCAGGGCCTTGGCTTTTTCGCTGTTGGCGGCGGCGGATTTGACGGGTGCGTCCATGGGGAAACTCCTGGGTAAACGGTCGGGTTCGGGGTGGGAAAGGGGCCCGGTCGCGGCGGCGGTGCCTTGCCGCGAACTGGATGCTTGACCAGTAGTGTAGGTGGCTATGAATGTCGGGCAATGCATTTTTTGGTCAGTTTGGCTGACAATCTGGGCATGGCTTCCAACCCTTTCGCCGCTCCGTCCGCCGGGCCTTCGCTCTCACCCCTGTCGGGGCACGATGCCTGGCGCCTCACGCACCTGGGGCGGCTGCTGGGCCATGCGGTGCGGCGTTTCGATGCGCGGGTGCTGGAGCTCATGGCGCACGACGTGCATGTGCCGCTGGCGCTCTCGAACCTCGCGGCGCGCGACCAGGTGAGCGCCGCGCACATCCACATCACGCGGCACCTGTCCCTGCAGGGCGACCGGCTGACCGATCTGGCCGCCCGCGCGGGCATGGCCAAGCAGTCCATGGCCGCGCTGGTGGACCAGTGCGAGGCCTGGGGGCTGGTGGCGCGCGAACCCGATGCGCGCGATGCCCGCGCCCGCCGGGTGTGCTTCACCGAGGCGGGGCTGGCCTGGCTGGAGGCCTTCCGCACCGCGGTCGCGCGGGCCGAGGCGGAGTTCCGCGCGGAGGTGGGCGACGAGGTGGCGGCGGTGGTGGCCCTGGGGCTGGAGGCCTACGCGGGCGCCGACGGCGTGGACGGCTGACGGCCAGCCCTCCATGCGAGACCGGAGCGAGTCAACGCCGTGGCCCCGGTCAGGACCCGGCCTGCCGGGCGCGGTAGAGCGCCTCCAGCGTGATCTTGCGTACCTCCAGCTTGCTCTGCTCGATGTGGGTGCGCAGCAGCCGCAGGGCCTCGTCGCGGCGCCGCGCGAGCACCGCGCGCAGGATGGTTCCGTGCTCGTCGTAGGTGGCATCGATGCGGGCCGGCTTGGTGAAGTCGAGCCGGCGGATGAGGCGGATGCGGTCGGTCACCTCCGCGTGCACGCGCATCATCTCGCGGTTGCCGGCGGCAGCCACCAGGCAGGCGTGGAAGTCTTCGTCGAGCGCGCCCACCCTGATGCCGTCCGCCAGCCGCTCGCCCGCGGGCACGAGCCAGATCTCCTGCAGCGCGCGCAGCGGCGGCGTGTCGGGGTCGGCGGCCAGGTGCTCGATGGCATGGCATTCGATCAGGATGCGCAGGTCGTACAGCTCGTCCATCACGTCGAAATCGATGGGCGCCACGTACCAGCCCATCTTCGGCAGCACGCGCACGAAGCCCTGGCTCTCCAGCCGCTGCAGCGCCTGCCGCAGCGGCGTGCGGCTCACGCCGAGCCGCTCCGTGAGCTCGGCCTCGGAAAAGCGCCCCCCGGGCATCAGTTCGAAGTCGAAGATCATCCGCCGGACGGATTCATACACCTGGTCCGACAGGCTGGTGCCTGGGGCCCGGGCCTTGTCCGCGGTTTCGATGGCGCCTGCAGGCGCAAAATTTCCCTCTTCGTTCATGTGCCGGTCTCTTCTTCGCTCCAAGGAATCATGCTGACGTGCGCGGCGACGATTTTCCAGCCGGCGGGGAAGCGGCGCCAGATTTGCGTCTGGAAGCCGCGCAGCGCCGTGTCGCTGCGCACGAACTCGACCTGCGCGACGGCGGTGTCGTCGCCGAAAGTGCTGATGCGCGGATGGTGCAGGCTGCGGGTGAAGCCGGGGGCGGGCGTGGCGGCGCGGTAGTGCCGCAGCGCCTGCGCGCCCCATTGCCGGTCGGCGATGCCGTAGCGGGTCACCAGCGGGCTGTCCCAGAAGAACGCCCCGAGGCGCTCCAGGTCGTTCGCCATGAGGGCCGCCTCGTAGCCGTGCAGCAGCGCGGTGATCTCGGCCACCACCTCCGGGCGGTTGATGCCGTCAGGCGGATGCATGGCGCGCCTCCCGGCCGGACAGGTAGTTGCGCCAGCCGCCGTGCTCGGTGATGTCGCGCGCGCATGCCAGCCCCGCCGGGTCGCAGGCGAATCCCGCCACCCATTCGCCATCTTCCAGCTCGACGCGGCCGAGTCCCAGCGGAAAGGGGATCGCGGCGAGGAAGCCGCCGACCGCCGAGAGCGGCATCTCGTAGACCTCCACGTCGATCGCCGCGCCGCCGCCGGGCTCCGCCGCCCGCACCAGGCCCGGCTTCGGGGGCGTGGTGCCGGCCAACGCGTACAGGCGATAGCTCGGGGCCGTGCGGGTGGCGCGCAGCAGGCGGCAGTGCCGTTCGGTGAGCTGGTGGTGCAGCGGCAGGCCCTGCAGATGCGCCCCGACGACGGCCAGCCGCAGCGTGGGCGCGGACTGCAGGGCCGGCGCGGGGTTGCCGGGTGTTGGCAGCGGGGCCGTAAGGGGAGGCTGGCGCGCCAGCCGCGCGCCGGGCGCCAGCGGGGTGGCGCGCTCCCACGCCAGGCCCCATTCCACCAGGGCGGCGTCGGCGCCGGGCGGACCGATGAAGGTGACGCCGAACGGCAGCCCGGCCGAGCCGAGGCCGCTGGGCAGCGAGAGGGCGGACCAGCCGAGCAGGTTCACGAAGTTCGTATAGCGGCCCAGCTCGCTGTTGCGCGCGACGGGGTCGCGCTCCAGTGCCTCGAAGCTGGGGCAGGTGGGCGCGGTGGGCACCATGAGGGCGTCGATGCCGTCCCACAGGGCATTCGCGGGGCCGGCCAGTTCGGCGAGCCGGTAGCGGGCCTCGAAGGCCTGGCGCGCGTCGAACTGGCGCGCCTTCGCGATGACGTCCCGCACCGTCGGGTCCATGTGCTCCGGGTGCCGCTCCAGCAGCTCCCGCACCACGGCATACCGCTCGGCGACCCAGGGGCCGTCATAGAGGAGCTGCGCCACCGCGTCGAGCGGCGCCATGTCCACGGGGACCGCCTCGGCGCCCTGCGCCCGCAGCCGCTGCACGGCCTCCCCGAACGCGGTGTCGTAGCCCAGCGCGGCATCGCAATCGGGTTGCCGGGGCACGCCGATGCGCACGGGGCGGGCGCCGCTGCCGAGCCAGGCGGGCCGCCACTCCACGGCCTGGAAGACGGGCTCCTCGCCGGTGCCCTGCAGCAGGCCCAGCACGGTGGCCGCATCGGCCAGCCGCAGCGCGAAGACGGAGACCACGTCCAGCGTCCGGCAGGCGGGCAGCACGCCGTCCATGGGCACCGTGCCGGGGGTGGGCTTGAGGCCCACGATGTTGTTCAGCCCGGCGGGCACGCGCCCCGAGCCGGCCGTGTCGGTGCCCAGCGCGAACGGCACCAGGCCGCGCGCCACCACCGAGGCCGAGCCCGAGCTGGAGCCGCCGCTCACGTAGCGCGGATCGAAGGTGTTGGGCACCCTGCCGTAGGGCGAACGGGCCCCGACGAGGCCGGTGGCGAACTGGTCCAGGTTGGTCTTGCCGATCACGATGGCCCCCGCCGCCTGCAGCCGCCGGACCACGGCGGCCGAATGCCGGACCTCGTGGGCGAAGGCGGGGCAGGCGGCCGTGGTGGGCCAGCCCGCGACGTCGATGTTGTCCTTGACGGCGAAGGGCACGCCGAAGAGGGGCAGCGTGGCGGGGTCGATGCCCTCCAGCGCGCGCAGCTGGGCTTGCAGCCGCGGCGCGTCGCAGGGGGTGATCCAGGCGGGGTCGTCCCGCCCGAGCCGCTCGCGCAGCGCGTGCAGCCGTGTGGCCTGGCCCGGGCCGCCGGCGCGGCCGGCCTGGAGCCATTCGGCGATGGTGAGGGGGTGCTCGGTCATGGGGCGATCGCTTCCAGGAGGCGGCAGGAGGGGGTGGCCCAGCCGACGATCCCGCCCTGGGCGGTGACCATGTCGATGGTGGCCTGCTTGAAGTGAGGGAAATAGCTGGCGGTGCAGTCTTCGAGCAGCAGACAGTCGTAGCCCCGGTCGTTGGCCTCGCGCATCGAGGTCTGCACGCAGACTTCGGTGGTGACGCCGGTGAAGACCAGCTGCCCGATGCCCCGGCGGCGCAGCCGCGCGTGCAGGCCGGTGGCGTGGAACGCGCCCTTGCCGGGCTTGTCGATGACGATCTCGCCCGGCGCGGGCGCGAGGGCTGGCACGATCTGGTTGCCCGGCTCGCCGCGCACCAGGATGCGGCCCATGGGCCCGGCATCGCCGATGCGCAGCGCCGGCTGGCCGCGCCGCCGTTTCGCGGGAGGGCAGTCGCTCAGGTCGGGCCGGTGCGATTCGCGGGTGTGCACCACCAGGCCGCCGGCGCGGCGCCAGGCGGCGAGCACGGCGGCCAGCGCGGGCACGATGGCCTGCAGGGGCTCCACCCGGTTGCCCAGGGCCTCGCCGAAGCCGCCGGGCTCGATGAAGTCGCGCTGCATGTCGATGAGCACCAGCGCCGCCCGGGGCAGCGCGAGCGGGAAGGCGCACGGGTGTGCGGGCACATCGGCGGTCATGCTGCGCTCCCGCCGGCCATGCAGGTGCCGAGCGTGCGGCGGTCCGCGTCCCGCGCCGCGCATTCGTGCACCACCCGGCCCGCGCTGATGACGGCCACGCGGTCGGCCAGCTGCAGGATCTCGTCGAGGTCCTCGCTGATCACCAGCACGGCGGCGCCCCGGTTGCGCGCGTCCACGAGGCGGGCGTGGATCTCGCCGGAGGCCGCGAAGTCGAGCCCGAAGGTGGGGTTGCTCACGAGGATCAGCCGCGCGTCGCCCGAGAGTTCGCGCGCCAGCACCGCGCGCTGCACGTTCCCGCCGGAGAGGGTGCGGATGGGCGCCTGTTCGCCCGCCGTCTTCACGCGGTACTCGCCGATCCATGCGCGCGCCAGCCGCCGGATGTGGCCCCAGCGCAGCCAGCCGCAGCGGCTCAGGGGCGGCTCGTCGAACTGGCGCAGGGCCATGTTCTCCGCCACCGACATGTCGGCCACGCAGGCGTTGAGCAGGGGTTCCTCGGGCAGGCCGCGCACCTGCAGCGCGCGGTTCTGCGCGCGCGTTGCGCGCCAGGCCTGCCCCTGTACGCGCACCTCGCCGCGCAGCCGGGGCCGCTGGCCGGCGAGGGCCTGCATCAGCTCCTTCTGGCCGTTGCCCGAGACCCCGGCCAGGCCCAGGATCTCGCCGCCGCCCACCGACAGCGAGAGGCCGTCGAGCGCGCGCTCGCCCCGGTCCCCGGCCACCACGAGGTCGCGGATCTTCAGCACGGGCGCGCCGCCGGTGCCGCCCGGCGCCCGGGCCGGTGGCGCCTTCGGGGCGGCCGCGGAAGGCCCCACCATCGCCTGCGCGAGCACGTCGGGGGTGGTGCATTCCACCAGCGTGCTCAGGACAAGCCGGCCCCGGCGCAGCACGGACACGTCGTCCGCATGGGCGCTCACTTCGCGGAACTTGTGGGTGATCAGGAGGATGGCGCACTCGCCCGCGTGGGCCCGCGCGCGCAGCGCGCCCAGCACTTCGTCGGCCTCGGCCGGGGCGAGCACCGAGGTGGGCTCGTCCAGGATGAGCAGGCGCGGGCGCAGCAGCATCTGCTTGAGGATTTCGAGCTTCTGCTTCTCGCCGGCCGAGAGGTCGCGCGGCGTGGCGTCCAGGTCGATGCGGAACGGGGCCCTCCGCATGAAGGCCTCCAGCTCCCGGCGCACGGCCTTCCAGTCCACCACGGCGGGCAGGCCGCCGCGCGCCATGAGCAGGTTCTCGGCCACGGTCATGCCCGGCACGGCCGTGAAGTGCTGGTACACCATGCCGATGCCCAGCTCGCGCGCCACGGCGGGCGAGTGGATGTCCTGCTCGCGGCCGCGCAGCAGCACGGAGCCGTCGTCGCAGCGGTGGTAGCCCGCCACTGCCTTGACCAGGGTGCTCTTGCCCGCGCCGTTCTCGCCGAGCAGCGCGTGCACCGTGCCGGGCCGCACCTTCAGCGACACCGCGTCCAGCGCGAGGACATCGCCGAAGCGCTTCGTGAGCCCGCAGGTCTCGAGTTCGTATTCGAGGGCGCGCATGCCGGCCTCACAGCGTCTGCAGCGCGGCGATCACGCACGCCGAATCCGAGACCGCGCCGAACACGCCGCCCTGCATCTGCACCATGCGGATCGCCGCATCGTGGTTGTCCCGGTCGGTGGCGCCCGTGCAGTCGGTCAGCAGCAGGCATTCGAAGCCCCGGTCGTTGGCCTCGCGCATCGTGGTGTGCACGCACACGTCGGTGGTGATGCCGGTCAGGATCAGGTTGCGGATGCCGCGCGTGTGCAGGATCAGTTCCAGGTCGGTGGCGCAGAAGGAGCCCTTGCCCGGCTTGTCGATGATGCATTCGCCGGGCAGCGGCTGCAGCTCGGGAATGATCTCCCAGCCCGGCTCGCCGCGCACCAGGATGCGCCCGCAGGGGCCGGCATCGCCGATGCCCGCGCCGATGCGCCGGGAGCGCCAGCGCTTGTTGGCGGGCAGGTCGGCCAGGTCCGGCCGGTGCCCTTCGCGCGTGTGGATCACGTGCAGGCCCTTCTCGCGGGCCAGGGCGAGCACCCGGCGGATGGGCCCGATGGGCGCGCGGGTCAGCGACAGGTCGTAGCCCATCGCGTCCACGTAGCCGCCGATGCCGCAGAAGTCGGTCTGCATGTCGATGACCACCAGCGCGGTGTTGGCGGGTGCGAGGTCGCCGTCGAAAGGCCAGGCGTAGGGCTGGGCGGGGAGGTGGAGGCTCATGGGGCTTGTCCGGTGGGAGGGCAAAGGGTGTGGGGCGTCAGCCGCGGGCGTTCAGCTCGGCCGGCGCGCCGCGCTGGACGCGGCCGGGCCGGCAGGTGAACACCAGGATGAGCAGGGTCAGCGCGTAGGGCAGGGCGTTGAAGAGGTAGTAGTGGCCGGCGATGCCCGCCGACTGCAGCGCCGGCCCGAGGGCGCCCGCGCCGCCGAACAGCAGCGCGGTCCCCAGGCAGGCCAGCGGCCGCCAGCGCGCGAAGATGACCAGCGCCACGGCGATCAGGCCCTGGCCGCTGGAGAGCCCTTCGTTCCAGCTGCCCGGGTAGTAGAGCGAGAGCGACGCGCCGCCCAGGCCCGCGATGGCGCCGCCGGCCGTGGTGGCGGCCGCGCGCACCCAGGTGACCGACGTGCCCAGCGCCCGGGCCGCGTCCGAGGAGTCGCCCACCATGCGCACGACCAGCCCCCAGCGGGTGCGCGCGAAGGCCCAGGCCATCACGGCCGCCAGCACCGCGCCGAGCGGAAAGAGCGGGTTGAGCTCCAGCGCGGAGCGCACCGCCGGCGAATCGCTCCACCCGCCCAGCGGCAGGGACGGCAGGCCCGGCGCCTGCGGCTGGATGAGCGGCTTGCCCCAGTAGAAGGCGAGCCCGGTGCCCAGCATCATGACGGCGATGCCCATGGCGATGTCGCTGACCCGCCGCAGCGCGCACGCCAGGCCGTGCAGCAGCGCCAGCAGCGCGCCCGCGGCCGAGGCGGCGGCCACGCCCAGCCAGGGCGAGCCGCTGAGGTAGGCCGTGCCGAAGGCCGCCATGGCCGAGAAGACCAGCACGCCCTCCAGCCCGAGGTGGATGCGCCCGGCCTTCTCCGTGAGGCATTCGCCCAGGCTGACGAAGAGGAACGGCGTACCGACCCGGATGGCGCCCGCCAGGACGGCCGGCAGCACGGAGGCGAGGAGGTCGGGGGTCATGCCGCGCTCCCGGCCGCGGCGGGCGTGGTGGTGGCGGGCTGCGGGCTGCGGGCGCGCAGGACGCGGCCCCGCAGCGACTCGGCCGCGAGGATCAGCACGAAGGCGAAGCCCAGCAGCACCTGCACCGCGGCATCGGGCAACCCCAGCCGGCGCTGCAGCAGGCTGCCGGCCGCGCCGAAGCCGCCCAGCAGGATGGCCATGGGCACGATGGCCAGCGGCTGGTGGCGTGCGGCGAAGCTCACCAGGATGCCCGTGTAGCCCAGGCCGGCGATCACCGCCGCGTTGGCGGTGGTGTGCACGGCGGCGACCTCGATGCCCCCGGCCAGCCCGGCCGCCGCGCCGCCCAGCGCGCAGGCGACCAGGATCAGCCGCGTGGCGGGCAGACCGACCAGGCCCGCGGCCCGCGCATTGCCGCCGACCACGCGCGTGGCGAACCCGTGGGTGGTGCACGACAGCCACAGCGCCGCCGCCAGGCAGGCGCCCACGCCCCAGGCCAGGCCCCAGTGCACGTCGGTGCCGCCGATGGGGCCGATGAGCCAGCCGGGGTCCAGCGGCACGGTGGAGGGCTTGTTCAGGCTCGCCGGGTCGCGCAGGGGGCCCTCCACCACGTGCTTGAACACGTTGATGGCCACGTAGGACAGCAGCAGGCTGCCGATGGTCTCGTGGATTCCGCGCCATTGCCGCAGCGCGCCGGCCAGCGCGATCCAGGCGGCGCCCGCGGCGGCGGCGGCCAGCAGCACCAGCGCCGTGCCCGCGATCCCCGGGGGCAGGGGCACCGCGCGCGGCAGCGCGGCGCAGGCCAGCGCGCCCAGCACCAGCGCGCCCTCGCCGCCGATGACGGTGAGCCCGGCGCGCGCCGGGATCGCCACGCACAGGGCGGTGAGCATCAGCGGCGCGGCGCGCAGCAGCGTGTTCTGGAACGAGAACGCATCGCCGAAGGCCCCGAGGAACAGCAGCCGCCAGACCTCCACGGGGTCGTGGCCCGCCACGGCGGTGAACAGGCCGAACAGCAGCAGGGCGCCCAGGATGGCGAGGAGAGGCAGCAGCGCGGCTTCCGCCGCCGCGGCGATGCGTGGGTTCATGCGGGGGCTCCAGGGGGCGCGGGGCCGTCAGACGCGGCCGATCACGCCCTCGACGAGGTAGTTCATCGACTCCAGTTCGATGGCCGTCTGGGCGAGCGTGCGGCCCTTGGCGATGACCACCTTGCCGGTGTTGTCCCGGATCTCGCCCGAGAAGATGCTGAACTCGCCCCGGAGCATGCGGGCCTTGATGTCGTCGGCGTTCTTGCGCGCGGCGGCGTCCACCATCGCGCCGTAGGCCGAGGTCTTCACGAAGCCTTCCTTCAGGCCGCCGCGGATGAAGTTCGGGTGGGGCTTGCCGGTGCGCAGGGCCTCCACCATGGCGGTGACGGGCGTGATCCAGTTCCATTCCGCGCCCGTGAGATAGGCCTGGGGCGCGAGCCGGGACTGGTCGGCGTGGTAGCCGCAGACGAAGCGGCCCCGGCGCGCCGCCGTCTCGACGATGACCTTGGGCGAGTCCACGTGCATCGTGAGCACGTCCACGCCCTGGTCGGCGAGGCTGTTGGCGGCCTCGGCCTCCTTCACCGGCAGCGACCAGTCGCCCGTGAAGATCACCGTGGTGGTGATGGCCGGGTTCACCGAGCGCGCGCCCAGGGTGAAGGCGTTGATGTTGCGCAGCACCTGCGGAATGGGCTTGGCGGCGATGAAGCCCAGCTTGCGCGAGCGGCTCATGTGGCCTGCGACCACGCCGTTGAGGTACTGGCCCTCGTCGATGTAGCCGAAATAGCTGCCCGTGTTGGCCGGGTGCTTGCCCTGGGTCCAGAGGCCGCCGCAGTGCGCGAACCGGATGCCGGGGTTGCGCTGCGCCACGGCCAGCACGTGCGGATCGAAATAGCCGAACGAGGTGGGAAAGAGCAGCGCCGCGCCGTCCTGCGAGATCATGCCCTGCATGCTGCGCTGCACGGCCTGCGTCTCGGGGACGTTCTCCTCCTCGATGACCTTGATGCCGGGCAGCTTCCTCAGCGCGGCGGCCGATTCCGCGTGCGCCTGGTTGTAGCCGTAGTCGTCGCGCGGCCCGACGTAGAGGAAACCGACCATCAGCGGCGCCTGCGCGGCCGCCGCCGGCCGGGGCCATCCGCCGGCGAGCAGGCCGGCGCCGAGGGCGCCGGTGCCCAGAAGAAGCTCGCGGCGGTTCCATTGATCCTTGTGCATGGGTTGACCTCTTGGGTTGGAGAGACGGGGCCGGGCGGATGGCGTGCGTGCCATCTGGAAAACGAACTTGTATTCAAGTTGAAATTCAAGAATGCATATCTCATGCCATGGTGGGCGGGGCGGCGTTTCAGAGGAGGGCCCGCCCGCGGCGGGCCGGCCGCCGTTCCGCGCTGGTGCGGCGGCGCCCTGGTTCCGGTCGCGGCGGGGCCGGGCATGCACCATCCGGGGGATCGGGGGTTTCCCGGGGCCTCGGGCCGTGGGGCCCTGAGTCCCTAGAATCATTTCCGCCCCCGCCCCCGCCCCCGCCCCCGCCCCCGCCCCCCGCTTTGCAAAACCAGGAGACTCCCCCCATGCGCATCCTCATCGCCGAAGACGACCAGGTGCTGGCCGACGGCCTGCTGCGCACGCTGCGCGGCTCGGGGGCCGTGGTGGACCATGTGGCCAGCGGCGGCGAGGCCGACGCCGCGCTCATGACCACGCAGGAGTTCGACCTGCTGATCCTCGACCTGGGCCTGCCGCGCCTGCACGGCCTGGAGGTGCTCAAGCGCCTGCGCGGCCGGGGCTCGGCGCTGCCGGTGCTGATCCTCACGGCCGCCGACAGCGTGGAGGAGCGCGTCAAGGGCCTGGACTACGGCGCCGACGACTACATGGCCAAGCCGTTCTCGCTGCAGGAGCTGGAGGCGCGCGTGCGCGCGCTCACGCGGCGCGGCATGGGCGCCACCAGCAGCACCATCCGCCACGGCCCGCTGGTGTACGACCAGGCCGGCCGCATGGCCACCATCGACGGCAAGCTCGTGGAGCTGTCGGCGCGCGAGCTCGGCCTGCTGGAGGTGCTGCTGCAGCGCGTCGGCCGCCTCGTGAGCAAGGAGCAGCTCGTGGAGCGCCTGTGCGAATGGGGCGAGGAGGTGAGCAACAACGCCATCGAGGTGTACATCCACCGGCTGCGCAAGAAAATCGAGCGCGGCCCGATCCGCATCGCCACCGTGCGCGGGCTCGGGTACTGCCTGGAGAAGGTCGCGGCCTAGATTGCTACTGTTTTCGTAGCTAACAACGCAGCAAGGACGACGACATGAAAGCAAGAATGCTCCAAAGAGGCGTTGCGGGCCGCCCCCGCGGACGGTGGCGGCCTTGAAGATCTTCCAGCGCGAGCAGCGCTCCCTCTTCGGGGAGATCCTGGACTGGATGCTCACCCCGCTGCTGCTGCTGTGGCCCGTGAGCCTGGCCCTCACCTGGCTGGTGGCGCAGGGGCTGGCCAACAAGCCGTTCGACCGCGCGCTCGAATACAACGCCCACGCGCTCGCGCAGCTGGTCACCGTGCATGACGACCGTGCGCAGTTCAACCTGCCGCAGCCCGCCAGCGAGATCCTGCGCGCCGACGAGTCCGACATCGTCTATTACCAGGTGCTGGGCCCGCAGGGCGAATTCCTCTCGGGCGAGCGCGACCTGCCGCGCCCCGCGTCCCCGGAGGACGACCGCCCGCTCTCGGGCCTGGTGCGGCTGCGTGACGCGGAGCTGCGCGGCATCGAGATCCGCGTGGCCGCGATCTGGGTGCGCCTGCCGCTGCCGGGCGCGCCGGCCGCGCTGGTGCAGGTGGCCGAGACGCGCGAGAAGCGCAGCGTGCTCGCCACCGAGATCATCAAGGGCGTGATGCTGCCGCAGTTCGTGATCCTGCCGCTGGCGGTGCTGCTGGTGTGGCTGGCGCTCGCGCGCGGCATCCAGCCGCTGCACCGGCTGGAGGAGCGCATCCGCGCGCGCCGGCCCGACGACCTCTCCCCGCTGGACCACAGGGCCGTGCCGCTGGAGGTGGCGCCGCTGGTCGATTCGGTGAACGACCTGCTGCGCCGCCTGCAGGATTCGCTGGCCACGCAAAAGCGTTTCCTCGCCGATGCCGCGCACCAGCTCAAGACGCCGCTCGCGGGGCTGCGCATGCAGGCCGACCTCGCGCAGCGGGAAGGCACGAGCACCGACGAGCTCAAGCGCTCGCTGCAGCAGATCGGCCGCGCAAGCATCCGCGCCACGCACACCGTCAACCAGCTCCTCGCGCTGGCGCGCGCCGAGGCCGGCGGCGCGGCGCTGGCCCGCCAGCCGGTGGATCTGGCGCGCGTGGTGCGCGAGGCGGTGCGCGACTGCGTGCCGCGCGCGCTCGACCGGCACATCGACCTGGGCTACGAGGGCGCCGAGCCGGCCGACGCGGGCGTGTGGGTGGACGGCAACCCCACCCTGCTCAAGGAGCTGGCGCGCAACCTGCTGGACAACGCCATCAACTACACGCCCTCCAGCAGCGCGCGGCCCGGCGTGGTCACGGCGCGCGTGCTGGCCGACCGCTTCGGCCGCGTGGTGGTGCTGCAGGTGGAGGACTCGGGCCCCGGCGTGCCCGAGGCGGAGCGCGATCTGGTCTTCCAGCCTTTCTACCGCGCACTGGGCACCGACGCCGACGGCTCGGGCCTGGGCCTGCCCATCGTGCTGGAGATCGCGCGCCAGCACGGCGCGGCCGTGCGGCTGGACGACGCGCACCCCGGCCACGTGCCGCCGGGCGCGTGCTTCTCGGTGCGCTTTCCGGCGCGGGCCGAAGCCGTGGCCCCCTGACGCCCAAAAGAAAAAGCCCGCGCCGGGGTGGCGCGGGCTGGAGGTGAAGGGGGCCCGGTATCAGCGGACTCCGCCTGCGCGCGGGGCGCGTCAGTTGGTCATGGGCACGGTGCCGTGCTCGTACATCGAGGCCACGGCGCTCACGTCGCCGCCCAGGCGGCGCACCTCGGCCACGTACTCGGGGCCGCTGCGCAGGCGCTGGTACTCGGCCAGGCGCTCCTGGTACATCGGGTCATTGGAGACCGAGCGGTCGCCCATCTCGTACTTGTCCAGGCCGGCCTTCTTCCACAGGTTCCCGTCGGCGATCACCTCGGCGCGCGAGAGCGGCTGCTGGTCCTGCTGCGAAGCCACGGGCGCGGGGCCGCCCCAGTCTTCCTGCGACACAGGGGCCGCCGTGGCGGCGCCGGCGCTGGCAAATGCGAGGGTGGCGATGGCGATCAGATGCTTGCGGTTCATGGCGATCAATCCTTTCTTCGTCTTGGAACGTGCAACACGCCGGATTGCGTGCTGCATGGGAAGTCAGTTTGCGCCGCCCGGCGCCCGCTGCCTGTGCGAAATCGCAGGGATTCGTGTAGGTCTGTTTCCGACGCCGCTGTGCTCCCGGGGGCGCCGCGGCGTGGGATAACAGGTCGTTGCAGACTTGGTTGCCAGGGGGCGGCCGGCAGGGCGGCGATCAGTTGCCGCCGGGCTCGGCGCTGCTGCCGGCCACGGCGCTGGTGCCACCCTGGCGGCGCACTTCGGCCAGGTATTCGGGGCCGCTGCGCAGGCGGCGGTACTCGGCCACGCGCTGCTGGTAGGCCGGGTCGACGATGGCCGTGCGGTCGCCTTCGCCGGTCTGGTTCAGGCCGGCGCGGTTCCACAGAACCAGGTCGGCGACCACTTCGGCGCGGGTGAGGGCCGGGCCCTGGGCCACGGGCTGGGCGCCGAACCAGTCATCCTGCGAGGTGGGGGCAGCGGAGGCGGCACCTGCGAAGGCGAGGGCGGCCAGGGCGATGAAGAGGGGCTTGCGTGCTTGCATGGTGGAGTCCTTTCGGGGTTGGGTCGGTCGCCGCGTTGCGGTGGTGCGTTGCGGCATGGGAGGAAGTGTCCGCCCGCGACCCCTGGGGCGTCTGTGCGTAAGCGCACAGGTTCCGGCGGATTCCCGCGCGCCGCCCGCGCCGCCGGTCCGGCGCGATCAGCGCGAAGGGCCGCCCCAGAGGGCGGCCGGGCGGGCCGCGTGCAGTACCGCCAGCGGCTGCGAGCGGCCCCGCACGGTGATCTGCTCGGGTGCGCCCAGCAGGTCCTCCACGCCCGCGAGGCGCGCCACCTCCTGCGAGAGCACGAGGCGCGCGGCCGCCACCTTGGAGTGGTCCTGCAGGCGGCTGGCGGTGTTCACCACCTCGCCCACGGCGGTGAAGGTGGTCGTGTCCTCGAAGCCCACCTCGCCCACGGCCACGGCGCCCGCGTGCAGGCCCATGCCGAAGTCCAGCGCGTGGCCGAACTGGGCGCTGAAGCCCTCGGTCCAGGCGTCCATGCGCTCCTCGATGAGCGCGGCGGCGCGCAGGGCCTGGCGGCAGGCGGTGGGCAGGTCGCTCTCCAGCCCGAAGAGGGCCATCACGCTGTCGCCGATGAACTGGTTGGGCAGGCCGCCGGCCTCGCGCACGGCGCTGCCCACGCGCTCGAAATACTGGTCCAGCACCCAGGCCAGGTCGAACGGCCACTGGCGCTCGGCCAGCCCCGACCAGCGCCGCAGGTCCACGAACAGCACGGCCACCTGCCGCTCGCCGCCCAGCCGGCCGGCGGGGCCGGCCGCGCCGGGCTGGAAGAGCGGCACCACCCGCACGCTGCCGCGCGGGCGCAGCTGGCAGGCCAGCCGCACGTCCGGCGGGGCGTTCACGCGGCGCAGCGTGCGCTGCTCGTCGCGGCCCGGCGGCGGCAGCTCTACGTCCAGCGCGGCGACGCGCACGCGGCAGGTGGAGCAGCGCGCCCGCCCGCCGCACATCGACAGGTGGGGGATGCCGTGCAGGCGGCTCGCCTCCAGCACGCTCGTGCCCTGCGGCACCTGCACGGTGCGCTGCGGGTAGCGCAGGGTCACGCAGCCTTCGCCCCGGCGGCGCTGCAGAGCGCCCCAGGCCATGCGCCCGCCCACCAGCGCGGCCAGCGCCAGCAGCCAGCCGGTCTGCAGGCCCTCGGTGAGCGTGCGCGCCGCCTCGCCGGCCGGGCGCGACGGCCCGGTCGCGCGCAGGGCCTGCGCGGTCCAGGCGATCTCGCGGCCCATGGCCAGCACGCCCAGCAGCGCCAGCGCGGGCAGCAGCACCGCGCCTGCGAGCAGCAGCGGCTGGTGGCGGCGCCAGGCGGCGCGGTGGCGCATCGCCAGGTGCAGGCCCAGGCAGCCGTGCACCCAGGCCAGCGCGAGCAGAAGCGTCTGCCGCACCAGGCCCTCGGGCGTCCAGAGGGCGCGCACGATGCGCAGGTAGGAGGGCTCCACGCCCCAGGCGCTCTCCAGCCAGCGCGTGGCGACCACGTGGGTGGCGAGCAGCAGCGGCAGCAGCAGGCCCAGCGCGATGCGCAGCGCCTCCACGGGCGGCATGCGCCACGTGCGGCGCTGCCACAGCGCCACGCCGGCCATGGCGAGGTGCACGGCGAACGCGCCGTAGAGCACGGCGGTGCCCGGCGCCGAATCCCAGGCGGCATGCACGGCGCGGCGCGTGGCCTCGGCCGCGCCCAGCGAAATCAGCCCCGCGGCGTGCGTGGCCAGGTGCAGTGCCACGTAGATCCACAGCGCCAGCCCGCTGGCCCAGCGCAGGGCGCGTGCCGAGGGCCCGCTCCAGCCGGCCGGGGCGGCGGCCTCGCCGGGCGGGCGGCGGCGGGCGGCGCGCAGCAGGCGGGCCAGGGCGGCGTACAGGGGCGGGGGCATCGGTGGTGGGGTGGGGCGGCGGGCAGGGCGGGTGAGCATAATCCCCCCGCCCGGCGCCCGCGCCGCCCCCTTCGCCTGCCCCGCGCTTCCTGCATGACTTCCCCCGCCACCCCCCGCTCCAGCCTCGCGCTGCGCCGCGTTCCGCTCTTCGAGGGCCTGGACGCGGCCCGGCTCGACCGCATCGCGCAGCAGTGCCAGTGGCAGCAGATGCCGGCGCGCCGGCGGCTCTTCTCGCGCGCGGCCTCGGGTGGCGACGTGTACTTCGTGCTCTCGGGGCGGGTGCGCGTCACCACCTACTCGGCCAACGGCCGGCAGGTCACGTTCCGCGACTGCGAGCCGGGCGAGCCCATCGGGCTGCTGGCCGCGCTGGACGGCGGGGCGCGCTCGGCCGACGTGGTCACGCTGGAGCCCACGCTGGTGGCCAGCCTGCCGCCGGCCGATTTCCGCGCGCTCATGGCCGAGGAGCCCGCCGTGGCGCAGCGCGTGGTGCAGGGCCTGTGCGCGCTGGTGCGGGAGCTGTCCGAGCGGGTGATCGACCTCAGCACCCTGGGCGTGCAGAACCGCCTGCACGCCGAGCTGCTGCGCATGGCCCGCGCGGCGGGGGCGGATGCGCAGGGCCGCGCGCGCATCGAGCCGGCGCCCGCCCACGTGGAGCTGGCCGGCCGCATCAGCACCAACCGCGAGCAGGTCACGCGCGAATTGGGTGCGCTTGCGCGCCAGGGCCTGCTGGAGAAGGACGGCCGCGCCTTCGTCGTCACCGACCTCGCCCGGCTGGAGCGCATGGTGGCCGAGGTGCGCGGTGGTTGAGCTGATCTGCTATTGAAAACATAGCTACTCATGCAGTCGCGACGCCGACATGCATGCCCTGGGGCCTGAGGCCGGCCCCACAGATCCCCTGAGCGCCCGCGCCTGCCCGCCATCGGCCGGGAATCAGGGTATGCGGGATCGGAATGCCGATAGGTACGCGGATTGCTATCGCTCGTCAGGCTCTTCCGATAACCTCCTGTTATTCGTGCAAGGAAGAAAAGACATGCAACGTCGTTACTGGCTCGCGGCGCTGGCCGCGGCATCGGCCCTTCCCGGAATCTCCCTTGCCGAGGAGGGGCGTCCCTTGCGCATCGTCGTGCCGTTCCCGCCCGGCGGCGCCACCGACATCGCGGGCCGCGCGCTGCAGGAGCCGCTGCAGCGCCTGTTGGGGCAGCCGGTGGTGATCGACAACCGCGCGGGCGCGGGCGGCTCCATCGGCATGGCCGAGGTCGTGCGCTCGGTGGGCGACGGGCTGACCTTCGGGGTGGCGACGCTCTCCACCCACGGTGTGAACCCCGCCGTGTTCTCCCGGCTGCCCTATGACCCGGTGAAGGATTTCGCCGGGGTGACCGAGATCGTCAAGGCGCCGGGCATCCTGGTGATCAACCCCCGGGTGCTGCCGGTCAAGGATTTCGCCGGCCTCGTGAAGTACCTCAAGGCCCATCCGGGCAAGGTCTCCTATGCCACGCCGGGCAACGGCACCATCGGCCACATGTGGGGCGAGCTCTTCAAGAGCAGCACGGGCACCTCGATGGTGGCCATTCCCTACCGGGGCACGGGCCCGGCCGTGAATGACGTGCTGGGCGGGCAGGTGCCCGTGTATTTCGACCAGGTGGCCCCGCTGCTGCCGCACGTCAAGAGCGGCCGGCTCAAGGCGCTGGCCGTGTCCTGGCCCCGGCGCCTCTTCGACGTGCTGCCCGACGTGCCCACCTACGGCGAACTGGGCTACCCCCAGGCCAACGAGCCCTCGTGGTTCGGCCTCGTGGCGCCCGTGTCCACGCCGCCGGCCGCCGTGCTGCGCGTGCAGCAGGCCGTGGCCGCCGCGCTCCGGGAGCCCGCCGTGCGCGACCGGCTGGAGGCGCAGGGCCTCTATCCCTCGGGTTCCACGCCCGCCGCGTTTTCACAGCAGATCGTGCGCGATATCGGCAAGATGCAGAAAGTCGCCGCCTACGCGCAGATCCAGGTGGACTGACCCGGCCGGAGCGCCGTTGCGTCGCCCCTGCCACGCCGCCGTGGCGCGCGCCATCGGCGCGGCGCACGGCACGACGGCTACCGCCTGCACCTGAACTGCCATTCCATGCGGTCCGTGGCCGCCAGCCACGCCACCCTGCACCCAGGCCCCGCGCAGGCCGGTCTCGTGATCGGCGACCACGGCGGCACCACGGGCCAGCCCCGCGCTCTCCGGGGCGCTGTGCGAAGTCCTGCGCGCGCTCACGGCGTGGCGCGGCACCGTGGACCCGCTTCTGCTTCGCGCCTGACGTGACACCCCCCCCTCTGGCGCCGCGCGGCCAGCGGACGGCGCGGGGCCCGGCATCTGTCCCATTTGTTTCGTTTTGTTTCGCATTCTCGGTCGTTATATCGGGTCCGGCCCGGTCGTCCCGGGGGGTGATCCGTAGATTGGCGTCATCCGCCACCCTCGTTCTCAGGATCCTCGCCATGACCTCTTCCACGCTTGCGGTTCCTTTCGGTGCCTCGCGCCTGTCCTTCACCTCCACGGAGTCCGGGCGTGCACCGGCTGCACCGCGCCAGCGTGCGGCCGCCACCGGCGCGCCGGAGCTGCAGCGCTGGTATGAGGCCCTGCAGGCGTGGTGCGATGCCGATCCGGGCCGTGCGCAGGCCCGTCCCGCCGCGGCGGGCGAGGGCTCTGGGCTCTGGGGGCGGCTGGCCGCCCGCGTGCAGAAGTCCGGCAACGCCGCCAGCGACGAACTCGTGACCGGCTTCGCCGAGCGCTGCAAGGAATTCGCCGCTGCCGCCGACCAGGCCGCCGCGCGCGGCGCCGAGTTCGACGACGGCCTCGACGAATCCGCCGAGCGCCGCGAGATCGCCGTGGGCCGCCTGCTCAACGCCTACCAGGCCCGCGCGGACCTGCTCGACCTGCGCAAGCTGCGCCTGACGGCGCTGCCGCCGGGGCTGGAGACCCTGGAATCCCTGCGCCACCTCGACGTCTCCCACAACCCCGGCCTGCAGCGCCTGCCGGACACGCTGGCCGGCTGCACGGGCCTGCGCATGCTGGTCGCCCGGGGCAGCAGCCTCGCGTACGTGCCGCCCGGCCTGTTCGCGCTGCCGTGCCTGGAAGTGCTGGACCTGTCGTGCAACGTCGAGCTGCGCGCCCTGCCCGCCGAGGCCGGCCGCGCCCCCGCGCTGCGCGAGCTGCGGGCCACGCGCTGCCAGCTCAGCAGCCTGCCCGAGGACATGATCCGCATTCCCTCGCTGGAGCTGGTGGATCTCTCGGACAACCTCAAGCTGCAGGAACTGCCCGCCGGCTGGAGCCCGGCCGACACCCGCCTGCGGCTCGCCGGCACGCCGCTGGAGATCATGGCCCGCGTGCTGCGGCCCCTGCCCCTGAGCCCCCGCCAGCGCGGCACGCTCGCCGAGCACCTGGACACGATGATCCAGTGCTGGCCCGTCATCCAGGAGCAGCTCCAGGCCGACGAGGACTTCGCGCTCAAGGTGCACTTCCTGCGCGGCAGCCTGTCGCTCACGGTGCGCACCGACTGGATCGGCACCCAGGAAGCCTACGAGGACGCCGGCTGGGCCGTCGATGGCTGGATGCGCGAAGGTCAGCCCATCACCGCCGCGCGCCTGCTCGAACTGGGCTGGCTCATCAACTGCCGCCCCTCGGGCCCGGAGCGCCTGCGCACGCAGGAACTCCCGAGCGTGGCGCTGGCCACCGGCAAGGCGTCCGGCGCTCGCGCCACGGGCGACACGCCCGAGCGCCTGGAATACCCCGCCGCCACCACCTTGCCCGCCCACCTGGCCGCGCTGGAGGCCTGGCTGGCGCAGGGCGACCCCTCGCGCGTGTCGCTCGACCCGCTGGCGGCCATGGAGCGCGCCGTGCTCCTCTACCGCGCCCTCGTGAGCCTGCATCCCCTGGAGAAGGGCAACGAGCCCACCGCGCTCGCGGCGATGGACTGGGCCCTGCAGCAGCATGGCCTGCCGCCCGTGCTGCTGCCCGAGGACCCGGCCCTGCCCGTCACCGCCCTGTTCTCGGGCCGCCGCATCGCCAGCGGCGACACGGCCCTGGACCTGCTGCAGGAGGTGGTGCGCCAGATGGACACGGTCGTGGTGCGCCTGGCCCGCAAGGTGCCGGCCACCGCTTGAGGGTGAGGCAACCCCCTGTGGCGCTGCGCGCCTTCCCCCTTCTCCTTCGGGAAGGGGGACAACGCCGGTGGCCGGGCCAAGCCCGCTCCACGGCGTTTGCTGGTGTGGCCTGCTCCGCGGCCATCGGAAGGGTGGCGCAGCACTGACTTCATGCGCCGCGGATGGTGGGCGGCGCAATGGATCACTGAAATGAAGCAACCCCCTATGGCGCTGCGCGCCTTCCCTTTTTTCCTGCGGGAAGGGGAGCGACGCTGGTGGCTGGGCCAAGCCCGCTCCACGGCGTTGGCTGGCGCGGCCTGCTTTGCGGCCATCGGAAGGGTGGCGCAGTGCCGGTTTCATGCGTCGCGGGTGGCGTGCGGTGTCGTGAATCACGGGTACCGCTTCGCTTGGCGGGCCATGGCATCGCTCCGGTGCCGTGCGCGGGCGGCGGCGGTTCGTAGATTGGGGCCATCCGCTTCCATCCCTTTCCCCCGTGTGAACCGCCACCCGCCATGAACCATCCCACTCTGGTCCGTTCCCGTTTCCGTCCGGCCACGTCCGCCCCGCGGTCCCTGCCGGCGCCACCCGGCGCACGCAGCGCGGCCGTCTCTCCGCAGCAGCAGGGGCTGCGGGAATGGCGGCGGGCGCTGCAGGCCTGGATTGCCGCCGAACCCGGCCGCACGCCGCAGGGCGGCTTCTGGCGCCGCATGGTCGCGCGCCTGCACCTCGCGGGCGGCGCGGTCGGCCCTGCGCTGCAGGACGATTTCCGCGAGCGCCGCGCAGAAGCCGTGGAGCGCGTGCTGCGGGCCCATGCCGCGCGGTCGCGCGAGCTGGATCTTCGGGGGCTGGCGCTCTCGGAGCTGCCCCCCGGGCTGGAGTGGCTGGAGCACCTGGAGGCCATCGACGCCTCGGACAACACCGGCCTCTACCGCCTGCCCGAGGCGCTGGCGCGGTGCCGGGGCCTGCGCGCCATCCGGGCGCGCAACAGCTTCGTCACCGAGGTGCCGCCCGCGCTTTTCGCGCTGCCCCGGCTCGAAACCCTCGACCTGTCGGCCAATTTCGGCCTGTGCGCGCTGCCCGATGGCATCGGCCAGGCCCGCAGCCTCCAGGAGCTGCGGCTCTCCCACTGCGGGTTCGAGACGCTGCCCGGCGCCCTCGCGAACCTGCCCGCGCTGCAGTGTGTGGACCTGTCGCACAACCCGCACCTGCACGCGCTGCCCGGGGGCTGGCGGGCCGATGACGCCCGGCTGCGGCTCGCGGGCACGCCGGCCGTGCTCCTGGCGGAACTGCTGCGCGCCCCGGACTGGAGCGAGCGCGAGCGCGGCGAACTGGGCGCCGGCCTGGAGCGCGTCGCGGGCCTGTGGGCCGGGTTCCAGGCCTGGCTCGGCCACGGCAGCATGTACGTGCTGGACGGCCTGCGGCTGGAGCTGTTCCGCCAGGAGCGCGGCGACGGCAAGGCCTCCGATGCCTCCTGGGCGGACGCCGCGCGCACCGTGGAGGCCTGGACCCGCGAGGGCCGGCCCATCACCCCCGACGGGCTGCTGGAGCTGGGCTGGCGCGTGAACGGCCGCCCCCAGGGCGAGCGCCGCATGCGCGCGCACGAGTTCCAGCGCATCCCTGCCGGCACCGGGAAGGCCTTCGATGCGTGGCACGGCCGCTTCCCCGTGCCGGGCGCCCTGCTGCCCTCCATCGGCCCCGGGCCCGTGGTGGCCACCCACCGCAGCTACCCGCCCGTGGGCTCGCTGCCCGGCCATCTGGCGGCCGTCTGCGACTGGCTGGAATCCGGCCCCCGTGCAGGACAAGACCCGCTCGGCGCCGTGGAGCGCGCGGCCCTGCTGTACCAGGCGGTCATGAGCCTGCGCCCGCTGCCGGCGGGCAACGCCCCGGCGGCCCTGCTGGCCATGGACTGGGCCTTGCAGCGCCAGGGCCTGCCGCCCGTGCTGCTGCCGCCGGGCGAGGAACTGCGCGAGGCCATGGTGTTCGCCGGCGACCACCGGCCCGGGGGCGCGAAGGCCCTGGTCCGGCAGGTGGCGCGGGGCATGGAGCACGTGCTGTCCGTGTCCTCGGGCACCCTGCGCGCCGCCGCGTGAGGTGAAACGGCCCCCCGTGGCACCTCGGTTTTCCGTAAAGTGCTGCGCGCCACTCGCGATGCATGAAACTGGCGCCGCGCCTCTCATCCGGAGGCCGCGGAGCAGGCCACGCCAGCGGACGCCGTGGAGCGGGCTTGGCCCGGCCACCGGCGGCGTCCCCCTTCCCGCAGGAGAAGGGGGAAGGCGCGAAGCGCCACAGGGGGTTGTTGTTTAATTTCAACCGCAAGGGCGCAGCGGCTTGCCCCCGAGCGTGGCGCGCAGTTGCGATTCGGCCTGCGCGCGCATCGCGGGCGTGGCGGCGGGCAGCCGCAGCAGGTAGCCCGTGGCGTCGGCGCGCTCCTGCACCACGCGCGCGGTGCGCACGCCCTGGGCGCCGAGTGTGGCCAGCGCGCGCTCGGCCGCTTCCTCGGTCGAGAAGCGCCCGAGCGAGAGCCCCGGCTCCAGCGCGGGGCCGGGCCGGTCGTAGGCGACCTTGCGCGCGCGCAGTTCGGCGCGCTTCTTTTCCAGCGTTTCCTCGTCGGGAAAGCGCCCCATGTACACCATCCAGCGGCTGGCGATCGGCATCGTGTCCAGGCTCCAGGCATTGCCGGGCAGGCTGGCCGCGGCGGCGCGCAGGGCCTCGGCCTGGCGGGCGTCGAAGGGGCCGGCCTGCAGGCATGCGCCCTCGGTGGCGGCCGCCGCCGGTGCGGCCGATGCGGCATCGCCTGCCGGGATGAGGGTGGGGGCGGGTGCCGGAGCGGAGGGCGCCGCCGCGGGCGGGGCCGGCTCGGTGGCGCCGGCCGGGCGGCCGATGCGCAGGTTTTCGGGCTGGATCTGCTGCTCCAGCCGCTGCGGCTCGGTCGGCTCGGCCGGGGCCCAGCCCCATTGGCGCAGCAGGCCCTGCGACCAGGCGTAGTAGCCGGCATTGGCCAGCAGCAGAACCAGGATGGCGGCGCGCAGCATGGCGGGTGTCCTTCGTCAGCCCCGGGGGGGCAGCGCCTGCCCGGCGGGGCGCACGCTGATCTCGGCGCTGGTCACGGCCTGCATGCCCCGCGCCGTGTGCACCAGCAGGGCCCCGTCCTCGCCCACGCCGTGGGCCGTGCCGCCCTGGCCGTCGCTCAGCGAAACCTCGCGGCCCCGCAGTGCGTCGCGCTGCAGGAAGCGTGGCTGCACGGGCGCGAATCCATACACCTCGAACGACTGCAGCATGGACACGAGCGGCGCGGCCACGCGCAGCAGCGCGGCCGGCGCGTCCAGCCGCGCGTCCACGTCCTGCAGGCTGGCGGGCGGCGTGGACAGATCCTGTGCCATAGGCGGGCGCACGTTGATGCCGACGCCCGCCACCACGTAGCGCGCGGCCCGCGCGGCGGAGTGCGCACCGGCCGGCGGGGCCATGCTGGCCGTCTCCACCAGGATGCCGCCCAGCTTGCGGTCGTCGTCCAGCCACAGGTCGTTGGGCCACTTGAGCACCACGCGCGGGCGCCCCGCCACCGGCGCGGGCTGCAGGCTCTCGGCCACGCTCACGCCCACGGCCAGCGACAGGCCCGACCAGTCGGCCGGCGCGAGCGGCAGGCCCAGCGAGAACATCAGCGAATCGCCCGCCGCGTTGTGCCAGGGCCGGCCCAGGCGCCCGCGCCCGGCCGTCTGCACCTCGGCCACGAGCAGGGTGGGCTCGCAGCGGCCCGCGCGCGCGCGGCGCATCAGCTCGGTGTTGGAGGAATCGATGCTCGGCAGCACCTCGACGGTGAAACCCGGCAGCAGCGGCTCCACCGCTTCCCAGACGGCCTCGGCCGGCCAGCGCAGGGGCGGCTGCATGCTCACCGGCGGGGGCTCCGCGCCGCGCGCTCGGCCGCCGGGCGCGGCTTTTTGGGCGTCGGGGGCAGGGCGGTGCCCGATGCCTTCGCGGCGCGCGCCGGGGGGCCGGGCGGGGCCCAGCCGCGCTTGGGGGCCAGCAGCGTGCCCCGGCATTCGCGGCTGCCGCACCAGCAGGGGTATTCGGCCTTGAGCTTGGGCGTGTAGCGCTCGTCGATGATCAGGCCGTAGTCGTAGTTCAGCTCTTCGCCCGTGCGGATGTTGCGCAGCGCGGTGATGAAGATGCGGCCGCCGCGCTCGTCGGCGTAGCAGTTGGGCGCGCAGCTGTGGTTGATCCAGCGCGATGAATTGCCGCCATGCTTTGCATCGATGACGCGGTCTTCATCGATGTGGAAATAGAAGGTATGGTTCGGCTGCTGCGGATCGTGCGGATGCCGGTCCTGGGCTTCCTGCCAGCTGATGATCTCGCCCGTGTATTCGACCAGCACCTCGCCCTCGGCGATGTCCTGCACCGCGAACACGCCCTTGCCGTGCACCCCCGAGCTGCGCACCTGGATGCGGCGCCCGCCCCTGGCGGCGGAAGGGTCGGTGGCGTGCGTGGCGGTGCGGGGCATGGCGAAACTCTGTTAGTTTGAATGGGCACACATGCGCAGGCGCGTGCGCGCCTGCGCGTAAGAGACCGGAATTGTAGAAGCGCCCTCCGGGGCAAACCCCACAAAAAATGACCAAGACCCTGGTAATCGCAGAAAAACCCTCGGTGGCGCAGGACATCGTGCGCGCGCTCACCCCCGTGGCGGGCAAGTTCGACAAGCACGAAGACCACTTCGAGAACGACCGCTATGTCGTCACCAGCGCCGTGGGCCACCTCGTGGAGATCCAGGCGCCCGAGGAATTCGACGTCAAGCGCGGCAAGTGGAGCTTCGCGCACCTGCCGGTGATCCCGCCGTATTTCGACCTCAAACCGGTGGACAAGACCAAGAGCCGCCTCGGCGCGGTGGTGCGGCTCGCCAAGCGCAAGGACGTCACCGACCTCATCAACGCCTGCGACGCGGGCCGCGAGGGCGAGCTGATCTTCCGCCTCATCGAGCAGTACGCCGGCGGTGCCAAGGGGGCCCTGGGCAAGCCCGTGCGGCGCCTCTGGCTGCAGTCCATGACCCCGCAGGCCATCCGCGACGGCTTCGACAACCTGCGCTCCGACCAGCAGATGCAGGGCCTGGCCAGCGCCGCGCGCAGCCGCTCCGAGGCCGACTGGCTCGTGGGCATCAACGGCACGCGCGCCATGACGGCGTTCAACTCGCGCGACGGCGGCTTCTTCCTCACCACCGTGGGCCGCGTGCAGACCCCCACGCTCTCGCTGGTCGTCGAGCGCGAGGAAAAGATCCGCCAGTTCGTGAGCCGCGACTACTGGGAAATCCACGCCGGCTTCCACGCCGAGGCCGGCGAATACCTCGGCAAGTGGTTCGACCCGCAGTGGAAGAAGAAGGGCGACGACCCCGAGGCCCGCTCCGACCGTGTCTGGAGCTTCGAGCGCGCCCGCGAGATCGCCGACGCCGTGCGCGGCAAGGCGGCCACCGTCACCGAGGAAAGCAAGCCCACCACCCAGGCATCGCCGCTGCTGTTCGACCTGACCAGCCTGCAGCGCGAGGCCAACGGCAAGTTCGGCTTCTCGGCCAAGACCACGCTGGCCCTGGCCCAGAGCCTCTACGAGCGCCACAAGGCCCTGACCTACCCGCGGACCGACTCGCGCGCCCTGCCGGAAGACTACCTGCCCGTGGCCAAGGACACCTTCGGCATGCTGGCCACCAGCGGCATGCGCCACCTCGCGCCCTACGCGCAGCAGGCGCTGAACGACAACTACGTGCGCCCCACCAAGCGCATCTTCGACAACAGCAAGGTCAGCGACCACTTCGCCATCATCCCGACCACGCAGGCGCCCAGCGGCCTCTCGGAGGCCGAGCAGAAGCTCTACGACCTGGTGGTGCGCCGCTTCATGGCCGTGTTCTTCCCCAGCGCCGAATACATGGTCACGACCCGCATCAGCCAGGTGGTGGGCCACAGCTTCAAGACCGAGGGCAAGGTGCTGGTCAAGCCCGGCTGGCTCGCCATCTACGGCAAGGAGGCCGCGAACGAGGTCGAGGGCGGCAAGGAAGGCGACAAGGGCCAGCCGCTGGTGCCCGTGCGGCCCGGCGAGATGGCCCACACCGAATACGCCGAGCCCAAGGCCCTCAAGACCAAGCCGCCCGCGCGCTACTCCGAAGCCACGCTGCTCGGCGCCATGGAAAGCGCCGGCAAGCAGGTGGAAGACGAAGAGCTGCGCTCGGCCATGCAGGAAAAGGGCCTGGGCACCCCGGCCACGCGCGCGGCCATCATCGAAGGCCTGCTCACCGAAAAATACATGCTGCGCGAGGGCCGCGAGCTGATCCCCACCGCCAAGGCCTTCCAGCTCATGACCCTGCTGCGCGGCCTGGGCGTGGAAGAACTCTCGCGCGCCGAACTCACCGGCGAGTGGGAATACAAGCTCGCCCAGATGGAAAAGGGCCAGCTCAGCCGCGAGGCCTTCATGCAGCAGATCGCCGCCATGACCGAGCGCATGGTCAAGAAGGCCAAGGAATACGACCGCGACACCATCCCCGGCAACTACGCCACGCTGGCCACGCCGTGCCCCAACTGCGGCGGCGTGGTCAAGGAGAACTACCGCCGCTATGCCTGCACGGGCACCGACGGGCACTCGGCCGGCTGCGGCTTCTCGTTCACCAAATCGCCCGCGGGCCGCACCTTCGAGCCCGCCGAGGCCGAGGCCCTGCTGCGCGAGCGCCGCATCGGCCCGCTGGAGGGCTTCCGCTCCAAGGCCGGCTGGCCCTTCACCGCCGAGGTGGCCATCGTGCGCGACGAAGAGGCGGGCAACTTCAAGCTGGAGTTCGACTTCGGCGACGACCGCGCGGGCGAGGAATCGGGCGAGCTGGTCGAATTTGCCGACGAGCCCCTGGGCCCGTGCCCCGTCTGCGGCGCCCCCGTGCACGAGCACGGCAGCAACTACGTCTGCAGCAAGGCCGTGCCCACCGCCGCCCAGCCCACGCCGAGCTGCACCTTCAAGAGCGGCAAGGTCATCCTGCAGCAGCCCGTGGAGCGCGCGCAGATGGCCAAGCTGCTCGCCACCGGCAAGACCGACCTGCTCGACAAGTTCGTCAGCATGCGCACCCGCCGCGCGTTCAAGGCCTTCCTGGCCTGGGACAAGGAGGCCGGCAAGGTGAACTTCGAATTCGAGCAGCGCGAGAGCAAGTACCCGCCGCGCAAGACCGCCGGCGCCGCCAGCGGCGCTGCTGCGAAAAAAGGAGCATCCCGCGCAGCAAAGACGGCGACCTCCGGCGCAAAAGCCTCCAAGCCGGCCGTGAAGGCATCCGCCACGGCCGCTGCGAAGAAAGCCCCCCGCAAGGCCAGCCCCGCCACCGGCAAGGCCCCCAGCCCCGCCCTGGCCGCCGTGATCGGCACCGAGCCCGTGGCGCGCCCCGAGGCCGTGAAGAAGATGTGGGACTACATCAAGGCCCACAACCTGCAGGACCCGAAGGACAAGCGCACCATCGTGGCCGACGCCAAGCTGCGCGAAGTGTTCGGCAAGGACAGCGTGGGCATGTTCGAGCTGGCGGGCATCCTGGGCAAGCACCTCGGAGGTGAATGACGATGAAGAGAACCGCACGCATCCTGCTCGCCACCCTGGCCTGCACCGCCGCCCTGGCCGGCTGCGGCGCCACGGCGGGCAAATCGGCCCGCTCGGATGACCAGAACAGCCAGCAGGGCGAGAGCGGCATCACCGTGTTCGGGACCATCGACGCGGGCGTGGGGTCGGTGCGGTCCTCGCGCTGACATAAGACACCCCCTGAGGCGCTTCGCGCCTTCCCCCTCTCTCGCCTTGCGATGCGATGCGGGAGGGGGACGCCGCCAGCGCGGCGGGGCGGCCCTTGCGCGGCGGCCGCTGGCCTGGGCCGCGCCGGTTGCATGCGTTGCGGGTGATGCGCAGCGCCATGGAAAACTGAGGTGATCGACGGCAGGCGCTGCGCGCGCCTGCCGCTTGGATGGGCGCCTCTCCCAAAGTCCCGAACTCAGCGCGTGGGTCAGATGGGGCGTGGCGATTGCACCCCCGCATCAGGGGTGAGCCTCTTGGGCGGGCGTGCGGCTGCCTGGATGGCGGTGACCCTGCGACCCGGACGGGACTCGATCCATTCGGCGCAAGCCCATGAGGGCGCAAGTGCGCCCGCAAGGCACGAGCACGGCTGAAGTAACAATTTGCAAGCCGCTCTCGGAGCCAAAAGAGAAGCCGTATAGCATCGCGGCGAATTGAATATGGCTGAGAAATTCTGCGGCTGGGAAATAGATCCAGCCGAAGGGCGTGCTTTGGCCCAATAACGCCAGCGGCGTTCTTCATTTAACCATTGAGCATTCTTGAGGGAATATGGGAATCAATATAAAGATAACAGGGGTTCTTCTTGCCGCGACCGCATTCGGGTATGCCTATGCGCAGGGCGTGGACCGGAGCCTGCCATTGGGGTACGGGGTGGACGTGGGCCTGAGCGATGACCGCTTCAAGGTATTGTCGAAGAATATGGAGGGGACTTGTGCCAACATGAGTTCCAGAGGAACTCCCGACAAGTATAGATATTGCCCCGCAACACTGGAATATTCCGATAAATGCATGGAGACCTGGGCGCCCTGCGGGGTGGAGTTCGGCTTCCAGATCATTCCCGTCTGCAATAAATCGGTCAACGACCATCCGCTGTATCCCGATAACCCGAGGCAATGGGTGATGAGCCAGGCGGGGTACCGCGCCGACACGCAACAGTACTATTGCTATTGCAAATGGGAGGGCTCCGACAACCCCTACCTCCGCGATCCCCTGAGCGGATGGTGTGCCCGCAAGGAGTTGCTGGACCCGCCTCCGCCGCCACCCCCGCCGCCGCCTCCACCACCACCCCCGCCGCCACCGCCTCCCCCGGCGCCCCCAACCCCGCCGCCGCCGCCGCCCCCCACGGACCGCATCGTTCCGCTATCCCTGTTTCCGGGCGGGCAGGACGGCATGTGCATGGGCGATCCGGTGATCCCCGCCACGGGCGAGAACTTTCAGGAACAGGTGGACTATGTGGACCCGCAAGGCGCGGGCCTGGATTTCGTGCGCATCTACCGCAGCCATTGGGCGCTGGGCCCGGGCCGGTCGAACCACGGGCTGGGAGCGCAGTGGAGCCATAACCACGCCATCGAATTGAAGGTGGCCAGCGGCGCCGCGACCGTGCTTTTCGGCGACGGCCTGGAGCGTTCTTTCAGCCAGGGCGCTTCCGGCGCATGGACGCCGCGCGAACCGGGCGATGCGATGACCCAGGCCAATGGCGGCTGGACCGTCAAATATGCCGCCGACGATTCCGTCTTGAAATTCGACAGTGCCGGAAAGATCCTGAGCCGCCAGTTCCGCAACGGCTGGGTGATTTCCTACGGCTACCAGAATGGACGCCTGATGACGATCAGGAACCATTTCGGCAAAGCGATCAACATCGAGCGCAATGACGATGGGTCCATCAAGAATATCTCGAACCCGAACGGCCTCAGGACCTATTACACCTATGCCGGCGGCAGCCTGGAATCCGTGAGCCTGGACGGGCGGTATACGAAACGATTCACCTACGAGAATGCCCAGCTCCCGTTATTGCTGACTGCCATCATCGACGAGAACGGCCGCCGGTTCGCCAGCTTTGCCTATGACGATGCGGGGCGCACCCTGAAAGCCGCCCACGCGGGTGATGCGCTGGCGCATGAATTCGATTATTCGGCGATCGGCGCGGGCCGGGCGCTGGTGAAGGATGCTCAGGGCAAGAACCGTGAATTCGGTTTCAGCTACCAGAACGGGGCGCTGGCCATTACCGGGGCGTCGGCAGTCCCGGCCCTGGCGTATGCCCCGGTGACCCGCCGAACCCAGAATGCCGCGGGGCTCATCACCACGGAAGAGGACTTCGCGGGGCGCAAAAACGTCTACGTGTGGGACGAGGGCCGGCAACTGCCGACCCTGGCCACGCACGCCGCCGGCACGGCCGATGAGCGGTCTGTGCAGACGGAGTGGCACGCATCGTTCCGCCTGCCCGTCAAACGGCGGGAGGCGAACCGGGCGACCGAATACACCTACGACGCGCTGGGCAACCTGATCGGCGAGCGCGTCTATGACGCCGTGCAGCCCGGGGGCGCTTCCAGGGCCGTGACCCGGAGCTGGGAGTACAGCGGCGGGCTGCTGCTGTCCGCCACCGATGCGAACGGCTTCAAGACCACCTACAACTATCCCAATCCGCCCGACCCCCGGCCCACGGAGGTGACCAATGCGCTGGGGCAGACCACGTCGTACTTCCGCCAGGAGGGCTATCTCTACCTCATGGGCTTGCCCAACGGCGTCCGCTACGAATTCGAGACGGGCGCCGATCCCCGCCGATTCGTCACCCAGGTGGCGACGGCCGGCCTGTATTGGAATTACGAGTACAACGCCATCGGAAAGCTCTCCAGGAAGAGCGAGCCTTCGGGGTACGCCGTGGATTACGCCTACGACGACGCCCACCGGCTGTCCGGCTGGAAGGACAACCGCGGCGCCTGGGGGCGCCATGCCTACGACGGCTTCAACAACGTCGTCCTGACGGAGATCGGCGATGCCGCCGGAACAATCGCCTGGAGGGAGCAAAAGCAATACAACGCGCTCAACCAGCTCGAAACCGTGCAGGCGGGGGATTCCAGGGACCGCTATGCCTATGGCCCCAATGGCGAACTGGCCGCGCAGACCAACGCCCTGAACCAGAGCACCACCTTCCAGCGCAATGCGTTCGGGCAGGCGACGAAGATCACCGACCCTTCCGGCAAATCCGCCTCGCTGGCCTATGACGGCCTGGGCGTGGTGAAGGCGGCCACCGACTTCACGGGCGTGGCCACCACCTATGCCAACGACCTGCGCGGCAACCCCACGCGCGAATCCACGGCGGACGCGGGAGGCACCGACATCCAGTACGACGCCATGGGGCGCGCCGTCCAATGGACGGATGCGCTGGCCCGCACCACCCGGGCGACCCGCGACGCGCTGGGCAGGACGACGCGGCTGCTCTTCGCGGACGGCAGGCAAAGCGTGCTGCGCTACGACCTGGCAGGCGCGGCCTACAACGCCGACGGCGCGCCCCAGGCGAGCACGGGCGCGCTGAGCGAACTGCAAGACCCTGGAGTGACCACGCGCTACCGCTACGACAGGCTCGGCCGGGTCATGGCCAAGACGCAGATCCTGACCGGCGGCGACACGCGGTCCGTGGGCTATGAGTACGTGCCGGGCGGCAGTGCCGGAGCGGGAGAGATCGCCGCCATGGCCTATCCCGGCGGCAAGCGGCTGCAGCGGCAGTACGACGCCACGGGGCAGCTCACCGGCCTGCAGTGGAACGGCCAGCCGCTGCTCACGGGGATCACCTGGAGCCCGCTGGGCCAGCCCACGGGCTGGACGTGGGCGGCCAGCGGCCTGAAGGAGCAGCGCAGCTACACCGTGGCGGGCCAGCTGGCCTCCAGCCGGCTCCTGCCCCAGCTCACCTGGGACAGCGCCGGGCGGCTCACCCAACTGCAGCAGCGGCACATGCTGCCGGCGGCGAGCGGCACGGCCGCGCAGCAGGCGGTGCTGGCCAGTGCCTTCACCTACGACGCGGCAGGCCGGCTGACGGCCAGCGCCCACAGCCTGCCCGCGGGCCTGGCGCTGCCCCGGGGCTGGGGCCTGGGCGACACCGTGGGGGCCACGGCCAGCGGCTATGCGTGGGATGCCAACGGCAACCGCACGCAGGCCTTCCATACCAGCGCCACGGGGGCCGGCACGGCCCGGCTGGAGCGGGTGTACCAGCCGGTGGCGGGCAGCAATCGGCTCAAGGGCTACAGCGAAACCTTCACGCCGGCGGGGGCGGCGGCGCGCACGACCCAGATCACCTATGCCCAGGACGCCACGGGGGCGCTCACGAAGAAGGGCGACGCCTACCTGCACTACGGCGCGGATGGGCGCATCGCCAAAGTAGGCTTGAACGCCGACCCCAAGAACGCCCTGGCCGTGGAATACACCACCAATGCCCTGGGCCAGCGGGTCTTCAAACGCGATGCGCGCATCTCCGGCACCAACGCCAGCGCTGCGGTCACCGTGCAAACGGTCTATGCGGAAGACGGCATCGGCAGCACGGTGCTCGGCCAGTACGGCAACCGCAGGAGCGGCAATAGTGCGGCGCCGGCGGGGGAGATGGACAGCACGGAGATCATCTACCTGCCCACGGCCTCCGGTCCGATGCCGGTGGCGGCGCAGATCAACGGGCGGCTATATGCAATCGACGCGGATCACCTGAACACGCCGCGAAGGCTGACCAACGCCCAAGGGCAGGTGGTGTGGCAGTGGCTGATCACGGGCTTTGGAGAGGCGAACCCGACCACCGGGGCGACGGGCTATGCGCAAAGCGGCGAGGCCAGCGGCCGTAGTTATGGGGAAGCGGTGCGGTTCGACCTGCGGTATCCAGGGCAGGTGTGGGACGAGGAGACGGGGCTGAGCTACAACCTGCATCGGTATTACGACGCGGGGACGGGGCGGTATATCCAGGCTGATCCGATTGGGTTGGATGGGGGATGGAATCGTTTTGTTTATGTGAACGCGAATCCACTTCTGAAAATCGATCCTGTTGGTTTATGCCCATTGTGTTTGATTCCTGCATTGCCCTATGTTGGAGAGGTTGCTGTTATTGCGGGCGCATGGTGGGCCAGTCAAAACATATATCAGGAGAAGACTCCAAACCGTGGGAAACCTTGGGAGTGGCATACCAATCCCGGAAGTGGGCAAGAGCGACTATATGGTCCTGATGGACGGCCGACTGTCGATATCGATTGGGATCATGACCACGGTCAGGGTCAGCCTCATCCTCACAATTGGGGCGGCCCTCAAGGTCCAAGAGAAGTTCCTGAAAATGGATTTTCCCCGTGGCCTCGTGGTCGAAAGAATCCGGCTGGATGCAATTGACAGGGAGTATTGGAATGACAAAAACTGTGGCACTGGTTCTGAGTTCTGATAGTCCTCTGATGGTAGAGGCTTTGGCGCTTTGTATGCCCATATGGATTGCAGATGTTCCGGAGAACATGGTGTTTAAGAGATTATTTCTAAGAAATAGCGGTGATGTGTCAATAACTTGGTTTCCCGTAAGGCAGGGGGAGGAAATGAAGTCTGCCGCATCGAGAATAATTTTCTCCCTGGATGATCATTACAACGAAGATGCTCAATCAATAGGCTATCAAGGGTTGTTGGTTGTGGGGGCGCCTTATGAAGTTGGTATGAATGATGAATATGCGATTCTCGGATTTAAGAGGCTGGAGGCCACGGGTTTTGGTTTTGTGGCGATGAAGTGAACTTTGGTCAGTGATTATGTGCCGAGAGATTTAGCGCTACAGATGACTCAAATGCAGCAAGTTCAAGCGCATGGCCGGAATTCAGTACCGGCAGTGCGGTGAATGCTCTGGGCCAACGAGTGTTCAAGCGCGATGCCGGAGCGGGCGCTACGGCAGCCACGGTGCAGACGGTGTATGCCGAAGACGGCATCGGCAGCACGGTGCTGGGCCAGTACGGCAACCGCAGGAGCGGCAACAGCACAGCGCCGGCGGGGGAGATGGAGAGCACCGAGGTCATTTATCTGCCCACGGTTTCCGGCCTGATCGGTGCGGTTCGACCTGCGGTATCCAGGGCCGGTGTGGGATGAGGAGACGGGGCTGAGCTACAACCTGCATCGGTATTACGACGCGGGGACGGGGAGGTATATCCAGGCGGACCCGATTGGGCTCGCGGGCGGATGGAATCGGTTTGCATACGTAAATGCAAACCCAGTCAAATACATCGACCCTAGCGGAAAAAACGCTCTGTTGGGGGCAGATTTTGGTACAGAGGGGGCTTATTGTTGCGGTCCCTCCTGGGATCGGAGTGGGTGCAGTTTAAATAATGAAGCTTGCAAATGAAAACCATTCTTGGAGATTCTGTGAGTTTTATAGAAAGTCGTTTGGTGGGGGTAGGGCTCAACAAAAATGGAAAAGAACTTACTCTATTCATTACATTGAAGGGCGGCACTGATGTTGCTATAGAAATGCACAACGTCGACAAGCTCTTGATTAATGAATTTCGTCAGAGCAATATCATTGATGAAGTAAATCATTGGACTCATGAGAGTTGCACGGATGAACTCAGGCAAGCGGTTTTTTATTTAACCACCGGACGATCAGAAGATGAATGTGATTGCAAAATGCTATCAGTGGCAACCAATGCCTTGGAATGCATTAATCGAGGGGAAATGGAAATAATGGAAATTACCGCGATATTTGGCGCACAGATTCTTGCGTCATTTTCCTCCATGACGATAAGGCAAAAATCCGATTAATCACAAGGTGAGGCAGTCTCAAATCTGATGTTCAACATCTGGGAACCTCTCAAAACCCAGCCCCTCTGTCTTTGACCGAGAACGCCTGAGTCCGCCATAGCCATGATCACTCCCCGCAGCGCGCTGAAGTTCGACCTGTTCGCGGAGGCCTCGCGCCAGCACAAGAGGGATGAGGTGGGCGATCCGTTGCAGGTGATCGCGCGGCACATCGATTTCGCGGAGCTGACCCGGCTGGTGGATGCGCTCATCGAGCGCGGCGATGGCCGCAAGGGCGGGCGGCCCAGCTACCCCACCGAGGTCATGGTGCGCATCCTGGTGTTGAAGCGGCTGTACAACCTGTCCGATGAGCAGATGGAGTACCAGTTGCTGGATCGGGCGAGCTA